>JABIRI010000056.1 GCA_018667915.1 Opitutaceae bacterium | reverse complement strand
GGCCAAAATCGACATGGCATCGCCCAACGTCTGGCTCCGAGACCCGCTACTCTACCGGATTCGTCACGTGGAGCACCACCATGCGGGTTCAAAGTGGAACATCTATCCACTCTATGATTTTGCCCATTGCTTGAGTGACTACCTCGAGGGTATCACCCACTCGCTCTGCACGCTGGAATTCGAAGTTCATCGCCCACTCTACAATTGGATTCTCGAGTCACTCAACTTGCCCCGTGGATTGCCTCAACAGATTGAATTCGCGAAGTTGAATCTAGCCTACACTCTATTCAGTAAGCGCCGACTACTGCGCATGGTGGAGGAGAACGCGGTTGAAGGTTGGGACGACCCACGCTTACCGACTCTCGCCGGTCTACGTCGTCGGGGTATCCCCGCTGCCGCCATTCGGGATTTTGCCTACCATATCGGTATAACCAAATTTGATGGAATCACCGAAGCTGCAGTTTTCGAGGGCATCGTGCGTGATTCACTTAACACCACGGCCCCTCGTCGCATGGCGGTATTGGCACCCATCAAATTGGTCCTCACAAATCTTGCGGCTGACGAAGTCTACGAAACCCAGGCTCCGAATCATCCCAAAGATGAATCTCAAGGCACTCGCCCCGTGCGCCTCACCCGCGAGGTCTTTATCGAACAGGATGATTTTGCCGAAGTGCCTCCACCCAAATTCCGGCGCCTAAAACCCGGTGGCAGCGTGCGTCTCAAATACGGCTGCATCGTAACCTACCAGGATGTGGTCAAAGACGAAGCCGGCAACATTCTCGAAGTTCATGCCACCGCGGATTTAACCACGCGCAGTGGTGAACCCAATTCCGGTCAAAAGGTGAAAGGCACGATCCATTGGGTCAGTGCCGTGAATGCCTTGGATGCCGAAATCCGTCTCTACGATCGCCTCTTCAACGTGGCTGAACCGGGCGCGGCTGAAGACTTCATGGACTGTCTCAATCCCGAGTCTCTTTCCATCGTTCAGGCCAAGATCCCGCCGGATTTACTGACGTTGCCTTCAGACCAAGGGGTGCAATTTGAACGGTTAGGGTATTTCACCCGAGATTCGTCCTCAGCATCGAGCAGTCTACCGGTCTTTAATCGCACCATCACCCTCCGCGACACCTGGGCAAGTAAGTAATTTCCCGACTGGTAACCTACCCGAAACGAAACAGTCTTTCGTCGAAGTCCGCAAATTAATGGCAAAATTTCTCTTAGTCGACGATAACGAGGAACTCCTCGAAGTTCAGTCCGCATACCTCAGCGCGAATGATCAAACCGTCGTCACCGCTCGAAACGGAAAAGAGGCATTACTCCAATTAGACGGCGGTAATTTTGATATCATGGTAACGGACGTGATTATGCCCGAGATGGAGGGATTCGAGACGATCATGACCGTCCGCAAGCGGTTCCCCGAATTGCCCATCATCGCGGTTTCGGGTGGAGGGCGAGTCGGTGCCACCGACTACCTGTCCATGGCTAAAAGCATGGGGGCGAAGACTGCTTTGAGCAAACCCATCGCGCCGGCGGAACTCTTGCATGAGGCGCGGTATATCTTGGGTGAGTCTACCGCAGACGGTAGCGCCTGATTCGGCCTTGTTCATGATGGTTTGATTGCGCGCGAGGTTCATCCATTCTCCATTCCATTGCTCCTCATCTCCCCTTGAATACACGTATCTGCACTGTCGTGGCCCTGACACTCGCGACTTTCTTCACTCCGGTTATTTTTGCGGCCTCGCCTACTGCTCCCAACATCATCCTCGTCCTGGCCGATGATATGGGATACGGCGATACCGGCTTCACCGGGAGCGAAAAACTCCGCACCCCGCATCTGGATGCCCTCGCCCGTTCCGGGGTGTTTTGCAGCCAAGGTTACGTTGTGAGCTCGGTATGCTCACCTTCACGCGCGGGCCTCCTGACCGGACGCGACCCCCGGCGTTTTGGATACGAGGGAAACCTCAATCGCGACGATAAACATTACGCGACTCGACCCGAATTACTCGGCCTACCTCCCGGTGAGTTGACCCTTGGTGATCACTTGCGGTCAGCCGGCTACGCTACTGCTTTAATCGGGAAATGGCATCAGGGTATCGGCCCTGGTTTCCACCCGAACGAACGCGGCTTTGATTACTTCTGCGGCATGCTGGCCGGAAGTCATAGCTATTTCCCCTTGAGGGACCGAAATAGCATCGAACGAAACGGCACTCCCGTCACGGAGTTCTCAAATGACTATCTGACCGATTTCTTCACTGACGAAGGGATTCGTTGGATGGCGGATCAAAAGACCCAGAAAACCCCTTGGTTCGTTTTCATGTCCTATAATGCCCCGCATGGGCCGATGCATGCGACTGAGGCCGATCTGGCAAAATTCACGCACATCGAGGATCCCATCCGACGCACGTATGCCGCCATGATGTGGGCATTGGATCGAGGTGTCGGCCGAATTCATGATTGGCTCAAATCGAACGGGGAAATGGAGAATACGCTGATTGTTTTCTTTTCCGATAACGGCGGCCCTTCCAGCAACGGTAGTTGGAATGGTCCTCTCTCCGGCGGCAAGGGAGCGCTGAAAGAAGGCGGTATCCGGGTGCCCATGATCTGGTCGTGGCCCGCCGCATTACCGGCCGGAAAAACCTATACCGAGCCCGTTTCGGCACTCGATCTCCTTCCTTCCTTCTTAACCGCCGCAAACGCTGCTCCGTTACCTCTTCGTGCGCCTCTGTCTCACGAAGACCCCCGCAATCATAAACGCGGGGTTCAAAAATTTGGGGCTTATGATGGCATCAATCTCCTGCCTTATCTCCGGGCCGAAAGTCCGGCCAAACCCCGGAGCCTCTTTTGGCGACTACAAGGTCAAGCCGCAGTGAGAAACGGGGACCGCAAGTTATTGCGTCTCTCTCATCGGCCCGCCGAGTTATTTGCCCCCCATGAGGATGCGGGAGAACTCAATGACCTGTCGTTCGAAGAACGGGAACGCACTGAAGCCTTGTTCAAGGAATTGGCCGACTGGGAATCGATGCTACCCACGGTTCCGCTGTGGGATTCCTCGCCTTTCTGGCAGAGCGAAAGTGCCAAGCACTACGATGATCGTGATGCGGCGGCAGAGCCGAAGTAGTTCCTGATTCTTCCGCGTGGTTGGTCTTGAGAGAGACGATCCGGGTTGTTTCCATCACACTCATGCCCCCCACCGCCCTTCGTCTCTTGCTCAAAACACTCGTTATCGTCTGCGCGATCTCAGTTTCGACCAGTCACGCTCAACGGCCCACACTTCTCTTTCGTGAAGACTGGAAAGAAACTCCGGCCGAGCTGCCGGTAAATCAGAATCACGTCGCAAACCCTGACCTTATTCTACACCTGCATGGTTCGTCGAAAGATTTGATCAAGAAGAGCAATCACGACCAACCGGCGGATGACCCGTATTACATCTGGTCAGGGCGCAGCGTCGCCAGCAATTGGGCCGTTTCCCTTCAGCCCAAATCAGGCCCCTTCGACCTCACGGGCCAAGCCAAAGTGCGCTGGCGCTCCAAACAGAGTGGTTTTCGCGTTTTGAGGATCATCGTCCAATTGGAGAATCGTGACTGGTTGGTCAGCGATGTGGGAGATGGGCCTTCGGATGACTGGCGAGAACGGGAGTTCGTGATGGCCAATATCGCATGGCGAAAACTGAACATGGAGTTGATCGTCGAAGAGCATCCCGTCGTCACGGACGCTGACCTCTCTCGGGTGACTCAAATCGGATTCACCGATTTGATGGTCGGTGGCAACAGCCACGCGTGTTCACGTCTCGATTGGATCGAGGTTTACGCCCGACCGTCGAGGTAGTTGCCCGAGGATCAGGCCGGAATTTCAGGCGGGCTCGCGAGGAAACGTTCCATCCGCTCAACCACGCTATCTTTACCGAGCACCCGGAAGATTTGCGTGATGCCCGGGCCGGCATTTGTTCCGGTGACCGAAAGTCGTGCGATCGCTTGATAATCCCCAAAGCCGTTTCCATTGGATTCGGCCATGGCTTTCATCGCGTCTTCGACGGCGGTTTCGTCATTGAGCGAATCTTGGCCCGCAAGTAAATCTTTCAATTCAGCCAAGCGCGCCAAAGGTTCGCCCTTCTTGAAGGTCTTCTTGAGCGCTTTGGGGTTCCAAGGAAACTCATCGGAACAGAAGTATGAAATATAGGCCGGCAGTTCCTCGACCGCCTTAATCTTCGGCTGGCTGATTTCCATGACCGCCGCGAAGTAATCCTCTGACACCGAACTCATAATCGCCGCGTGTTTCGGAGTGGCCGCGAAAAAGTCCCGAGCCTTGGCTAGGAAGTCATTCGATGGAAGTTCCAGCAGATACGACATATTGAGATGCGCCATCTTCCGCTCGTCGAAGCGGGCGTTGCTTTGATTGACCCCGGGGAAATCGAAACGTGAAATAATTTCCGCGATGGGCATTTTCTCCTGATCGTCCTTCGGATTCCAACCGAGCAAACAAAGAAAATTCACCACGGATTCCGGCAAGTATCCGCGCTTCTGGTATTCTTCGACCAGCGCGCCTTGATCCCGTTTCGACATTTTGCCGGGACCATCTTGTCGCAGGATGAGCGGAATGTGGGCAAACGTTGGCAACGGTGCTCCGAGGGCCTTTAAGAGCTCGGTGTGTTTGCTGGTATTGGAAAGATGATCCTCACCGCGTATCACGTGGGTAATACCCATCGTGATGTCATCGACGACATTCACGAGGTGAAACACCGGTGATCCATTCGAGCGCACCACGACGAAGTCTTTCTCCTCAGTGCGTTCTACGCGGCCACGAATCTGGTCTTCAATAATTTGCGGTTCACCTGAGATCCTAAACCACCATGCACCCTCTTTTTCGTAGAGTCGGTCGGCGGCTTTTAGTTTCTCAATGTAGTCCTGATAAATTCCGTCGCGCTCGCTTTGGCGATAAGGACCAAAATCCCCGCCGATTTCGGGTCCTTCATCCCAATCCATTCCCAACCAACGTAAGCTGGAGTAAATCACTTCCAAATACTCGTCACTGTTGCGCTCCTTATCGGTATCTTCGATGCGAAGCACGAACTTGCCCCCCGTGTGGCGGGCATAGAGCCAGTTAAACAATGCCGTGCGGGCACTGCCGATATGGAAAAACCCCGTGGGGCTGGGAGCGAAACGAACGCGAACTTGTGACATGACGATTATATGAATCCCGGCTTGTGAACTCCGGGATCGGCCAGCAAGAACGTGAGCATGCCCCCTGTCAAAGCCTGCCCGCTTGATCCCGTTGCATTGCTCGCACGCTTTCGTGCCGAAGCCGCGCGGCTCGGGTTCCGAGAAGAATTGATGGGCTATCGGGATGATTTTCCATTGATAGCATTCACCAAGCGGACCGCCGGACCGCATCCTCGTTTTTATTTATCCAGCGGAGTGCATGGTGACGAACCCGCTCCGCCCGAGGCCCTCCTTGCTTTGTTACAAGCCGGTTTCTTCGATGATCGTGCCAATTGGTTTCTGATTCCGATGCTCAATCCTACTGGATTTTCAAGTGGCCAACGCGAGAACGCCGAGGGCATTGACCTCAATCGCGATTATCTCAGTCCCGTATCAGTCGAAGTAAAAGCTCACCTGAATTGGCTCCGAAAACAACCGCGCTTCAATCTCAGTCTATGCCTTCACGAGGACTGGGAGGCTACGGGATTCTACCTCTACGAACTATCCCGTCAGTCGGTCCCTCATAAGGCCCGTTCCATTCGCGACGCGGCGGCTTGGCATATCCCCATCGAGCCCGGGGAGCAAATTGATGGTCGTCCAATTGACGAAACCGCGATCATTCGCCCCCAAAGTGATCCGGCCCTGCGCGACACTTGGCCGGAGGCCATCTATCTCTTCAAATATCACGGTGATCTTTCTTATACGTTCGAAACGCCGTCAGCATTGCCCCGGGCTGATCGAATTTCAGCCTTCAAAAAAACGGTATCCACCGCCATCAGTTCTTCCTTCCTCGATCTTACTCCATGAAAATTTTACCTGCCCTCCTCACCTTGTCCTTATCCACCGCTTCATTTCTCACGGCTAAAACCGAATCTGCTATTTTAATCGCGGGCCAAGGCGGAGTCTATCGGACCGCGATTGATCTCAACTCCGGCAAACTCGCTTCGCCCGAACTGATCCACGAATTTGGCTCTGGAAGCTGGCTGGTGTGGCATCCCAACCACTCGGTGGTTTACAGCTCTTGGCGAGAGAGAAAATCCAGCGGCGTCAAGGCCCTCCGTCTCAATGCCGACGGAGAAGTCGATGAACTCGACACCCTGATTTTGCCCGTTTCTGTTCCAGCTCACATCGCCGTGGATAATACCGGGAGATTCCTGTCCACGGCCCACTACGGCAGCGAAGCTACGACCCTCGTAGCCCTCAACCCCGATGGATCGTTTGATGGCCTGAAAGATATCTTCATGCACAAAGGAAACGGGCCCCATCGTGTGCAGACCCAATCTCGCCCCCACTGGGCAGGATTTACTCCGAGCGGAGAGAGCTTGCATGTCACCGATCTGGGTTCGGATGAAATCTGGACCTTCGCTGTGAATCGGGACGACCCGCAATTGAAGCTCCTGCACAAGACCGGCGTTCCCGCCGGCTCCGGTCCGCGCCACATGGCGTTCACAGCGGATCAAAAATTTGCCTATGTGAGTGATGAGCTTTCCCACCATGTTACGGCCTTCGAATATGACGCCGATAAGGCCACCTTCGCAGTTATCCAACATGTGAATGCGGCACCGGAAGATCTCGATGAACAGACGAACAATGTTTCAGAAATTCTGGTCCACCCGAGTGGCGATTTCGTTTATACCGCCAACCGTGGAAACGACTCCTTGGCGGTGTTTAAACGCGACACAGACACCGGGCAAATTACCCTCATCGAAAATGAGCCCGCCCGCGGTGTCTGGCCCCGGAATTTCACCATTACCGCTGATGGTAATTGGCTGATCGCGGCCTCACAGAAATCCGGCACGATTGCGACGTTCTCGATTGATCAGGAAACCGGTAAACTCACCTACGCTCAAAGCCTCATCAATGTGCCTCAGCCCGTCCGACTCCTACTCCCCAAGCAGTAGGGTCGTCGGCAGACGCTAGGCTGCGGCTTACAGTGAATTGATTCGGGCTAAGTTAGCAGATCTAACCGCCAGCAGGCGTTCGTCGGCTAAGGCGAACTTCTCCCAACCGAGCTCGCGATACAGGGCAATGCGTTCATTGAGCAGTTCGACATTATAGGGATCTTCGGCGATACGGCCATTGAGCGACTCTAACGCCAATCCGGTGTAACCTGCGGCATCGTAGAACTTCGCCAATAACTTGGTTGTATCTTTCGCTGCTTCCGGTTCCCAACGCTGTAATTCAGCCAATCCAGCCCACGCCTCGTCCATCTCACCTTTCGTATGCAACATGTCTGCTTTGAGGCGATTGATGGTAGCCAGAAATTCCCGTTTTTCGGTCCACTGCTTTTCTTCCGCAGCGATTTCGTCACGGGCTTCGAGATCTCCGGGAAGTGCGACGGGTTTTCCTCCAAAAAACCGACTCACGCCATCAGCGTCCGCCAAGACTTCCGCTTCATTCAGCCATGCCAAAATCTCAGCTTCACTCGGGATCGTCTTCTCGAGTTTCTCAATTTCAACTTCAGGTTCAGTCTCTGCCGATTCCTCGTCGGTTGTTGCATCCGTTGCTGCACCTTCGGTTTCTTCCTCTTCGGCGGGAAGTTTGCCCCAAATATCGCTGATGAGTCCGGTGAGCACGGCACCTTCAATCGCACGCTCAATTAACGGCGATGGGTTCTCGGGTTTTAACGCGCTCATCTGATCCAGTAGCTCCAGTCGACGGCTCGCCACCACCAGCTCTTCGGCCAGTCGATGCTTCTGCACAAAGTCGAGTTGAAGACTGTAAACAGCATCGGTCAGCGTTTCGGTTTCAGACTTGAGATCATCCCCGGGTTTGGACTCTAGCTCTTGATCGGTCACCTTGCTCGGCGCATCGCCTAACATGTAAACCAAGTTCGTTTTGGTAATACTTCGGTCATCTTCGTCTGAGAACGTGAGTTCGCCTCGCAGGAAGTCCGGAACCGGCTTCAGTTCGGCTGCCTTTTCAATGATCGTATCCTGCAAAAACAGGATATGCTGGCGGCCACCCGAGAGATCAAAATCGCTGGCCGCACTCCCCATAAAACGAGCGCGTTGATTGGCCAATACTCCGAGTGATGGTGCGGGTTTGAGTGGAATGTTTATCCGCAACGGAAGCGTTTTTACCTCATCCAAAATAGCCGTCAAATACGTGCTCTGTTCACCGATGAGGGTCGTTTTCCCTTTGGGGAATTCGAAGCTCTTTTTGGGATCAGGGAACGTGTTATACAATATTTCACCCGACTCGTGGATCACCTTGAGGCGTCCGCCGGTAAAACCCTCAGAGAAGTCGTAGGATTGCTGTCCACCTAAAGACGCCGTCGTTGCTTCTTCAAATTCAACTTCATACGTGAGTCGGACAAGGCGGTCTTGTTGCGGACCAGGATTCAGCGGAGAACCTGGGCGCTCGGCGCGTTCGTCATCGTAGTAGTCTTCCGTGGAGACGGGCAAACTGACGTGAACTGCCGAAGCCATCTTCGCTTCGACGGAAATTTTGGCATCCGCCATCGGCGAAATCTCAACCGGTAGGAATCCCTGATTTGGCTCCATTACCAGCGTATTGGGTTTCAATCCTACCCCTTGCCACTCCAACTCCAAATCGAGTTGGGTCGCTTCGGGTGAATAAAAATACTGGTTGAAGGCCAGTTCGGTAACGCCCCCACCTCTAACGGCAACCGACATCATATGTTCGTCGCCTTCCTCGATCCAAGCGACATGCTCGGATTTGTAGTGATGCTGTCCCTGTTCGGCCGCAAGCGTGACCACTTGCAAAAAGAACCGACGCGTGATGGGGTCTTCCGCCGTGTGCTTGATTTTGATCAACAGTTTTTCAGCATTCGCGGGCACACTATAAAAGCGTCGAGCCGTCATGGCGGGAGTCAGCTGGATGGAGGTCGCCAATTTATATTCTTCAAAGACGTCTTCGTCCGCCGGACGCACAATCGTGAGCGGAACCGTAAAGGCTGCGCCTAAATCTTCTTTGCCTGCGACAAACGCATCCACGCGACTCATGATCACATCACCGCGTTCTCGGGATTTTTCCGAGCGCTCCGGGATATTAAGGTGCAGGTTCATGCGCTCCGACCCATTCGCCATGTGCATAAATTCTGGAGCTTCGATCCAGGAATCGAGCGGTTTGAGCACAAAATCCTCATCGAACTTAAAACGATCATCACTGCTACTCGACTCCGGCCAGTGTGGCGCAATGTCGGCAATTACGTGGCGCCGCAATTCACTGATCGGCTCCCGTAAATACAGGCCCCGTCCGCGATCGACGAACGTGCCACCGTTTACGCCGACATCATAAAAAACATCAAAGGCCGGTTCTGCCGCCAACTGTTGGAGCTTGCCCCAAGCACCACTGGCGTTGGCCATGCCCGCCCCGCGCGTAAACTCTGCCTCTGCGTTGATCGGCGTGGCGCCCAGCATCATCGCCTTTCGCATTAAAGCGGGTCGCGGGTTCATGCCGTTCTGCTTGGCGGCACTCATTACCAAAGCAACCACGCCGCTGGTCGAGGGTGCCGACATGGAGGTGCCGTTATACATTCCGGCACTCCTTAGAGTCTCGGCGGAAGTCGAAGCCCAAGCCGCGCCTGGGGCCATAATGTCCACCCCGATGTCGCCATCCTTGGTCGGACCGCGACTACTAAACTGTAACGCGGCATCGGGACTGTCCTTGATCGTATTGTAGAGGGCTTTGCCCATCTGCTCGGAAGCGTAGGCACCGACGCCCAACACACGGCTGGATTCGCCACCGGCAGAGCCGGCTGTGCTCAAGGCCGGTCCTTCGTTGCCCGCCGACATGACCGCCAAAATATCGAATCGGTCCGCTAGCAGTTGATAATTCATGGCATTGTGATCACGACCGTCTTGATAGGTGCTGGATCCGCCCCAACTCGCATTCATGATGTCGACGCCATATCGAGCCGCCGTGGCAATTGCTCGACGTTCGCTGGGTCCATAGGAGCCACCACCCACGCGCAAATCGCCGATCTTGATGGAGAGAATCTGTGCACCGGGCGCGACCCCGTTGCGGGCGGGATCATCTGGGAAGTTTGATGCGGTGATGCTCGCCACGTGGGTGCCGTGCGCTCCACTCATCGTGACGATCGAAAGCAGGTCGCCTTCTTCATAAACCTGCACCGCGTAGGTTGCATTGGTGTGCTCATCAAATGTTCCGTATTCGCCCGCAATGCCGTAGGGGCGCAATTCCAGATCATCGCTCAGATCACCGTTTCGATTTGTATCCACGATCACCCGCCAGTCCGTGCCGTCATGCCAAACTACGCAGTCATACACGAGACCCGGTCCGGAACTCGCATAGGCATCCTCAAGGGCCTTTTGTGCCTCGTGCAGCGCGACCAAGTTCTGTTCCTCGCGTGAGCGATCAGCAGGAGCTTTTGCTTCTGCGGCTTTCAAAGCCTCGTCCTCGTTGCGATCCGCGGATCGGCGTATCAAGCTCAATTCGGCATCCCACTGCGATTGCACGTGATTGCTTAAACGACGCAAGGCTGCTCCCGGGAACAGCTCACTGGCGGGTTTCAGCCCCACTCGAAACTCGCCTGATGGATTCGAAATTCCGGCCGGTAGTTCCAGGGTCAAACCGGTGAGCCCCGCGAGCATCCCCTCTTCATCGAGCTCCACGATCGCTGAGGTGTCTACGTCACCACTGCCCGAGGCATCGATCATGTCCAATACCTTCCGCTCTCCGGTCGAGGTTACGGCCAGACCAGCGGCGGCTGGATCCACTCCCGTATCAAAAATAGCCACGACCACGCCGCGACCATCATAAGTCGGGTTTTGCGCGATAAACGTGTCCGCGCCCACTTCTCGCTTCGGAATGAGAGCACTGCGTAAAGCTTCGATATCAACGGACGCGGATTCGGCTGCGATCAGATTCAGCGAGTAGATCGAAAGGATAGCACCGAGCAGCCATCGGGCTGCTAGGGAACGTGATTGGGGATTTAGCATGCAAGGAACAAGACAATGGATTTCGTCTCCCGCAAGCCCACGTGTTAATCGACTCTAGGCTGTAGTCAGTGGGTCGCCCAACTCGATCTCAGGCATCTCCAGCTGTTCAGAAGTGAATTTCGCCAAATCAGCCGGCCAATCTGCTCGAAATACCCAATCTAACCCCGTAGGTCGAAGGTCGATTTCCGCACAATGCAGTGCCTGGCGCCGGATGAATAGTTGGCGCTCCAACTCAGGTCCCCAGCCGCCATCGATGAAGCGGAGGAAAAGCTTGGCGTCGGGCCCGTAGATTTTGTCTCCCACGACAGTATGTCCTAACCATTGCGCATGAGCGCGGATCTGATGTTTGCGACCCGTTCGAGGCCGAACTTCGACCGCTGTAAAACCCCCGTGACGGGCCAACGGAATGAATTGCGTCTGAGCCTCCTTGCCATCCTCACGCACATGATCCTTCACGTGCACCGGACTATCGATTTCCGGCCCGAGGGGCTGATCCACCAATACCGGCCCGTGCAACTCACCGTGTAACAGCGACAGGTAGCGTTTGCCCACCTTACGGGTTTGCATGGCCTTTTGCAGTCGGCTGGCCATGCTCGCGTTCTTGGCCATGACCACGATTCCACTGGTTTCACGATCAAGCCGAAACACTAGGTGAACCGTATCGAGTCCCAAATACTCTCGGGCCGCTCCCACCAAACTCGATGTCGGTCCAAATTTTGACGGATGACAAACGACTTCACCTGACTTGTTTACCACCAACAGATCCTCGTCTTCATGGATTATCCAAGTCGCCAGCTCTGCGGGGCTGGTCAGTTTCACCCGGTCCGCCCGAAACGGTCGCGGCGGCCAGGGGCCATAAACGATCGAGGAACCACGGCCCATATTCGGAGTGCAGGGGTCACTCACGAGAATGGGCCTTCAGATGAGATAAAACGCGCCCGGTCAACGGCGTCGCCCAGCGCCAGGGCAGCCAAGAGGCGAATGTTGTCATAATCTTGTTTGCCCAGCCGGTGACCACATGAGGGCTGCCGCGGCGCAATGCCTGCATCGCCTCGTTCACGACGTCGTCCGGGGTTTGCGCAAATTTGGCCGAAGGTCCCTGAATCCCCATGCCTGCTCGGGCATGAAATGCAGTATCCGTTGAACCTGGGCACACCGTCATCACCCGAACGGACGAGTCTCGGAGCTCGTAGTCCAGGGCATAACCCCAGTGCAGCAGAAAGGCCTTGGTTGCCCCGTAAGTCGCAATGTAAGGCGTGGGCTGAAAAGCCGTCACCGATGCTACGTTTAGCACAGTTCCACCGCGCTCTCGCATGACGGGTAGCAACTGCGCCGTCAGATCGATAACCGCATTGATATTCACTTCGACGATCTCCCGCTGAGCCCCGCTGTTTGAGAGGTGAAACTCGCCATAGTTTCCAAATCCGGCGTTGTTTATGAGTAAAACCTGCCCCGCAGATTCATCTTCCCTTAGAAATGCTAATACCTCCTGAATCGCAGCCGTCCGCGCATTAGTATCACTTAGATCGACCGGAATATGCCTCAGCTTAAGCTGAGCTGAAAACTCCGTTGCGGAGCGTCTAGAAAGGTTGCAAATTCGCACACTCCTATACACCTTTTCCATGTGCTTGAGAAACGAGTTTCCAATCCCGGAAGATCCTCCCGTGAGGACAATCGAGGTAAAAGGAAAAGAGTCGGTTTCGTCAGCACGCATGCGGGTTTTCAGCCATGAGAATCTGCGACTGTCTCGGTCAACTCAACTAAAGGAAATAAAATAAGATGAATGATAATCGTGCTCACGAATTAATAGTCTCCGGTATCCACATGGATCTCACTCCTTCCATTGAAACGTTTGTCCATGATAAAGCCGAAAGACTCTTTCGCCACGAAGAACAGATCGTGCGGATTCGAGTCGAAATCGAATTCGACCCCAAGCAGGACCCTCAACATCGCTTCACGGCCAAAGGACATATTGAGATTCACGGCCCGGACCTAAATGCCACGGTAACGACCGATGAGGCGCATAAGTCCGTCGCTCTACTTACCGATAAGCTGGATCGCATGCTCCGTCGTCGCTCCCGTTTCTTCAAAGTTAAACGCCACCGCACTGGCATGAAAGCGGATATCGAAGGACTCAGGGCATTGATTGCCTGATTGAAAGGCTCTCCGACAGTTTTTCTCGAACCCGCCTCTTAGCTTGGGGTGGGTTTTCTATTTTTGGCTCCACCCATAACGCAAAAAGACCCGCGGTCTTTATGATCGCGGGCCTTTTAAAATGGTACACCCGAAGGGAGTCGAACCCCTAACCTCTTGATTCGTAGTCAAGCACTCTATCCAGTTGAGCTACGGGTGCATCGAGGAACGGAGAAAAAGAGAACATAGATCGCTGAGCGCAAGCGCATATTTGCCGGAATCCCTAAACTTTTCCCCAACTCCCTGATTCAAACGCGCTTTGCGCTGGCCGGAATCACGCAATCCACTTCACTGAGCAGCATGTCCGAATCGGCTGAACCCACGTCCCGCTTCCTTTCGGAGCGCCAACGTAAACTGGCTGGCTTTGCCATCGGTTTTGTTTCCTTGGCCATCATTCTGTGGCTCCTCGGACAATCGTTTACGCTTTTCGCCAAATTTATTGGTCATTTTTCCAGCGTGCTTTGGCCCATAACCACCGCGGGCGTGGCCGCGCTCGTGCTTCGACCCGCCGTATCATTACTCGAAGAACGCATGAAGCTCAGCCGCGTCGCCTCCGTGGTTATTCTCTATGCATTGGTCGGTCTGGCTTTCGGGAGCTTCCTGTTACTCATCATTCCGGCCGTCGTAGAACAGTTGCTCGATTTCATCGCTTTCGTCCCCGTGGTCTGGGAGCGCGCCAATGAATACGTGCAGGCGCGTTATCCCGCTTGGATCGAGGTCGCCCAGCGCCACGCCGATAATGATACCGTAAAATCTCTCTTGGGCTCACTGACGGGCGAAATTCAGTCCCTACTCGGCAATGCCGTCCCATCCCTTAAGGCCGCCGGCCTCGGTGCGCTCGGCGTATTCGGCTTCATCGCCTCACTCGCGATCGTTCCGATCTATTTGTTCTTCTTTTTGCTATCTCGGCGCGACCCGACCGGCAGCCTCGGCAAACAGCTGACCTTTCTTAACGACGATATCCGCAAGGACGTCGTATTCCTTGTGCAGAATTTCATCGGTATTGTGGTTTCGTTTTTTCGCGGACAACTCCTCATCGGCGTAATTATGGGGCTTTTACTTACGGTCGGCTTTTGGGCGGTCGGATTGAAGTTTGCGTTGGTCCTCGGACTCACCCTCGGGATCCTTAATATCATTCCTTATCTGGGCACGATCGTGGGCCTGGGCATCACCCTTCCTTTGGCATTTTTTCAAACCGAAGGAGGCTGGGTGTTACTTGCCCTCACTTTGGCGGTTTTCATTGTCGTGCAAAATATCGAGGGCTGGTTTTTGACGCCCAAGATCATGGGGGACCGCACCGGCTTGCATCCGGTGGTGATCATTTTTGCGGTCTTCTTCTGGGGTGCCGCGTTTAATGGCATTCTGGGAATGATCCTAGCGATTCCTTTGACTGCGTTCTTCGTTACCGCATGGCGTCTCGCTCGACAGAAGTATTTCTCCGTCTCGGCTTAAGTTTTCGATGGCTCAACCACCGTCTCCAGCCGAATGCGCAAACTGTGGAACAGATGTTCCCGCCGGCGCTCGGGCATGTCCGGAATGCGGAGCCGACGAGCGCACGGGTTGGCGGGAGACGGATATTTACGACGGCCTCGAATTGCCGATGGAAGCATGGGATGAATCGGGAGCGAACGACAAACCCCTGTCACGCGAACTCGCTTGGTATTGGTGGGCGGCTGGCATGACGGTTCTGATCGGCTTCATCCTCGTGGTATTGGGGCTCAACTAGACGCCGATGACATGGGAAGTGCGTAGCCGAAACGGGATTTGGCTCCCGCAAATCGATTGGCATCTCGATGCCCACTATCCGGCGGCGAGATCTGTCATCACTCACGCCCATTTCGATCACGTCGCGAAACACGATCGGGCCATCTGCACGCCACAAACCGCCGAATTACTCGGTGCCCGCGGTGCGCGGGCCGGTAACGTCGAGCCACTGCCCTTTAATCGGCCATTAAAGATCTCACCCACGGCCGAACTCACGCTCGTCCCGGCGGGTCACGTTCTTGGTTCCGCTCAGGCTTTGATTGAGCACTCCGAATTTGGGCGATTGCTCTATACCGGCGACTTCAAGACCCGTGCCTCGGGAACTGTCGAAGCGTGTGCAATCCCCGTCGCCGACGTGCTCATACTTGAGACTACTTTCGCGCGCCCCCATTATGTGTTTCCGCCCGCGGAAGAAACCATGGCCCGCGCAATCACGTTCTGTCGGGATGCTTTGGCGGCCGGCGAGATACCGGTGTTGCTCGGCTACAGTCTCGGTCGTAGTCAGGAGATTTTGCACCACTTGGCCGAGGCGGACTTTTCCATCATGCTTCACCCGCGGGTTGAAGCGGTAACGCGGGTCTATCAAAAACTAGGGGTCAAATTTCCCGCATACACCTCCCTCGCTCCCATGCTGGCGGCGGGACACGTGATCATTGCGCCGCAACAGGCCCTCCGCAGTGAACTCTTCGCAAACATCGAACCCCGGCGGACCGCCGTATTGACCGGTTGGGCATTGGATGAGTCGTCGCGTTACCGTCACGCGACCGATGCCGCCTTCCCGCTCTCCGACCATGCAGACTACCCGGAACTACTCGCCTTCATCAAACAGGTGAATCCGAGTCGAATTTTTACCGTGCATGGATTCGCCACGGAATTTGCTGCTACGCTCCGTTCGATGGGGCACGATGCATGGGCCCTGGGCAAAACCAATCAATTGGAGCTCGGTTTTTGAATATTACTCCGTCGAAGTGCGTCTCTAAGGGAACCCACCCGCCTCTTTCGTTATCATACCTTGGCAACCCAGCTCTCGACCGTCTCTTCCTGTGTTTCACCGCGTTTTTGCCACCTCCCTTTGTTCCCTCGTCACCATGGCAACCCTTACGGCCGAGCCATTGGCGATCCAACCCGGCGAAAAATTCACCTATCGGCTGAGCTGGGGTCTCTTTCGTAAAGCCGCCACGCTCGAAATCGTCGCCGCCCAAGATGCTAAAGATCCCAACGGAGTGACTCGCATCACATCCCATACCGCGACGCAGGGATTTATTCGCGCCCTCTATCGTTTCGATGGTTGGGGTGAGTTTTTATACGAAACCGAAAGTGGACGTCTGCGTTCCGCCAAGGCTTGGACCGATACGGGAAGTAAATCCACCAACGCGTCCATCGCGCTCGACTACGACAAGATGGAGGCAGATTACGTCGATCACGTGCGACCCGAGAAATCGGTTTTATTGGATATCCCCCCTGATGAACCGGCCGATTTTATCACGACCTTGATCCAGACGCGCTCTTGGGATATCGGCGTGGGCGAGGAAGAAAAAGTCTCCGTGCTTTTCGATGACGAATTCTACGAATTGATCATAGCCGTTGATCGCAAAGAAATGCTGTCCACCAAGTGGGGTAAGAAACCCGCTCTCGTGCTTATCCCGCGTATGGAAGGGGAACCCAAGGGTATGTTTAAACGCGGTGGGGAAATCAGCGTCTGGGTATCGAACGATGAACTCCGACTACCTCTTCGTTTCCAGGTAAAGGTCGCCGTAGGCACCGCCATGGCAATTCTTACAGATTATCAGGAAGACGCCGACGCCAGTGAACTCCAGGCCCGTGCGATCCCTCCACTTGTTTCGCCCGAGGCGTCGAATTAGCGGGGGTTTTCGACCACCCAAAATCGGCAATCCACCGAAAACTCCCTCACATCGTCGGGCTCGGTCTGAATCTCCGAGCGCATGGCGTCTTCCAGTATCGTCCACCCGCTGGCCTTCAAATCTTCGATTATTTCTTGGCGATCAGGAATATGAATAAAGATATCCCCGTGATCGGATGCCGTGATGCGATCGCCAAATTCATTCAGTCGCGCGTCCTGCTCGCCCTGAGCCCAACGTATCTGTTCGGCCTCCCAAAATCCTGCCGGTGATCCCACGTTTCGATCATGGGTGGTAAAAACCCCATGTCCGCCGGATTCGGTGACCCGACGCATTTCGCTCAAAGCTTTGCGCCGTAACTCACGAGTCGGAATCTGCATGAGGCCGTTGAAACCAAAAATCACCCCAGCAAACATATGATCTTCAAACGGGAGTTTGGTCGCATCGGCGACGCGCAGAGGAACTGAATAACCTAATTTCGCGGCAAGACGACGGGCCGCAGTGATCATTTCACGCGATAAATCTGTGCCCAATATCCCTCGAAAGCCGAGCTCCCACATCCCCAATGCGATTCGGCCCGCCCCACAGCCGAGCTCCAGCAACGTCTGATCCGTTTTAAAAACTCGCCGCAAAACCGCCTCTTCCGAACGCCATAATCCGATATTGATCGTTGCCGCTTCGTAATGCGAAACAGCCGCCTCTTCGCGAAAGCTTGTTTTGACCTCCTCTGGGGTGATTCGATTCATCAGATTATCGGTGTGATTTGCCCTCCTAACTCACGCGAGCGGGAATTGTTAAAAATGGGACTTGCGTGACTATGGGCAAAACATCTTAGTTCGACCTTTTACACATGAAAGCGACCATCAAAACCCAAGGCCAGCAGTTCGCCGTAAGCGAGGGCGATATCCTGACTGTAGACCAGTATCCGAACACGGAAGCCGGTGCTACTGTTGAGATTACGGACGTATTGTCTGCCGGTGAAGGCGCTGACTTCAAGTTCGGCACCCCTCAACTTGAGGGTGCCAAAGTAACCGCGAAGATCCTCGAGAACAAGCGCGGCACCAAGGTCATCGTATTCAAGAAGAAGAAGCGCAAAGGCTACCATAAGCAACGGGGACACCGCCAAGAGCTTTCGGTCATTAAGATCGAGACCATTAGCGCCTAAGCATTTTACCAATAAGGAGATAATAACTCATGGCACATAAAAAAGGAGCAGGTTCCACTAGCAACGGCCGCGATAGCCACTCAAAGCGTCTCGGCGTGAAGAAGTTCGGCGGCGAGAAAGTCATTGCTGGTAATATCATCATCCGCCAACGCGGCACCAAGACCCGTCCCGGCAAGAATGTCGGTGTTGGACGTGACTGGACTCTCTTCGCTCTCGAAGACGGTTCAGTGAAGTTCGATAAGGCAAAGCGCAGCGTGAGCGTCGTGACTGCCTAATAAGCAAATCGCATAATCAATTTCATCAGCGTCGAACCTTACCGGTTCGGCGTTTTTTGTTTTGCTGGTGCAGGTATATCGCGGATTGAGTTCCCTCGTGGCTGATCCAGATCGACTTCAAGACCTGCGTAGACAACGCGTTAAAATCGCGGAGCACCTCGCTTGGTTAGATACCGAGATTATCAAAGCGAGAAGAGAAGACCCGCCGGTCGAACCGCCATCCAGCGGAAACCTACAACTTCGCCCAACCACGCCGACACCGCTTCCGACCCCGGTTCAACTTGAGTCGAACACGCCCTCCCCTGCGGTTACCGCCAATCCGGAGGCCGTGTTAGAGGAATGGGTCGAAACCGAAGGCTCCGCGTCTCCACCCGTTTCAAAAAAGGGGTGCTGGCTAATATTCTGTGGCCTGGCGGTATTGGGAATCTTGGCTGCGATCGCCGCTCTCCAGTTCTTCTAAAATTCAGCACCCAATACCTGATAGAATTCGTCAGAGGGGCAGATGACCTTCACTGCCACGCCTGCCACACGGCATCCGTAAATTTCATGTAGCGCAGTCCGGTTGTGAAATCGGTGTGCGTTACCGGAATCCCTTCACGAATTGAAGCGACGAAATCGGATTCCACGGACCAGCCGCCTTCGGGGCGTTTTGGGTAGTTGATTTCCTCGATCGTTCCATCCGGCCGTGAGATCGCCATGCGGCCGTCGTTAACATCGTAGTTCAGCACGCCCACGGTTCCTTGCAACTGATAGCCACAGCGCGGGGGGCCTTCAGCGACGCTTGACTGGGACATCTCCAAGCGGGCGCTTCCCCATAGCCCCTGGACTGATAATCGTTCGGGGATTTTCACGTCACGTTCAGAACCGTCTGTGTCCTTTCGAACGGGGGTGATGATTTGGGCATGTGCGGTCGCAACTTCGGCGTCACCCGCCAACCAGCGTTGAATCGGTTCGTAACAAATTCCCAGCGCCATGGTATTGATTCCACTGATGCGCTCATCCATCCGCCAAGATAAGGGTGCCTGCGAATCGCGGGTCGCATCGGTGGCAAACTCTGAACGGACTTCGAGTAACATCCCCAACTTATCCTCCGCGATAATTCGCGTAATCGTGGCATCCGCCTCAAGCGTCATGGGGGACGGCACGATTTGCGCGACGAGTTCGGAGTGTGCCGCGTGTGCTTCCACCATCGATTGGGCCGCGGCCAAAGAATCTGCCATCCGCGCCTCTACCAGAACATGTTTCCCCGTTTTGAGGGCGGCACAGGTCATTTCGGCGTGGGTATTGGGCCAGGTGCCAATGCACACCGCGTCGATATCATCCGCATCGATGATTTCGCGCCAATGTCGCGCAACGCGCCCGACGCCGAACGCGGCTACGATGCCTTGCGAAGATGCTACGGATCGGTTCGCGACTGCCGTCAATTCCACGCCGTCAATCGCGGCAAAACCGGGCAAGTGCCGCAGGCGAGTATTCCCTCCCGCGCCAATAAAACCTACGCGCAATCGATCCATAACCAACCTCAGTTGACGACCGGATAACTTCCCAGCCACTTCACCATTGGGCAGAACTTGGACAAGTCCTCCAGCGCCGCCTTCATCGTGTCGTCCTGGTAGTGTCCGGAAACGTCGACGAAGAAATAGTAGTCCCAGGGACGCTTCTTGCTCGGGCGAGATTCGATTTTAGATAAATTAATGCCACGTTCCGCGAGGGGCATCAGCATTTTGAGCAGAGCGCCTGAGTTTGAGGCGGCTTGATCGCCCAGTGAAATCAAGAAACTGGACATGTCGCGGGAGTTCCCCACGGAACCCGCCGGTTTTTTTCCGAGCACAAAAAAGCGCGTCGTATTGTCGGACTTGTCCTGAATGTTTTCGTCGATGATCGGGACGCCATAGTGGTGGGCCGCCAGATCACCGGCTACCGCCGCCGCGCCTTCTTCATCGCGGGCAATTTCGACGGCCCGCGAAGTGCTGGAGGCATCGATCAATTGCGCATGCGGTAGATGGCGATGCAACCAGTTGCGGCATTGCGCCAAGGCTTGGTCTTTCGAGTAAACCTTGGTGATTGTTTCCGGAGCCGAATTAGAAATCAGGCAGTGTGTGATCTCCATGTAGATCTGAGCCACGATTTTTAGGTCACTCTCCACAAAACTATCGAGCGCTTCACGCACGCTGCCTTCGGTTGAATTCTCGATTGGAATAACCGCATAGTCAGCCTCTCCCTTTTCCACCGCCGTGAACAAATCGGCAATGGTGGGCAGCGGTTCGTAGTCTACGCTCGCGCCGAATTTTTTGATGGCCGCCGCGTGGGTGTTCGTGGCTTCAGGGCCGAGGTAAGCGATCGAGGTCGGCTTCTCCAGCGCAATGGCAGCCGACATGATTTCCCGATAAATCGCCTGCAGCGCCTCATCTTTAATGGGACCGTCATTCAACCCACAGACTTTCTGTAGGACCTTATCCTCACGTTCGGACGCATAGATTGATCCCCCGCTACTGCGTTTGAGTTCGCCGATCTTCCCCGCCAACTTGAGGCGGGAATTCAGCAACCGCACCAACTCACGATCATGTTCGTCGATACCCTTACGAATAGGTTCCAGCTCGTCGCTCATGATTGTTTGGGTTCGGACTCTGCTTCTTCCTCCGGAAGGGATTCTTCCGGAACTGATTCTTCGGTCGTTTCCGAGACAGGTTCAACTGAGGACTCTTCGGCGACGTTCTCTTCGACTTCGGGTGCCTCGGTGCTATCGTTTGATTCAGCTTCAGAGACGTCTTCAGTCTCTTCGACATTCTCGGTCGATACGTCCGAATCATCAGATTCGCTCGAATTCTCGATGTGCGCTTCATCTTCCATCGGAGAATCGCCTTCACCAGCTTCAAGTGGCAGACCCATTTCCGCATCGCCCGGTGCGATCGGATTCATGGCATCTTTTAGCCATTCATCAATTTGACGCGGCGAAAGCACATCCGAGGCGGGAAGTTCGACGAGCGATTTCACCCCTACAAATTCCAAAAATTTGTCCGTTGTGCTGTATTGCAGTGGACGACCCGGAAGTTCGGCGCGGCCCGTGATGTAGATCAACTCTCGTTCCAGCAGTTTGTTGAGACCCGCATCCGCCGACACCCCGCGCACAGCTTCAATCTCGCTGCGGGTGACGGGTTGGCGATAGGCTACTACCGCCAGGGTTTCGAGCGAAGAGACGGTCAGGCGAGCGGGCGGTGGTTCATTGCGCAAGGCCCGCACCCATGGGGCAAATTGAGGATTCGTTACGATGCGGTAACCTTTTGCACTCTCGTCGAGCAGATAGACGTCACCGCTTTCTTCCAATTCCTTGGAAACCGCTTCCATCGCATCCCGAATCTCGGCCGCCGTGACCAGATTGGGCACTTCGCCCGAGGATACCGGAACATCCTCCGCCTCAGCGGATTCGGCGGAGCTGGCAGACTCACCGGTCAATTCAGGCTCGGTGGGAGCGTGGCGTTGCTCATGGAATCGAGCGAAGACGTCTTGAATGTCTTTAACGGAAAGAGGCTGTCCGGAGGAGAACAGCAGTGCTTTGAGGACAGATGGAAGGTGGAAAGCCATACGAACGGAAAATGAATTTCGCCGCGCCCACCTCATGGAAGCAATGACGAAAACACCGCTTGCCGGTAGCGCGTCGGTTTGCTCCTGTCGTTATTCCTACTATGAGTTCCGATTCAGCCTCCAATCGCCCCCATTCTTCCGTCGTTGTCGACGGCAACGACCGCGCCCCTGCCCGCTCCATGCTCCGAGCGGTTGGTTTCACCGATGAGGATTTTACCAAACCGCAGATCGCGGTGGCCTCATCCGCGAGTGATATGACGCCCTGCAACGTCCACCTGGGCGATCTCAGCGATCATGCCCGCAAGGGTGTGGCCGAAGCCGGCGGTAAGCCGATCTATTTCAATACGATTACCGTCACCGACGGAATCAGCATGGGCACCCAGGGGATGCGCTACAGTCTGGTTTCCCGTGAAGTTATCGCCGACTCCATCGAAACGGCCACCGCCGCGGAGGGTTTTGACGGTTTGGTCGCCATCGGCGGCTGCGATAAAAACATGCCCGGCGCCATGATCGCCATCGCTCGTCTGAATCGGCCGGCGGTCTTTATTTACGGCGGCACTATTCTGCCCGGCTTCACGCCGTCCGATCCCGAGAAAAAGAAAGCGTTGGATATCGTGTCCGTATTCGAAGCGGTCGGAAAACACGCCAAGGGCGAGCTCGACGATGCTGGACTCAAAGAAGTTGAGGAATGCGCCATTCCGGGGCCCGGCTCCTGCGGCGGCATGTATACCGCCAACACCATGGCGAGTGCGATTGAAGCACTCGGCATGAGTCTGCCCAACAGCAGTGCCCAACTCGCCGTCGGTGAAGAAAAACGCCGGGATTGCGAACGCGCCGGCGCTGCCGTGATGCGTATGCTGGCGGATGATGTGAAACCTCGTGATATCATGACCCGCGAGGCATTCGAAAACGCCATCACCGTCTGCATGGCCCTCGGAGGATCAACCAATCTGATTTTGCATCTGCTGGCCATCGCTCACTCCGCCGGAGTCGCGCTCACGCTCAATGACTTCAAGGAGATCGGAGAACGCGTGCCTCTCCTCGGCGATCTGAAACCGTTCGGCAAATACAACATGAGCCACCTCATTCGCATTGGCGGCATTCGTCCGATGATGAAAATGCTCCTCGATCGCGGTATGCTGCATGGCCATTGCCTGACGGTATCCGGCCAAACCATGGCCGAATCTTTGGCCGACGTGCAACCGTATGGTGCCTATCCGACCGAGCAGGACATCATCCGTCCCTGGGACGATCCGATCAAAACCGAGACGCATCTACGCGTGCTCCACGGCAATCTCGCGCCCGAAGGCGCCATCGGAAAGATCACGGGCAAGGAAGGCGTCCATTTCAAAGGCACTGCCAAGGTCTACGAAGGTGAAGAGGACGCGCTCCAAGGCATCCTCCGTGGCGACGTGGTCAAGGGCGACGTGGTCGTCATCCGCAATGAAGGGCCCGTCGGCGGTCCGGGCATGCGCGAAATGCTTTCTCCCACCAGCGCGGTTGCTGGACGCGGCCTCATCAAAGACGTCGCGCTCATCACCGACGGTCGCTTCTCCGGCGGCAGTCACGGCTTCGATGTAGGTCACATTACCCCCGAAGCGGCTAACGGCGGCCCCATCGGCATCGTGCAAACGGGTGACCAGATCGAGATCGATGCGGTCAAGAACACCATCAGCCTCCTCATTCCCGACGAGGAATACGGCAGTCGCATGGCGGCCTACACGCCTCCTCCGCCCAACGAAACCCGCGGTGTATTGGCCAAGTACGCCGCTACGGTTTCAAGCGCTTCTGAAGGCGCGGTTACGGATAAATACTTGAAATAATCCCAAACAACAGCCGGTTCAAACGGCTCCTTCCACTCTCAGTGGCGCAATCTTAACCGATTGCGCCATTTTTTGTCTGCCTCTGGCGCTTCAAACTGCTTTAATCCGGGGAACATGTCTTGGGACCAATTCAAGAAACACCATCACCCTTACCCACAACTCGGCCTTTCGCTCGACCTCAGCCGCTTGCCGCTGCCCGAGGGATTTTTGGCCGAAAAAGAGCCGGCCATCCAAGAGGCATTCAAGGCCATGGCCGAACTCGAAGGCGGCGCGATCGCCAATCCGGACGAGAATCGTATGGTGGGCCACTACTGGTTACGCCATGCCGCGCTTGCGCCGACCGCTGAGTTGCAGGCCGCGATCGCTGATACGCTGGATGCCATCAAGGTATTCGCGGCGAAGATTCACTCCGGTGCGCTCGTCGGCCCCAAGGGCAAATTTACCCAACTCCTCGTCATTGGCATCGGCGGCTCGGCCCTAGGTCCCCAATTCGTGCACCACGCCCTCGGCCAACCGAACGCCGACAAAATGGCGGTGCACTTCTTCGACAACACCGATCCCGATGGCATGGATTTGGTGATCGGACAAATCGGCGATCAGCTCCCCAGCACGCTAGCCGTTGTCATCTCCAAATCCGGAGGCACCGCCGAAACCCGCAACGGTATGCTCGAAGCCTCCGCGGCATTCAAAAGCGTAGGGCTAAATCCCGCTGACCATTTTGTCGCTGTCACCGGTGATGGGTCTAAGCTCGATCAGGTCGCTGTCACCGAGCAGTGGTTGGCCCGTTTCCCGATGTGGGATTGGGTGGGCGGACGCACCTCTGAGCTTTGCGCCGTGGGTTTACTTCCCGCCGCACTCCAGGGCATCGATATTGATGCCGTCCTCGCCGGCGCTGCCGATATGGACGCCGTCACGCGCCAGACCGAAACCACCGCCAATCCTGCCGCGCTTTTGGCCCTTGCCTGGCACTTTGCCACGGATGGCCGGGGATCCAAGGACATGGTCGTTTTGCCTTACAAGGATCGTCTCCTGCTCTTCTCCCGTTACCTGCAACAGCTGATCATGGAATCGCTCGGCAAGGAACTCGATCTCGAAGGCCACGTCGTCAACCAAGGTATCGCCGTTTACGGCAACAAAGGTTCGACCGACCAGCACGCTTACGTGCAACAGCTCCGCGAAGGCGTGAACAATTTTTTCGTCACGTTTATCGAGGTTCTGCAGGACCGTTCCGGCAATTCGATGGAAGTCGAACCGGGCATCACCGCCGGTGATTTCCTCCAAGGATTTCTCCTGGGGACCCGCGATGCTTTGACCGAAAAGGATCGCTGGTCCGTCACCATCACCGTGCCGGATGTATCGCCCCGCACCGTCGGCATGTTGATCGCACTCTACGAACGCGTCGTGGGGCTTTACGCGTCACTGGTTGGCATCAATGCCTACCACCAGCCGGGCGTAGAAGCCGGTAAAAAAGCGGCCGGTGGCGTCATCACGCTCAAAGGTAAACTCGAGGGTGCGTTGGCGGCATCTTCCGACCAAGCATTCACCGCCGAAGCCCTTGCTCAACAGGTCGGCGGCGATCCGGAACTCGCGTTCAAGATTCTCGAGCACCTCGCGGCCAACGGTAAAATTACCCGCAATATTGCAGAGCCCTGGTATGACACCACCTATCAAGCCTGACCACTTGATCTGACCCCTTCACTCGCTGCCCGATGCGAAACCTCACCCTGATTCTCAGCATCATCGCTCTGGTTGGGGCGGTGGCATCGGGGGTGTTGTTTTTCATTATTGGCAACTCCAAGCAGGTGTTGTTCCACGATTTGCAGAACACCGGGAGTAAACTCACCGCAACTGAAGCACGTCTCCAAAGCGATCAGCGTGAAATTGAAGAGCTTCGGAATCAAATCCGGGTGCTCGACTCCGATCTCGCCACCAATAAGCGGGATCTCGCTGCTTTGCGGATCGAAGCGGAGCAGATGCAGCAGTCGGTTAAACTGCTCGAAGGCGCCCGGACCTCGTCCGTAGAAGCGCGTGAGTTGGCGCTTACGGAACTCGGGCAAGCGACCGCGAATCTCGCGATCCTTCGAAACCAGCTCGCCCAGAGCGTTTCGGCCGAACAGGTGCGACAATACCAGCAAACCATCTTGGACCTCGAGGCACGAATCGAACCACTTGAGCAACGGTTGGCGCAAAAAAGTGCCGCCCCTGCGTTGGTTTCGGGGCGCAGTAATCATGCTCAGGTAGTGAATGTGGGGGCCCGTAATTCCCTTGTAATCATAAATTTTGGCAAAACACACGGTGCTGTCCCGAATCTGCGCTTCGGGCTGAAACGAGGTGAAGTTCCTCTCGCGACCGCAGAAATTAGCCTCGCGAAGGAGCATTATTCCATTGCGCAGGTCTTACCTGAAACCCTGTCTGGCAATATTCGCAAAGGCGATGCCGCCACCATAATTCCCTGACCTATGAAAGCCACCCTCCGTCTACTACTCGCTCTTGCTGGAATCGCCGGCACTTTCCTGTTCACTGGTTGCACCAGTGCCACCGACGCGGATTCCTCCATTCCGTGGAGCCGTCCTGCCAACTGGGAAGGCCAGGTTCCAGGTATGGGAACCGGCAAAGGCTCCGGCATTCGCTAAGCGAATCTTTAGAAATTTTCTCGCCATCCGGCGCCTCACGGCGCCGGATTTTTTTATGTCCGCATCGGCCGCATCGAACGCTTCTCTTACTCCGTTGCCGGGGCACCTCTACGTGGTGGCCACGCCAATCGGGAATCTGGCCGACCTCACCGAACGGGCCAAATCGATCCTCGGGCAAGTCGATCTCGTCGCCTGCGAAGACACTCGCACCACCGGCGCTCTGCTTTCGCGTATGGGTCTGCGCCGAGAACTTGTCGCTTATCACGACCACAACGAAACGGCCGCCGCCGAAAGACTGGTAGAAGAAATTGCCGCCGGTAAATCCGTCGCGGTCGTTTGTGATGCGGGCACCCCCTCACTGAGTGATCCCGGTTTTCGACTCACCCGTGCGTGTCACCGCCGTCGCCTTCCGGTTGTGCCCGTGCCGGGGCCCGCTGCACTCACGGCTGCCCTCTGTGCGTCCGGCCTGCCCACCAACGGGTTTCTCTACGTGGGTTTCTTGCCTCCCAAGTCAGCGGCACGCCAATCTTTTCTCACCAAATATCATGATTTCGAATACACTCTCGCTCTCTATGAGAGTTGTCATCGCATCGCCAAGTTATCGGCTGATATCCGAAACGTCTTGGGCCCCGATCGGGTAATCTGTGTAGCCAAGGAAATCACGAAACTACACGAAAAATTTCTCGTTGGCCCGGCCGAAGAAGTAGACCAAAAGCTGCAAAGCATGAGCCTCAAAGGCGAATTTGTCGTCCTGATTGCTCCCCCTTCCTTTTCGCTATGAAGATCGCCTCTCCCACTGTCGCCGCTGTTGATATCGGTTCCAATACCATCAAAGCCCTCGTTGCCAAACGCAACGAACACGGTCTCCTGGAATCTGTCGAACAACGCACCCTCGATTCCCGTATTAGCGATGGCATCAGCGGATCCTCCATGCGCCTCACCGACGACGCCATGGCTGAAGGCCTCGAAGCGGTAACCGAGTTGATGGCGATGATCTCAGCCCACGAGCCTGATCGAGTTGGCATCGTTGCGACCAGTGCGGTTCGCGAAGCCACCAACGGTGACGTTTTTGCAAAACGTATCGAAGACGTCGCCGGCCACAAATTGCAGGTGCTGGACGGCGAAGAGGAAGCCCGCCTGATTGGACGGGGTTTATTGTGCGATCCCGCCATGACCAAGTGGGACGATTTTCATGTTTTCGATCTGGGAGGAGGAAGCCTGGAACTCCTGACTTTTCGCAAGCGTGAACTTAAGCGAGCGGTCAGTCTGCCGCTCGGTTGCGTCCGCTTGACCGAGAAATTTGTCGACGATCGAGCAGCTCCGTTTTCCGCCCAATCCGGAGAAGCCATCCGCTCTCATGTGCGACGTCAGCTAATCGATACGGATATCGAATTCCTTGAAGACAAACCACTCGCCGCGTTCACCGGAGGCACGATGACCACGTCACGAGCGATCCTCGCTGCGGCGAAAGATGTCGGGTTCAGCAAAACATCTTCTCGGGTCACCGTGGAACTCCTCGGTGCTATTCTCAAAAAACTCGGTAGCCTTCCGCTGGAAGATCGCCGCGTCATTCCAGGTCTGCCCGCGAAACGAGCTGACGTCATGCCCACCGCCCTCGCGACCGTGATTGCTTTGGCCGAATTTGCCCGCCTCACCGAGTTCCAACACTCGCTCTACAATTTACGCTGGGGGCTGGTGGATTCAATGCTCACGAAGTGAGTCGAGCACCGCTTTAAAATCAGGCGGCACGGGCGCCTGCATTGAAAGTTCTTCCTCCGTAATCGGATGCGTAAAATTTAAGCGCTCGGCGTGCAACATGACGCGCTCGGGCGCAATCGGTAATCGATCATCGGGCCGCCAACCATAGGTGCGATCTCCCAGTAACGGATGCCGGATAAATTTCATGTGCACCCGAATTTGGTGGGTGCGTCCGGTATGAATTCCACAGCGAAACAAACAGACATTTAGTTTTTCGAATTTCTCCTCCAACACCCAATCCGTTTTCGCGTGGCGACCATCTTCCGTGACGGTCATGCGATGCCGGTGCCGCTGGTCACGGGCGATGGGCTGTTCGATTACCCCACTAAGTAATCGGGGCACCCCGCTGACCAACGCCAGATACTGTTTATCGAGTTCGCGTTCGGCAAATTGTTCGGCGAGCCCCCGATGGGCGGCATCCGATTTCGCCACCACGATAAGGCCGCTCGTTTCGCGGTCCAACCGGTGCACGATTCCCGGTCGCTCGACGCCACCGATACCACTCAAGCTGCCCGCGCAGTGGTGCAACAACGCATGAACCAACGTGTCGCCACGGGTGCCCGCTCCCGGATGCACCACCATCCCCGAGGGTTTGTTGATGACCAGCAGGTGTTCGTCCTCCAGGAGAACATCCAACGGGATATCGGCTGGGGTCAGATCGGTTAAAATAATCTCCGGGGCTTCATACGTGAGCACGTCTCCGGCAAACACCTCATCGCGCCGCACCAGCGGAGTATCTCCACGTTTGACCAAGCCCGCATCGATGGCGCGTTGCCACGCCACGCGACTATGTTCGGGGAATGCAGCGGCTAACGCTTTATCCGCCCTGCTCCGCCGAATTCCTTCGGGCACAATATATGATTCAGACATTCGTAAAAGCGGTCTCCACGCGGGTAATTTCCGCTAAGCGGACTTGCCGCTCTTCTTCGATCACATCGGCGATTTCCCAGCCATTGCGGGCGACCTAGGCAAGTTCGCCCATCGTGAATTCGGCCTCTCGAGCGAGGGCGGCATAGTCGTCGCTCACCTGGTTACCGAACACCAGCGGGTCATCACTGCTCACCGTGCAACGCACGCCCGCCGCCATCAACGCGCGGAGCGGATGGCTGCTTAAATCGGGAAATACTTGGAGTTTTACGTTACTGATCGGACACACATCAAACGTCACATTTTGATCCACCGCCAGCTGCACCACGGCACGATCTTCGATGGCACGAACGCCGTGTTGCACGCGTTTCACACCCAAGTCTTCAATGGCCTCACGCACGCGATGAGCGCCATCAAATTCTCCGGCATGGCATTTGGTAATTTTGCCACTGTCACGTAAGCGCTGCCATACCGGCGCGGTCCATGACTCCGTCGGCACGCGTTCAAAACCGTGAAGATCCACGCCATGGAGATCGTCCCAATTTTCGAGATCATCGATCACCGCTTGCACCGGCCCCGCGTAGTTACCGCGCAACATTCCGGCGAAAATCCGCACCTCCAAACCGGGAGGCACCGCGGCGCGGATGGCCGCGATGATTTCCCGACCGGTAAAGGAAACGAACTCCACAATTCCGAGGTGAAAACTCGTCTCCACGTAGCGCACGTTCTGCTCGACGTGCCGGGCAAACGAAACGCGAGCTGCCTCGTAATAGCGTTCGGGCGATGAAAACCACGGAAGCGCGTGACCGAGTAAGGTTTCGTCGAACTTTTCGAAACTCTCGAAACGATGATCGGGCCGACGCCAAATCGGGTCACGCGGATACTTGACCGGATCCCATTCATGCAGGAGCTCGTAAGCCAGCGAGCCCTCCAAATGGAGGTGCGTCTCGGTCTTCGGCAACGCCCGAATATAGGCGCGCATATCTGCTTCTTGTTCCGACATGAGTCTCGTATTTCCGACGAGCTTATTTGGTCTTTCCGAGCAGGTAAGCGGGATTCAATTTCTGGAGTGATTTTGGCACGAAGAGTCCGTTTTTGCGGACAAGTTTGCCGTCGAAGTAGATTTCACCACCGCCGTATTCGGGCCGTTGAATACAGACCATATCCCAGTGCACCTGCGAGTTGTTGCCGTTGCTGTAGTCTGCGTAGGCCTGTCCAGGTGTGAAGTGGAAGGAACCGGCAATCTTCTCATCGAAGAGAATGTCGCGCATAGGCTCGAGGATGTGGGGGTTAAACCCGAGCGCAAACTCACCAATGTAACGTGCGCCGGGATCCGAATCCAAAATTTGGTTAAGTCGTTTGGTCGATTTCGGGGAATCCGCCGTCGCTTTGATGACTTTGCCCTCACTGAATTCGAGGCGGATATTGTCGAACGAAGAGCCAAGATAAACGGTCGGCGCGTTGTATTGCAGCACACCTTCGACACTCGTCTTCACGGGACAGGAGAACACCTCACCATCCGGGATATTGCGGTCACCGCCACACGGACAGGCGCCGATGCCCTTGATGGAGAATTTAAGGTCCGTGCCCGGGCCCTTGATGTGCACCTGGTCGGTCTTTTCCATCAGTTTTTGCAAAGCCCGCATGCCCGGAATCATCCGCGCGTAATCGAGGGTGCAGACACGGAAGTAAAAGTCCTCGAACGCTTCAGTGCTCATGGCCGCCTGTTGCGCCATGGCAGTGGTCGGCCACCGCAAGACCACCCACTTGGTTTTATTCACGCGGTAGTTCAGCACGGGTTTCATGGACTTCGCCATGGCCTGAACCTTCTGAGCGGGCACGTCGGAATTTTCGAAAATATTATCCGAACCGCGCAACGCGATGTAGGCATCCATGCCTTGCATACGTTTCAGCTCGACCCCCGAGTGCGCGTCATAGTCGCCGGGCTTGCTATTGATCAACAACTCGCGACTCACCCGGGCGTGATTTACATTCACGTAAGGGGTGGCTCCGCGCGCCCGAGCGGCACGCACCAAGGCGACCACGATCGCATCGGGAACATCATACGCATCGATCAATACCTTCTCACCGCGCTTAAGCTTGGTGGAGAATCCAGTGAGGCCTTTGGCCAGGTCATGAAAACGGGAATCAATTAACATGCCCGAAGCTAAAGCGCCCTTCGCGCGAAGTTCCAAGTATCAAACGCGCAGCTGAGCGAAGTAGCAGGTATCAAGCCCCAACTAACAAGTCCGGGGTATCTGGATTCACTGTCAGCCAGTGATATAGGTTTTGTACATTCTGAGCCTTTTGTGGCTAAAACACTCCTCTCCAGAAAGCCCTACCCACCATTATTGGGAGCGCGTTTCCTCGAAGCAGAGTCGACTCACGGCTTCATCAAAATCGTCCGCGCCGCTGATAATATCGATTTCGAGGCGCAGATAATAGATCGGCACCGGACACGGCAGATCGTTATCGATCCGCACGGCGTCCTTTTCGGTGGTCACGATCATGTCCACTTTGTGTTCTAGGCCCGCGCTGAAAATATCGACGAAATCGGAGGGCTCGAATCGGTAGTGATCCAAGAACCGGCGCGCGTAGGCAATGTCGGCCCCGAGGTCGCGGATGAATTTCTCGAAACTCTCCGGTGTCGCGATGCCACTGAATGCACCTACCCGTTTACCCTCGAGAAACTCCAACGGCTGCCGCGTCGACGCGGTCTCGGGGGGGTCGCCGAGCTTCTGGAGATACTGGGGCTGGTGGGAGCACTCGATGATGTCCACGCCGGGATTGTGCTTCTGGATCAAATCCTCCAACTCCTCGTCGCGCTCCCCATTGCTTTTGGTGAGAAAAACGTAGCTGGCACGTTTGAGGTGAGAAATCGGTTCGCGCAGAATTCCACGCGGAAGCAGAAATCCATTTCCGAACGGGTTGGTTTTATCGACCAACAGCAGGTTGAGCCGGCCCTTGAGCGGCATGTATTGGAACCCGTCGTCCAGGATAAGGGTATCGCAGCCGAATTGTTTGATGGCGTAGGTGCCCGCGTTCACCCGGTTTTTGTCCACCAATACCATCACGCCCGGGAGATTACGGGCCAACATGTAGGGTTCATCGCCGGCTTGTTCACTATCGAGTAGCACCTCCTCGCCGTTGGAAACGATGCGCGGTGGTGGCTCTTTGGTGTGGCTGAGCCAATACCACCATTTCTTCCAAAACGGCGGCGCCTTGCTTTTGTAACCGCGGCTGAGAATCGCGACGCGGCGGCCTTGGTCCCGGAGCGCTCGAGCAAATTTCTCCACGACGGGAGTCTTGCCCGTGCCGCCAACGGTGAGGTTGCCGACCACCACCACCAGGCAACCCAACGGCTGATCGTGTAGCACCCGCTTGCGATATAGCAGCCAACGCAATTTCACGATTCCGGTGAACAAATACGACAATGCCTGCAAGAAACCTGCAAAAACGACTGCGGGCAGGTCGTCCCTGCGGCCATAAACCACATCGATGGCAAACTGCTCAAAATCGGTGAGCTTTTGTTTTAGCCAAGGGCTGGACATAGATTTTGGGGTAATAGGCGGTTGACGATGCGAGAGCAAAAACGCTTTGTTCGCGGTTCTCTATCTCTATCGCCAAGGCTGCATGCAACTCAATCTACTCAAGTCCAAAATCCATCGGGCCGAAGTCACCGACCTTTCGCTGCACTACGAGGGGTCCCTGGCGATCGACGCTGAATTCATGGCGATGGTCGGAATTATGGAATTCGAGAAGATCCTCGTCGGCAACATGGCCAATGGTGAGCGCTTCGAGACCTACGCGATCAAAGCCCCCGCCGGCTCGAAGACGATTTCACTGAATGGCGCCACCGCCCATCTCGGCGCCAAGGGTGATTTATTAACGATCATGGCCTTCGCCCGAACGGATGCTGCCGAGGCCGAGCAATGGATACCTAAAGTGCTCCTCCTCGGGGAATCCAATGCTCGCATCATCAAGCGGCCCGCAGCGTGAGCCGCGCCCTCTCCCACTTTTCTAAACCAATTTCATGAGCTACAAACTGTTCATCCCAGGTCCGATCGCTATTTCGGACAAAACCAAACAAGCCCTGATATCGGCGCCCATCGGGCACCGCAGTCCCGATTTCGTTGAGCTCTATCAATCCGTCCAACCGGGTTTGCAGGCACTTTTCGAAACGAAAGACCCGGTTTTCCTCTCCACCTCCAGTGCCTGGGGCATCATGGAGGGCGCTCTGCGCAATGTATGCACCAAGAAGGTGCTCAACTGCATGAATGGAGCCTTTTCCGATAAATGGCACGACGTGGCCAATCGAAACGGTATTGCGGCTACGGCCCTGAAATTTGACTGGGGACAGCCCGTCGATCCCGCGGCGGTCCGCGCCGAACTCGCTACCGGCGATTACGACGCGATTACGTTGATTCACAACGAAACCTCCTGCGGCTGCATGAGCGATTTGCCTGCGCTCATGGCGGTGATCCGCGAATTCCCGGAGGTCATCTCCCTCGTCGATACCGTCAGCTCTTTCAGCGCGGTGGCTATTCCAAAAGACGCCCTGGGCATCGATATCATGATCTCCGGTTCGCAGAAAGCCTTGGCCCTGCCTCCGGGGTTGGCCCTCTGCTCGGTTTCGGAACGTGCTCTCGAAAAGGCCAAAACGGTGCCAAATCGCGGTTACTACTTCGATCTGATTGAGTTTCTCAAAAATCACGAGAAAGGCATGACCCCCAGCACGCCCAATATCACGCACATCTACGCGCTGCGGTCCAAGATCGAGGATATCGAGG
>JABIRI010000057.1 GCA_018667915.1 Opitutaceae bacterium | reverse complement strand
ACCACTCCACCACGGACCGGACGGAGCCGGTCCCTCCCTTCCACCCCCCGTTTCTCCCACACTTGGGGTTAATTGTTTCACGTTGGCCAAATTTGGTGCCGTTTCAGGGCTCTCCAAGGTTGAAGCCGCGTTCACTCTTGTATGCCGTATCCAGCTAGAGCCTTGGACTCGCTCCCTATCGTCACCCCTGCCTACCCATTTTTATGACCTCTCTTGCATCAATCTGCCGCGTAGTCGCCGGTGGAGCCTTGGCGTTATGCGCCTCCGTTGCCTCTGCCAGCCACCACGAAGAACCTGCCCAACCCCGCCATATACTCCTCATCATGGCCGACGACATCGGCATCGAGGGGTTCGGCTGCTACGGCGGTGAGTCCTACGCCACCCCGCATATCGATAAACTCGCCGCGGACGGCATCCGCTTCTCCCACGCCTATTCCCAACCCCTCTGCACCCCCACCCGCGTGCAAATCATGACGGGTAAATACAACCACCGGAATTGGGAGTCCTTCGGCATTCTCCCCCAAGGCGAGCGCACCTTCGGTCACGTCATGAGCGGCTTCGGCTACGACACCTTGATCGCCGGAAAATGGCAGCTCACCTCCTACGATCCACCCGACTTCCCCAACGCCGACCGCCGCCGCAATACCGGCATGCACCCCCGCGACGCTGGCTTCGACGAATACATCCTCTTCCATTCCGAACACACCGAGGACAAGGGCTCCCGCTACGCCAACCCCACCTACATGCGCAACGACGAGCTCGTCACCGAAGAAGGCACCTACGGCGAGGACGTCAGCGTCGACTACATTCTCGACTACATGGACCGCAATCAAGACGACCCCATGTTTGTCTATTACCCGATGGCCTTGCCTCACTGGCCGGCCAATCCCACGCCCCACTCGGAAGCTTGGGCCGAACCGTCGCGTCGCCTCGAAAACGATCAGGCGTTCTTCCCCGACATGGTCGAATACATGGACACCTTAATCGGCCGCCTCGTAAACGGCCTCGAGGAAATGGGACTGCGCGATGACACGCTTATCATTTTCTACTCCGACAACGGCACCGACAAAAAGAACACGTCCGTCATGAACGGCGTGGAGATTCCGGGCAAAAAATCCTACCCGGTGCAAGCCGGCGTGCGCGTTCCCCTCGTCGCCAGCTGGCCCAACGGCATGCCCGCCGGCATCGTCACCACCGACCTCGTCGACCCCTCCGACTTTTTGCCGACCTTCGTGGAACTCGCGGGCCATGAGGCCCCCGAAGAATGGGGCTTCGACGGTCAAAGCTTCGCTCCCCAACTCCGCGGCGAAACCCAGCCGAATCCGCGCGAATCCGTCTTCGTCTGGTATGACCCCCGCCCCGGCGACGACAAAGCCCACCTCGACCGCGCCGTCTTTGCGGTCGATCACGACTACAAACTCTACGCCGACGGCCGCCTGATGAAGATCGATGACCTCCTCCCCATCGAAACCGAGATCGCGGCCGACGATTATACTGCCGCGGACCGTGCCGCCCGCATCAAACTCGCCACCGTCATCGACAACATGATGCAGCCCCCTCTCTCCCCCCGCGTAGCCAACGAAGTAGATGCCTACGGCGACCCGATACAAACGCGCCAAGGCGCGAAGTAACAATTGGTCGCTCCGCTCCAAGTTCCAAGTATCAGGTAACAAAACGCTGACGCGTAAGTGCCAAGTATCACGTATCAAGTAACAAGAATCAGAAGTGACCGACCAACGGGGTCGATGTCGTAGACGCATTGCGACAGCAATTTTAGTCACGACTCGCCCCCTTCCCCCAAACCCGTCCGCCCACCATCCCTCTTACTCGTTCTCGTTCTCGTTCTCTTTCTCTTTCTCTTACTCGTTCTCGTTATTCCTTATCTTTATCCCGTTTCACCGCGTCAGCCATCCATGTTTATCCGCGGTTGAAACAACTCAGCCTCTTAGTCCCCCCCTCCTTTTCCTCTTCATGAAACTAACCCGCCTCATCGGTGCCGGTGCGCTTGCGCTGGCACTCTTCTCCCCGCTCTACGGCAAATCTCTCCTGCCCGCCGACCCGATCGCGCTGGATTCCCTCGAGACCTTTGAAAAACCCGGTAAGAACTGGGTGCTCGGCTCCGCTATCGGCGGCGACCCACGCAATACCAAGGAACTCGTGCCCGTCGCCGGCAGCGGCATCCTGATCAACGTCGCCCCCAATAAATCCGGCGACCATCTCATCTCCAATTGGGAGCACGGCGACATTGAACTCTCCTTCGACTTCATCATGCCCCAGGAGTCCAACTCCGGCGTCTACCTGATGGGTCGCTACGAACTCCAATTGCTCGACAGCTGGGGCATCGCAACTCCCGGCGTGCACGACAACGGAGCCATCTACGAGCGTTGGATTACGGAAGAAAAGCGTGGCTACGAAGGCACCGCCCCCACCGTCAACGCGAGCCGCGCCCCTGGCCTCTGGCAAACCATGCGCATCGTTTTCCAAGCCCCCCGGTTCGACCAGAAGGGTAAGAAAATCGCCAATGCCCGCTTCATCGAGGTCGAACACAACGGCTTTCTCATCCACAAGGACGTCGAAGTCACTGGCCCCACCCGCGGCGCCAAATGGCCCAAGGAGGCCGCATCCGGTCCGATCCTCATCCAGGGCAACCACGGTCCCGTTGCCTTCCGCAACATCACCAAACGCACCTACGATTTTGATACCAAAATATCGATTCAGAACGTCACGAGTAAGCTCAAACGTCGCTTAAATGCAGCCGCGACCATCAACGACGACGAGGCGCCTACCGAGGAGTTGCCCCCCGTGACCGCCGACATCATCGACCCCGGTGCACTAGGCGAGAGTGTATTTTTCACCGCCACCTTTAACGGCGAAATCAACATCCCGACCGCCGGCACCTACGCCTTCGACGCCGACTCCCGCGGCACCGTTACGCTCAAAGTAGCCGGCCAAGAAGCCCTCATCCCGATCAACCCGGGTGTGCGCTCCGTGCCCGTCGAGCTCGCCGCTGGCGCTCAGCCTTTCACTCTGCAATACGTCCACGGCCGTTGGAACAAACCCCAGGTCGCTCTTTTCGTCGAGGGACCCGGTATCGCCCGCCATCAATGGGGCGCCAAAGCCAAGCAGGTAAAGGTCGAGGCCATGACCGCCGCCATGGCTGACGAGGAAGAACCCGTCGAAGAGGAGAAAAAAGAGAAGGTCACTGAGATCATCATCTCTCCGCCCGCAGACGGCGTGCGTCTCCAACGCGGTTTCACCCCCTTCGATCCGCGCAAACGCCTCTACTCGGTGGCTGTCGGAGATTCCAACGGCGTGCACTACGCCTACGATTTCAAAACCGCCACCGTCCTGCGCGTATGGAACGGTCCGTTTCTCGATCTGTTCGAATTCTGGGATGGCCGCGCCCACAACCAATACCTCAACCCCATCGGCCCGGCCCTCACGTTTCACGACAATCCCACCGTGGCCCTGCTCGAAAGCGGCAATCACGACTGGCCGACTGAATCCGACGCGATGTGGAAGTTCGACGGTTACACGCTCGACGAGCGTGGTGCCCCAACCTTTCACGCCCGCTTATCCGACATTGAGATCGAAGACAGCATCACGACCACCGCAGCTCCGCGTAGTATCCAGCGCAGCCTTACCCTCCGCGGTGATCACACGTCATGGATGACGGGAATCCTGCTCGCGGAGGCCGACTCCATTACGCCGCAAGCGGATGGCCTCAGCTACGTCATCGGCGACCGCGAATACTACATCGACGTTTCGTCCGATAATAAAAACCAGCCCTTCATCCGCCACCTCAACGGTCGCGATCAGCTCCTCCTTTTCCCGCCGAAATCCGGCAAGGATGTTAACCTCACTTACACCCTCGTCTGGTAATTCCCGGCCATGAAAAACATATTTTCGATCTCACTCCTTTCCAGCGCAATCCTCGCGGCTTCGGCCTGGGCGCAAAATCCGTCTGCGGAAGAACGTTTCGCCAAGCCTTCCGATGAGCTGGTTAAACTCGAAAGCCAATATTGGGAGCGCACCCCCATCCCGATTCCGGATGACATCATTCTGGAATCCAGTGGCATTCTCGCCCTGCCCAATCAGGAGCTGCTCGTCACCACCCGTCGCGGTGAAATCTGGCACATCGCCGGAGCCTACGATAAAGTGCCGAACCCGAAGTTCACCCTCTTCGCCTCCGGCCTACATGAACCACTCGGTATCATCGCCGCTCCCCAAGGCGGTTTCTACGTCGCCCAGCGCCCCGAGGTCACCCACATCGAGGATACCGATGGCGACGGCCGCGCCGATTCATTCAAAACCATCGCGGAGATCCCCATCTCCGGCAGCTACCACGAATATGCCTTCGGCCCCATCATGGCGCCCAACGGCAACATGCGGGTCACGCTCAATGTCGCCTTCGGTGCCGCCACCCAATCCCCCGTGCCATGGCGCGGTTGGATGATCGAAATCACGCCCGACGGTCAGGTCATCCCGATCGCCGCCGGGCTGCGTTCGCCCGCCGGGTTCACCGTCTCGAAAGACGGCGTCTGGCTGTCCGCCGAGAATCAAGGTGAATGGGTCGGATCCGGCCGCGTCACCCAGATCGACGAAGGTGATTTCATCGGTCACATCGCATCCCTCGCCTGGACCCGCGAGCCCGGCTCTACCGTCACTCTGCGCCCCGGCGATATCCCCGACAGCGGCGAGCCCATGCATGAGGTGGCGAAACGCATCCCCGGCATCAAGTCGCCCGCCGTCTGGTTACCGCACACCATCCAAGGCATCTCCACCGCCGGCCTTGTCGAGGATTTGACCGGCGGAGATTTTGGACCCTTCGCCGGGCAATATTACATCAGCGACCAGGGCCAAAGTAAGATTATCCGCATGTCCATGGAGCAGGTGAAAGGCGTCTGGCAGGGTGCCAGCTATGCCTTCCGCGAAGGTTTCGAATGCGGCATCATCCGCCTCACCTGGGGCGAGAACGCGACCCTGTGGGCCGGCGAAACCAACCGGGGCTGGGGCAGCGTGGGGCCCAAACGTGAAGGATTGGAACGCCTCACCTGGACCGGCAAAACACCTTTCGAAATCAAGGAAGCCACCGCGCAAGTGGATGGTTTTCTTCTCACCTTCACGCAGCCCGTGGATCAGGAAAGTGCTGCCGACCCCGCGAACTATGGCATCACCAGCTTCACCTATAAATACCACAAGACTTACGGCAGCCCTCCCATCAATGTGAAGCCGCACACCATCGCCAAAATCGAAGTCGCCGACGACGGCCTGAGTGTGCGAATCGCTGTCCCCGGATTCCGCCAAGGATACGTGCACGAAATCAAAGCATCGGGCCTTATCGACGCAAAATCAGGCGAGGCGCTTCTCCACGACACAGCCTACTACACGCTCAACGAAATCCCCTACGGCGAACGCATCGCCCCTCCGGGTTGGATGGAAGCAGAAACCATCACGCGACATCACCACGTTCCCGCTGTGGCCGTGACAGCTGCCAGCGTTAAAAACCAAACCGCTCCGCCCGCAGCCTGGAATGGTAAGGAGCCGGACCAACATATCTCGATCGGCACCAAACCCGGTCTGCAATTCGACCAAACGCTTATCGAAGTGAAAGCCGGTTCACGAATCCAATTCACCTTCAACAACGTCGACGACATGATGCACAACTTCGTGCTCACTCAACCCGGGAAAGGCATGGACGTGGGCAATGCGGCAATGCAACTCGGCGTCGCCGGCGAAGGCATGAACTTCGTGCCCAAGTCCGACGACGTGATCGCACACACGAAGATCCTCCACCCCGAGTCCTCCGAAACGATCTATTTCACCGTTCCCGACAAACCCGGCGACTATGACTACGTCTGCACCTTCCCCGGCCACGCTTTCCTCATGAAAGGAATACTGCGGGTCACCAAGTGACCCGAAGTAGCAAGTTCCAAGTAACAAGTATCAAGAGAGACAGCCCCACGGGGTCATGTCGTTAAAAAGATTAATGAAGCCGTAGGCGTAATTATCTTTTTCCGACGTGACCCCATCCCAAACCCCGCCCGCCCACATTTCATCTTTCCCTGTCCGCCAAAGTCCCGCCTCGCGGGACGACGGAGGATCGTTATTCTTTATCTTTCTCTTTATCCTGTTTCACCGCGTTAGCCATTCGTGTTTTGTCAGGCCATTCACTCTGTTCATAGACGTGGTTAAAAATAGCAGGCTGACGGCCACCCCACCCCTCCCTCTACGTTTCAGTATATTCTGTGTGTTCCGCGGGGCGCACATTCCCCATCTTAGCCCAGTCAGTATATCCTGCCTCGCTATGCCCTTCTTGTTCTCGGTGGTTTAAAACCAAACCACCGCCCCCTTTACCCTTATGAAGAACTCCCTCCTTCTCACTCTCCTGTTCGCGCTCACCGGCCTGATCGCCTCTGCGGTCGATCGCCCCAACATCGTTTGGATCGTCTCCGAAGATAACGGCGCGACTCACCTGCGCCTCTACAACCCGCAAGGTGCTCCTACGCCGAACATCGAATCGCTCGCTGCCGAAGGCATCGTATTCGATCATGCGTTCTCCAATGCTCCGGTTTGCTCTGTTGCCCGTTCGACCCTCATCAGCAGCAGCTACGCTCCCCGCATCGGCGTTCAATTCCATCGCCGCTCGGCGCTCGTGCCCCTGCCGCAACACCACCGCATGTTCCCCGCCTACTTGCGCGACGCCGGCTACTACACCTCCAATAACAGCAAAGAAGACTACAACGCCTTCAAAGCACCTGACGTCTGGGACGCATCCTCCGGCAAGGCCAGCTACCGCAACCGCGACAAAGGCCAGTCCTTCTTCCACGTGCAAAACTTCGGCGCGACCCATGAGGGCCAGCTCTTCTTCACCGCCGAGCAGATGGTCAATGAGCCCACCCAGACCGACCCCGCCAGTGTGCGCGTGCCAGACTATCTACCCGACACCCCCCTCTTCCGCTACACCGTCGCGCGCTACCTTGATCTCCAGATGAAGATGGACGCCCAAGTCGGTGACTTCATCGCCCAACTCGAAGCCGACGGCGTCCTCGAGAATACCATCATCTTCTACTACGGCGACCATGGCGGCATCATGCCGCGCAGCAAAGGTTACGCCTACGAAACCGGCCTCCACGTTCCGCTCGTCATCCGCGCCCCAGCCAAGTGGCAACACCTTGTCCACAAACAACCCGGCACCCGCGACGATACCTTTGTGAGCTTCGTCGATTTTGGCGCCACGGTGCTTAACCTCGCCGGCGTCGACGTGCCTGAAGCTTTCGACGGTCGCCCCTTCCTCGGCCGCGGCGTCCACACCTTGCTCCTCGCCGAACGCGATGAAGTCTTTGGCTACGCCGACCGCTTCGACGAGAAGACCGACTTCGTCCGCACCCTGCGGCGCGGCAACTTCAAATACATGCGCAACTACACCCCCTTCACGGTGGATATGCTGCAAAACAACTACCGGTATCGCCAGCTCGCCTACCGCGAATGGCGTCGACTCTACCGCGCCGGTGAACTCACGCCCGCACAGGCCCAGTT
>JABIRI010000197.1 GCA_018667915.1 Opitutaceae bacterium | reverse complement strand
GACCGCGTCGACGATGAGGTAGGTCGCGATCTGAGTCGTGGCGACCGCGAGGAGAAACAACGTGAGCAGTTTGGAACGAAAACTGCGGAATTGAATCATAACGCGGAGGCCAGAATTGAACGAAATCAGTAGCCCTTGCCGTTGGCCGTGGGAGCGCGGCGAATGCGGCGATCGGGGCGTAACCGCAGTTCGAGCTCAATCGCGTCGGAGGCCGGGGAGACCGTGATTTCCTGTTCGTGGGTTTTGCGCAGGCGTGGGTTCCACGCTTCGAGTTTGTAGCGTCCCGCTGGCACATCCGGTAGCGATACTTCTCCCGTTTCGGAGGTTTGCGCGAACCAGGGCGAATCCACGACCACGATGTAGGAGAGCATCCAGTCGTGAATATTGCAGCCGACGGGAACAAGCCCGGCCTGATCCATGATAACGGATTCAACTTGGTTGCCGCCGTGAAGCGGGATGTCGAATTTGGCGGGCCGGGAGAGTGAATAGACGTGGTGCTGCACGTCATCTAGATTGGGGAATACGACCTCCGTGCCGGTGCGCACTGCAATCACGTAGGGATCAAATTCCTCATCCTGTTGCTTGACCGTAGCGGACACGCTTCCAGGGGCAGGTAAGGGGGGGAGATCGGTTTCGAGCGGGGTGATCCAGACCACCAGATCCGCAACGGCGACTGCATTTTGGTCACGGGCACTTACCACAACTTCACCGGCAATCAGGCCCGAGTTGAGACCGCCACTAACGAGCAAGGAAACGAGGAAAGCTTTAAAATGCATGGATGAATTGGAGGCTAAAAATGTCGTTGTAATAGATGTGCCGTTTGACGGTGCCTGCTGACTTGGAGAGGTCGGCGCTAATAGCTACCGCGCTGTGGTTGCTCAAAGCGCGCGATAGACTGAAGTGGAGGGCGGTGGTTTTGCTGACGGTCTGGTAGGGGAACCAATCACCGCCGAAAATTCCGTCGAGCCATTGGGTGGTGCCCGCAAATTCGGGAAAACTGATCCGACACCAGGATACGAGATCGCCTTTACCGTGAGCCAGGCTCACCGACGTGCTCCATTTGTCATTCAGTTCGTAATCCGCGCCGACTCGGAAGGCATGGCGCGTAGTTGAAAACACCTGTCGGCGGGCGGAGTACCGCTCGATCTCAGCGGAGGCGCGCCACTTCAGTGAGGGGTTGATGCGTTGGGAGTAGGCGAGCTTGCCTACTCCGAAATTGCTGGTGCGCTCAGAGGTGGAGGCAAACCGGCGGCCCCACTCCACCGTCAGGTCAACGGTCGGCGCGTAAGGCCCGAAGCCAAACTTTCGCCGGAGACCGCCCTGCACGGAGACCGGGGAGAGGTCGAGGCCGTCAAATTTTTTCCACCGACTGGTGCTGGCGTTGAAGCGGAGGTTTCCCTGCCAATTGCGATTGATCACCCGCAGGGACGACAAGCTGACGCTGGCGGTGGCGGCCGTGTCATCCTTTTCTTGGCGAATAGAATTACTGGTATTTGAGTCGGACAGGATACCCACGGTGAGGACGGGAGACCCAGGCGCGGCGCTCAAGGTTACGGCACTGGCAATTAAAAGAAGGAGACGAAACATGGGGGCACAACAGCGGTGGAAGCAGGCTCGGTTAGAGCAGATCTTGCAGCACGGTCCAAACGTTATCGGCGACAATTGCGTGTCCTTTGGGGTTCGGATGAATGCCGTCGGGTAGGTTCAAAGCGGGTTCGCCCCCGACTCCGTCGAGCAAGAAGGGGATGAGAGCGGCGTTGTTCGCGTCCGCTAGCGGAGCGAAGAGCGCGTCGAATTGGGCGGCGTATTCTCCCATGCTCGTAGGCATGCGCATGCCGGCGATGACGAATGCCACCTCCGGGTTCTTCGCCCGGACCCGGTCGAGAATGGCTTGGAGGTTGTCGCGCAGCAGTTCCAACGGCAGTCCGCGCAGTCCGTCGTTGGCACCGAGCTCGAGGACGAAAATGTCGACTGGTTGGCGCATTACCCAGTTGATCCGGCGTAGGCCGCCGGAGGAGGTTTCGCCGCTGAGCCCGGCATTGATTACCCGATAGTCCAGTCCGGCTTCGTCGACCTTTTCCTGGATCAGAGCCGGGAATGCCGTGACCGTGGGATCGTCCATTCCATAGCCGGCAGTCAGACTGTCGCCGTAGAACAGAATGGTCGGAGTTTTGGGCTCTGCAGCGGTCACGAAGGAGGTCAAGCCGCTCAGGCTCGCTAAAATAAGAAGTCTACGAGCTGATTTCACCATTTGCACAATAGGAGACGCGGAGTTTTCTTCCGGGTTCCGCTCATGAGTGTCCACTCGATGTTGAAAGTCCAGCACCTCACAAAAAGTTACCCTACGGCAGCAGGGAAGCTTACCGTTCTGAAGTCCGTGGACTTCGACCTGGAGCTGGGCGGGTCGCTCGCGATCCTCGGTCCCTCCGGCAGTGGCAAGACCACCTTGTTGGGGCTGTGCGCCGGGCTGGACCAGCCGAGCTCGGGCACCGTCGTGCTCGCGGGGGAAGGAATCCAAAATATGAGCGAAGACGAACGGGCGCGGGTGCGTAATGAGCATGTGGGATTTGTTTTCCAGAACTTTCAACTGGTGCCTACGTTGACCGCGTTGGAAAACGTGCTGGTTCCGCTGGAATTGCGGGGAGAAGGCGGCGAGGGGGCGGAAAAGCGCGCGCGTGACCTTTTGGGTCGGGTAGGTTTGGGCGATCGTTACGATCATTATCCCGTGCAACTTTCGGGCGGAGAGCAGCAACGTGTGGCTTTGGCGCGGGCGTTTATTAATGAACCCAAGATTCTATTTTGTGATGAACCGACGGGAAATCTCGATGGGGCCACCGCTCAAAAGGTGGAGGAACTGATCTTCGGCCTGAATCGTGAAAACCAAACGACCCTGGTGGTGGTGACACATGACCTGGAGCTGGCCCAAAAATGCAGCCGCGTCCTAAAACTGCGCCGCGGCGCAGTAGTCACCGATTGAGCGGCAGGGTTTTTATGCCCACTAAATCACACTAAAAAACACGAAAGAATGATATGACTGAACTAGTTCTTAAGGAGGAATCCTACGCGATCGTCGGCGCATGTTTTGAGGTTTATAAGGAAAAGGGGTGTGGGTTTCTCGAGGATGTCTATCAGGAATGCTTGGAACTGGAGTTTACTGACCAAGGCATTCCCTTTGAGGCGCAGAAGTTACATCCTCTCACCTGCAAAGGCCGCCCTCTCTCGAGGACCTATCGATCCGATTTTTGGTGCTTCAATCAAGTCATCGTCGAAATCAAAGCTGTCGAGTCCCTTTCGGATGCACACCGTTCTCAAGTGCTAAACTACCTTAATGCAACCGGAGCCAAACTCGGGTTACTCGTGAATTTCGGGCATTCTCCAAAGTTGGAGTGGGAGCGGATAGTTCGGTGAAAAGATTTCGTGTTTTTTCGTGTGATTTCGTGGGTCAAATAATCCGATGAATTTTATCTTTAAAATGGCTTGGCGGGATTCGCGGGCATCGCGGCGGCGGTTGTTGCTGGCGTCGTCTTCGATTGAGCTTGGGATCGCCGCCCTCGTCGCCATCGCGTCGTTTAATGACAACCTGATCACGTCGATTGACGGTCAGGCCAAGACCCTGCTGGGCGCCGATCTCATGGTGCAGACGCGCGCGGAGTTTTCGGAACCTTTGGCCGAGGAACTCGCTCAACTGGGCGGTCAACAGGCCAACGAGATCGCACTCTCCACCATGGTGGTATTTCCGCAGGCGGAGAACGCCACACGACTGGCCACATTGCGGGCGATTGAGGGCGGATATCCCTTTTACGGGGAGTTTGTGACCGTGCCGGCAGACGCGCCGGCTCGACTCGCGGAGGGAGGCCGCGTCGCCATCATGGAAGAAACGATGATGGCCCAGTATGGGGTGGACGTGGGCGAAGAGGTTAAATTGGGCACACAATTTTTCACGGTGATCGGCGCGCTGCAACAGGTCCCCGGGGATTCGATGGCGGTGGCAATGTTGTCGCCACGGGTATTTGTGCCCTTTGAGACCTTGGCAGAAACAGACCTGCTCGGCCCCGGAAGCTTGGTGCGTCACCGTCGCTACATCGTGTTCGACGATGATTCCGAGCCGCTGCAAGTGGAGCGACGTCTACGCAAGGAATTTAATGAGGAGCGGCTGGCGATCGACACCGTCGAAGAACGCAAGCGCGAGCTCGGTGGCGCGTTACGCAACGTGTATCGGTTCCTGAGCCTGGTGGGCTTTGTGGCGTTGTTTCTCGGTGCCATCGGAGTTGCGAGCGCGGTGCACGTGCACATCCGGCAAAAGATTGCTACCGTTGCTGTATTGCGCTGTTTGGGTGCGAGCTCTCAAACTGCGTTTGGGGTCTACCTCGTGCAGGGGTTGGCGCTGGGCTTAGTTGGCGCACTGGCGGGAGCGGCGTTGGGAGTCGTGGTCCAAGTATCATTGCCCGCGTTGGTAGCGGGCAGTCTGCCGGTTGATGTGAGTTTTGAAATCGTCTGGCGGGTGGTCGCGAAAGGCGCGACGGCGGGTTTGGTGATCTGTGGACTCTTTACGCTGCTGCCCTTGCTCGCGGTGCGCCGGGTTTCGCCGTTGGCGGCGATTCGAGCGGATGTTGCCCCAACAGGAGGACGGTTCGATCCGTGGGTGGGCGCCGTCTACGTCGCCATCATTCTGGTCGTGGTGGCATTCTCATTTCAACAGGCTCCGCGTTGGCAGATCGGCGCGGGGTTTGTAGGCATGTTGGCGGGGAGTTTTCTGGTGCTGGCGGGATTGGGTAAGGCGGTGGCATGGGCGGCCCGGCGCTTCACGCCGAAGCGAGCGCCCTACGTGTGGCGGCAAGGAATCGCCAATTTGCACCGGCCGAACAATCGCACGCTGCTGCTGCTGCTCGCG
>JABIRI010000295.1 GCA_018667915.1 Opitutaceae bacterium | reverse complement strand
CCTCCGGCCTCCTTCCGCCCGTCCCTTGCCTTACTCTACACCCTCAAGCACTACATCAACCCATCCAGACTAACCGTTTAGGTGGTCCAGTTTGCGTAACCCAACCAGGCCCAAATCAACTACCCTTACGGCGCCAACATCGAGGATACCCTCCGAAAACTGGAATATGATCTCTACTATATTCGGCACTTTTCGTTCGTCATGGACGCGGCGATCGTGCTCCGAACCGTCCATTTAATGCTCTTCGGCAAGGGCCAATAGTATTTTTAAACGATGCCAAAAATAAAAGAATTCGATTTCGTCGCCATTGGAGGAGGATCCGCGGGATTCAACGCTGCCCGGGTGGCTGCTGATATGGGCAACAAAGTCGCGGTTATAGACGGGGCCGACGAACTGGGAGGGCTCTGTATTCTACGTGGATGCATGCCTTCCAAAACCCTCCTTTATGCGACCGACGTATTACACCTCGCGCAACACGGGAAGACATTCGGACTTTCAATACCTCATGCGAAAGTCGATATGCCGAAACTCCATCGCCGCAAAAAGGAGATTATTGGGGAATTCGCTGCATACCGGAAAAAAGCAATGGAATCGGGCCGATACACCGTTATTCGCGCCTTCGCGAAGTTTCTGGATTCACATACTTTACTCCTGAGCGACGGACAGAAGATTCGCGGGAAGAAATTCATCATCTCCACCGGATCGAAAGTTTCTACCCCTCCTCTTCCCGGCTTGGATTCAACTCCATTTTGGACGAGTGATGATGTTTTGGAATTAGATCACGTTCCCGAAAGTGTTATCGTCTTAGGTGGTGGAATCGTAGCCTGCGAACTCAGTCAGTTCTTACGCAGAATTGGATCACGTGTTGTGCTGATCCAACGCAGCAAAAACATTCTCAAAGATCATTCTCCTGCTGCATTTGAGGTGGTGCAGGATGCGTTTCGCTCCGAAGGAATCGACCTGCACACCAACACCAAAGTCCATCAGATCACCTCGTCCAAATCGGGTATTTCCATCACATTTGACAGTAATGGTAAACGGACCACGCGACGAGCCAAACACCTCTTCAATGCGCTAGGCCGAAACCCCAATTCCCAAAATCTTGGACTGGAAAATGCCAATGTGGCTGTAAATCCAAGCGGACGAATCAAAACCAACCCGTGGCAGCAAACCTCCGCCAAACACATCTACGCAGGAGGTGATGTATGCGGCCCCCATGATGTTGTTCATTTGGCCGTCGCACAGGGAGAGCTCGCCGCCCGTCACGCCAACGGGAGCAAAGGTCTCAAACCCATCAACCCAGAATTACTGCTAAACGTGGTGTTTACCGATCCTCCGATGGCATCGATTGGTTTGACGGAGAAACAACTCTCATCGGATAAGACCGTTTATCTGACCGCGGACTACCCCTTCGACGATCACGGTAAGTCCATTCTCATGGAAGCGAAACGCGGATACGTTAAAGTCATCGCAGAGCCCAAACGTGGCCGCATCCTCGGGGCTGAAATTGTGGGGCCTCAAGCAGGTGAACTCATTCACTGTTTCAGTGGGCCGATCGCAATGCGAGCTACCGTATTCGATCTCCTCAAAGCCCCATGGTATCACCCCACCCTCGCCGAAATCCTAACCTATCCCTTAGAGGATATTGCTGAGGAAATTTCCAATTCTAAGTAGGTTGAATTTTCTCTCTACCAATCGATCTTAGCTGATTTCGAGTAATTCTCCAACCGTAACGCGATTCTCGTAGATCGCTTTACCCACGATGACGCCGTTCAAGTTTGGACGGCGTTTTTCTATGTCCGCCAAGGCCACCACGTCGCCTAATCGACTGACCCCACCACTTGCGATTACGTTCGCGGCAATAGTATCCGCCATCTTCTCCTGAGCTTCCAGGTTAGGTCCGGTCAACATGCCATCCGTGCCAATATCGGTGTAGATGATTGTTTGAACCCCAAGATCGCTCATCTGCGACGCCATTTCCAATGCATCGGTCCCGGTAGTATCCACCCAACCTTTAACCGCTACCTTGCCGTCATTCGCATCGATCCCCACCGCAATTTTTTCGCCGAACTCCTTCACCAATTCGGCCACAAAACTAGGGCTCTCGGCAGCTTTGGTCCCAATGACCACCCGACTGACACCCGCGGTTAAAGTTTGCTCCACAATCTCCAGCGAACGCTGCCCACCACCGAGCTGAACATTCATGCCAACACTCACGATCTCTTTGATGATTTCTAGATTCTTCGGCGTGCCACCAAACGCTCCATCGAGATCTACCACATGCACCCAATCGCTTCCTGCGTCGGCGAACTGCTGTGCGACCATGGGCGGTTTTTCCGCGTAGATCGTCTCTTGGTCTGCTCTCCCTTGAAGGAGCCGAACTGCTTTTCCATTCTTGATGTCAATTGCTGGATAGATCGTCATAACTTAAATACGTGATGTTCCTCGTCGGATTCCCGCCACACCCTTCCATAAAAGCAATCGTTCAATATGCCTAAGCCCAATTCCCCGTATTCTGCCCCCTCGTTCTTGACCGATCTCCTCAATGCTCGATCCCCTTCCGGAGACGAAGCTGAGACTCAGGCCGTCTACGATCGCTACGTGAAGCCTGCCGCCGATAAGTACACGCCCGATGCCATGGGAAACCGCATCGCTCGGCTTAACCCCGACGGCGATCCTGTGTTAATGTTCGCCGGCCATTTGGACGAACTCGGACTCATCGTCACTTACGTGAACCCTGAGGGGTTTCTCTACTTCAATACACTGGGTGGGCATGATCGCTCCATCATTTCTGGCCGCCGTGTCTTGATTCGCACCAGCAAGGGCACGGTGAAAGGTGTCACCGGAAAACGCGCTATTCACCTGATGAGCCAGGAGGATCGGAAAAAGGTGCCGGAGATCCATGAGATGTGGATCGATATCGGAGCATCCTCCAAAGCCGACGCACTCAAGCGTGTGAGCATCGGCGATACCGCGACCTACGATCATGATTTCGAACTCCTTCACGGCAGTGTGGGCACGGCGCGTGCGTTCGATAACAAAGCTGGAGCCTATATCGTAGGCGAAGCACTGATCCGGCTCGCGAAATCGAAGAAGCATTTGAGCGCTCAAGTTGCATCCGTTGGAACCACTCAAGAAGAAGTGGGCGTCCGGGGTGCCATGACTTCGTCATTCGCGGTTAATCCTCAAATCGCGGTCGCGGTCGACGTCGGCCATGCGACGGATCACCCCGATTGTGATCAACGCAAATTCGGAGAATTTAAACTAGGTGGCGGCCCCGTGATTTGCCGAGGCCCCAACATCAACCCTCTCGTTTACCAGCGTCTCGTAAAAGCCGCCAAGAAAGCCAAGATTCCTTACCAATTGGAAGCAGATCCCGGCCCCACCGGCACGGATGCCAGAGCGATTCAAATCGCTCGCGAAGGCGTGGCCACAGGATTGATCAGCGTGCCACTTCGCTACATGCACACCCCGAGTGAAGTCGTGGACCTCGAGGATATCGAGGCGTCTGTTAAACTCCTGGTCGAATTCGCCCGCGCCCTCAAACGGGGCGATAACCTACATTGGTAGTTCGTGAGACTACTTATCGTAGATCGGTTGTGATGTGAACGTCTCGTAGTCGATTCGATTGAGCCAATAATTGGTCTGGTGCATGGCATATACCACGGCTACGGCTGCACCGATGGTGAATCCCATCCCATACCATCGCTCATCAAAGGTAAGACCAATCACCGTGCCCACCACATTGATCAGCGCCATACACGAACAAGCAATCAGTGCTTCCTTCAACCGGTCCAGATAGAATAGCACCGTCAAAAGGGCCAAGAGTATGACCAGCAGAAATACTCCAACCAAGGTCACTCTAAAAACGAGAGTCTGCACGACACCCAATCCCAACAACTCCAGCAAAGTGTCGGCTTGAAGGACCAAAATCAGGGTTACTCCGCCTTGGAATTTGAGCATTCGCGTCACACCTTCCTCCAACGCATCAATCATCAGGCGTTTGGTTTTTCTTAACTCGCTGAGTGAAGCCTTTTCCACTACCTGCCGAAAAAATCGCTCGTAGTGCAGCGCGAAGGTGGTCTCGACCGATAGAAGAAAGACCGCCATCCCCGGCGCGACCGACAGGAAGCTCAAATATACCGCCTCATCATATAGGGGCGCCGCCCACAACGCACCCGCAATCTCGTAGCCATGGCTCGATAGCCACCAATAAACCGGCTTATCAATCCAGATTCCCAAATTATAGATCAATCCGCACGCTGCCAAAATTTTGTGCTTTTTGAAGTAGCTTAAGAACGCAAAACTTGGGCCACCACGGACGCCAAATTCGCGAAAAATTACCACAAAGAGCATGGTAAAGAGACTCAATTGCCCCGCTAGAAATCCTAACATCATCCCTGGCAAATCAAGCTCACGTCCGCCTAACCAGGTTCCAACAAAACTGAGTAAATACCCTCCCGTGAAACATTTCAACACGGACGGATAATCTTTAACTGCAGAAAGAAAGACCGTGGCAATCCAGATTCCTGATACGGTCATAAGAAGACCGACTGCCGCGAATCGAAACATAGTATCTCCTGGAACGCCGCCCAGAAAAAAGGCGCTTCCACAGAGTGCTCCCAACAGGAAGACCAACGTGATAGCTCCCAGGAATGACGGGAATATTTGCGGTTCCTCACGAGCAAAAACCCGATCAGCCGCGTAACGGGAGATCACCAGCTGGAGTGGCCCCGTTGCCACAAGAGAAAACGCGAATACGTATGTCACAGATACATAAAATACATCCAGTTGCTCACCCGCTCCGGAGGCCCTTAACGCGACACCTAACATCCCCAGAGTCATCATAGAGAGGACCCACGGACCGCTCCCGATCAACGCCGCATAACCATACGCCTGGAGGACGCCAGTATAGCTTTGCTTGTCGAGAAGACGAATCAGCTTAAATCCAATTCCCGCCATCAGACTTCTCCCTTCGCTTTAATCTTATCGTTCCCCAAGGCGGCATACGGTCCAGCTGGAGCATCCGGTGAGGCCCAGGACGTATCAGCATAGTAGTCCCGATAAATCCCCATGATGTCATCCTGCTGGTAATATAACTCCACCCGCTGGCGGCCGGCCTCGCCCATCGCGACGAGATTCTCTCGATCCGAAATCACTTGCAGCAATGCATCGGCCGTATCCAGAGGGGAACATATCTTGGTCAATAACCCTGCTCTACCGAGCGCTTTATCCTCGGGCGTGCGTCCGAATATCAACTCGCGACAAGCTCCCACATCAGTAGCGACACACGGAACTCCCGCTGAAAACCCCTCCAATATGACCAGAGGGAGCCCCTCGCTGATACT
>JABIRI010000211.1 GCA_018667915.1 Opitutaceae bacterium | reverse complement strand
CCAACCCCGCCCGAAAGGCAACGGGGGACGCCGGGACCGGAAAAGCAATTCCTCACGCTTCCAAGAGCGCACCATGAAACGATCCATCTTCCTCGCAATTCTCCTTTTGCCAATCTCTCTCTCCGCAGCATCGGTCGAAGGCTACGCAGGCCGTGTCAGCTACGCCCCCGGCGAAAGCGTCACGCTTCATGTCTCCAGCACCGCCCCAAAATTTTCCGCCGAATTCACCCGTCTCGGCGCCGAGCGGATCTCCGTTTGGAAAAAGGACGACATCGTCGGCGCCGCCCATCCGACTCCCAAAAACGCCTCGGCGCATGGCTGCAACTGGCCCTCTGCGATCAGTGTTCCCATCCCCGCAGATTGGAAATCCGGATATTATCACGTCACCCTCAGCGCACCTGAGGCCAAGGACTCTTCCTGCTACTTCGTCCTCCGCGAATCTCCCGACACCGCCGAACCAGCACCCATCCTCCTCGAACTCTCCACCAACACCTACAATGCCTACAACAACTGGGGCGGCTTCAGCCTTTACGCCTATAACGGCCGGAACAAAGTCCAGGGCCACCGCGTCTCTTTCCACCGGCCGCCACGAAGCCTGTTCGGAAACTGGGAACACCATTTCGTCGCCTGGGCCGAGAAGCAGGAAATCCCCCTCGCCTTCGCCGTCAATAGCGATCTCGAATTTCACCCTGACATTCTCAAAAAGCGCCGCCTTGTCATCAGTGTCGGCCACGATGAATACTGGTCCGCGCCCATGCGCGACCACCTCGAGTCCTTCATCGGCGATGGCGGAAATGTCGCCTTCTTCAGCGGCAACACCTGCTGTTGGCAGGTTCGCAGCGAAGACGACGGAAACGCCCTCACCTGTTGGAAGCAGACTTACCAATCCGATCCCGTCTTCGAAGCCGGAAAAAGCCAGGCTCTCCTCTCCTCCCTCTGGAGTCACCACCTCATCGATCGACCCGAAAACACCCTCACGGGAGTCGGCTTCCTCTGGGGAGGCTACCACAAAAGCCACGGTCAACACATGGATGGAAGCGGCGCCTTCACCGCCCACCGCACCAATCACTGGATCTTCAAAGGGACCGATCTCAAACGGGGCGACGCCATCGGCGGCAAGCACACCGTCGTCGGTTACGAATGCGATGGCTGCGAGATTGAGTGGCGGGACAAACTCCCCTTCCCCACCCACCGCGATGGCACCCCAAAGAACTTCAAAATCCTCGCCACCGCCCCCGCCCGCTGGCACCCGGACGATTCCGAATGGTACGAAAAATGGGAGAAGGGCCGCGAAGGAAACGCCGTCCTCGGCATCTACGAAAGGAATGGCACCGTCGTCACCACCGGGACCACCGATTGGGCACACGGGCTTCGCGGAGGCGACCCCGTCGTCGAACGCATCACCAAGAACATCATCGAAAAACTCTCCCGGCCAAAGTGAGACCGCTCTACTTCTTCGCCTTGTTTTCCCTATCGGCCACCGCCCGTGACTTCGATCACGACGGCGCCGACGAGCGTATCGTCACGCGTGAGGGAAAAATCCGTATCGAATCGTTCGAGCCCGAATCAAAAACATGGCAAGACGCCGACTTCCAGCTCCCATCCGAAGTCGCGGCAACCGACTCATTAAAATTTATCGATCTCAATGAGGACGGCTTCGAAGACCTCCTCTTCTCTAACAAAACCCATTTCCACATCGCCCTTTGGTCCACGCAGGTGAAGCCGCACCTCGGCTGGACGAAGGGCTGGTCACAGCTCGTCCGCTCCGGCGAAAGAACCGGCGCTGACAATGAACCGCCCCTCCTCCGCGGTGCCAGGCTTGAGATCAAAGACCGTGTTCTGTTAGTCACCAAACCCGGTGAAAAGGAACTCACCATTCCCCTCGCTCGCCTCCTCGCCTTCGACATCCCTCTCCCAAAATCTCCCGAAGAAGCCCTCAAGACCTTTCAACTTCCCGACGGTTTCCAGATCGAAATCGCCGCCGCCGAACCTGAAATCGTCGATCCCGCCTCCTTCGCATGGGGAGCCGACGGCCGCCTCTGGGTCGTCGAAATGCGCGATTATCCTTCCGGCCTCGCTGGCAAAGGCAGGCCCGGTGGTGTGGTGAAAGTGTTGCAAGATCACGATGCCGACGGCCGCTACGAAACCGCCACCGTCTTCCTTGAGAACATCCCCTGCCCCACCGGCGTCTTTCCTTGGCGAAACGGCGTCCTGATCTCCGCCGCCCCCGAAATCCTCTACGCCGAAGACACGAACGGTGACGGGAAAGCCGATAAAACAGAAGTGTTGTTCAGTGGCTTTTTACCCGGCAACCAACAGCACCGCGTCAATGGATTCGAATGGGGGCTCGACGGCTGGATCCACGCCGCCAACGGTGATAGCGGGGGCCTCGTCAAATCGCAAAAAACCGGAACAACGATCAACATCTCCGGCCGCGATGTTCGCTTTCGACCCGACACCGGGGAGATTGAAACCATCTCCTCCCAATCCCAGTTCGGCCGCCGCCGCGACGATTTTGGGAACTGGTTCGGCAACAACAACCCCACCTGGCTCTGGCATACCGGACTCCCCGAACGCTACCTCCGCCGAAATCCCAAACTCGCCATCAAAAGCCCGAAACGTATCCTCGCCAACTACGGCAACCCCACGCGGGTTTTTCCTGCGAGCAGTCCCGCGCAACGCCCCAACCAACCGTGGTCACTCAATCACGTCACCAGCGCCTGCAGCCCGTCCCCTTATCGCGATGACCTCTTCGGTGTTGAATTTTCCGCGAGCATCTTCATTTCCGAACCCGTCCACAATTGCGTCCATCGCGAAGTATTGGAGGCCGCCGGATCCGGCTTCAAAAGCCACCGCTCCGAAGGCGAACACACCAGCGAATTCCTCGCCTCGACGGACCCATGGTTCCGTCCCACCACCACGCGCACCGGACCCGATGGCGCCCTCTACGTAGCCGATTTTTACCGCTTCGTCATTGAACACCCCGAGTGGATTTCACCCGAAACCCGGGCCCGCCTCGACCTCCGCGCCGGCCAGGACAAAGGTCGTATTTACCGCCTCAGCCCGAAAGGAAAGCCCCGCCGCCCCATCCCCGATCTCTCCAAATTGACATCCCGCCAGCTCGTTGAATCGATCAACAGCCCGAATGGCTGGCAACGCGATACCGCCCAACGCCTTCTGTGGGAGAACGGCCCCGATGGGGAAGCCCTATCCCAATTGGAAACCTTGTTGACTCTTCGTCACCGCCCCCAGGTCCGCGTCCAGGCAGTCGCAACTCTGGGCATGCTCGACAAATTGAGCACCGCCTCGTTGTTGACCGCCCTCACAGACCCACACCCCGGCATCCGCATCGAAGCGCTCCGTCAGTCCGAACCTTTTGCCAAAGTCGAAACCGAAACCCTCTTCGCCGCCGTTTCCTCTCTTGCCGATGACACCGACCCGCGCGTCCGAATGCAGACCGCCTTCACCCTCGGCGAATGGCCCGCCAAAATGTCTCAACCGTTCCTTTTGAAAATCGCCGCCCGCGATGCCGACGACGATTGGATCCGCGCCGCGGTCATGTCTTCCCTCTCTCCTGAAAGCGAACTCTTCGCCTCGTTGAACACTTCCAAAAAAGCAAAAATCCCTGTTCTCGAACTCGACATAAAACCCAGCAATTCCGACCGCGCGAAAGTCATGATTCAGTATGCCGATGTCGCAAAAACGAAAGGTGATTCCGCACGCGGACGCGGCCATTTTCAAACCAACTGCGCGATCTGCCACCGCCTCAAAGGAGAAGGCAAAGAAGTCGGCCCCGACCTCGAAATGGTACGAGGAAAACCCACCGACTGGCTCCTCGGCGCCATCCTCGATCCCGCCGCTGCCATCGAAGCCCGCTACGCCACCCGAACCGTCACCACCCACACGGGCGAAGCCTTCGTCGGAATCATCGCCGCCGAAACCGCCAACAGTTTGACCTTCCGACTCCCCGGAGGCATCGACCACCCCATCCTCCGGGACAACATCAAATCACTTCATCCCGCCGGGCTTTCCCTCATGCCCGCCGGATTCGAAAGCGCCCTCGATGTGCAGGCCATGGCCGATCTTCTCTCCTGGCTCCGCTCTACGCCATCAGAGTAATCCCATCTTCCCAATGCCGAATTCCTCTCTGCAAACGCCCAAAAACCTGGCACTCGCGAGGTAGGTTTGACCGAATCAGAGTTGGCATTACCCACCCCATCAACACTCCTTCCCATATGAATTGAGATGCGGGATGAGAGACTCAATCCTGATTCGTATTCATCGCCCTTTGCAGAATACTGAAGGCATTGGCGGCACGCTCTCTGGCTGCGGGAAGGCTTTCGCGAAGACGTGCCGAAAGAGTGTCCCGATTCGCCCAAGCCTCTTTTGCACGAGCCGCAACAGCTCCTGGTTTAAGGAAATCCTCGAGCGGGATGAGAGCACACGACTCGGTGAGCTCCGGCCCGAGGAGGTCGCTTAGAATTCCCTTCGCCTTGATCGAGTATCCCACCACCATGGTTGGGACCCCGGTCGAAAGACCAGCAATCGCGGCGTGCATCCGCTCCGCGACCAGAAAATCGCACCGCGAAATGATGGCCTTGAACTCCTCTGCACTGAAGTTGCCGCCGGCAAGGCGAACGCCGTCATCATAACCAAGACGCCGTTGGATCTCGGTCGCAAGAACGCGGTCATCATTGAGTGGTGAGATCTCCTGCACATGGGGAATGAGAATCACGTTCACCTTGAGGTCGTTTCGGAGCCAGCTCACGATTTCAAGCCACGTGTCGAGGTGGCCGGTCCCGTCGGAGTTTTTCCAATGACAAATGGCCTCACTGGTCGAGAGCGCCACCGTCGGCCGGTCCTCCCGGGCCCGGTGGTGCCGGAAGAGACGCTCCCCTTCCTCCGGGTCGGGCTGCCCGAGCAGGAAGGCAGGATCCGCAACTAGGTGGCAACGGTCCTCCCCAAGTTGCAAATCCCCGGTAACATATTTGTAGGAAGCCGCTTCACGCACCGTGATCGCAGCGGCTTGGCTCGCGATACGCAGGAAAGCGGTTCGATCCTCTTCGTTGGTGAAAGGTCCGATCGACTGGGCGTGCAGGATCACAACCCCCTTTCGCCCCCCTCCGCTCCGGCCCAAAGGCGGCTTCAAGGCCCTCCCGCCAAAAGCAATTTCCTAGCAGTTGGATTATTACCATGTTTTAGCAATACCTTTATACATTTAAGGAAAGGTTTGTTAAGTTCACCCTGATTTTTTTGCATTTCCCCAATGGCATAGTGCAGAGCAGTTTGCCCGTTTTTTGT
>JABIRI010000202.1 GCA_018667915.1 Opitutaceae bacterium | reverse complement strand
CTGGCCTTCTCGGCGAATTTATCGACGTTGCCGGTGATGCGATCGTCGAATCGAGCGCCCAGACAGAGCACGAGATCCGCCTGATCAACAGCCCAGTTACCGTAGGCGGCGCCATGCATGCCAAACCAATGGAGAGAGAGTTCATCGGTTTCCGGAAATGCACCAATCCCCATCAACGTAGTGGAAACGGGGATGTTGGTTGCACGGGCGAAATCGCGGAGCTCTTGGCAACCGTCGGCCGAGATGATGCCACCACCGGCATAAATCATGGGGCGTTCTGCACTGCTGATAAGCTCGAGAACTTTCTTCAAGTCCTCGTCATTGGCTTCGGGAATCGTGTTAATCGTGGGATTAGCGAATTCGACGGTGGCAGGAAAAACAGGACACAGGCGCGCTTGTTGGACATCCTTGGGGACGTCGATCACCACGGGGCCGGGACGACCTGATCGTGCGAGATGAAACGCCTCCTTGATGATTCGGGGCAACTCGGCCGCGTCCATGACGAGGTAGGAGTGTTTCACGATAGGCAGGGTCATGCCGTAGAAATCAGTTTCCTGGAAGGCGGCTTTACCGATGAACTTAGAATATACTTGGCCGGTGATCGAAACCAAGGGGATCGAGTCCATGTAAGCGTCGGCGATGGCCGAAACGAGATTGGTGGCTCCTGGGCCGCTGGTCGCCATACAGACCCCTACGTCACCTTTTACCCGAGCGTAACCTTCGGCAGCAAAAGAGCCGCCCTGTTCGTGACGGGGTAGGATCGTGCGAATCTTATCGGTGCGGGCCAGGGCCTGATGGAGTTCCTGGGAGGCTCCTCCGGGATAGGCGAATATAACATCAACTCCCTCACGAATGAGGCTTTCCACGACGACATCGGCACCGTTCATTTCGGGTCCGATTTCGGGAGCTGGGAAGTCACTGGTTGTGGTGGAGGCTTTCATAACGGGTCGTGTTGTAGACAAAAGGAGCACGATAAAAACTTAGCCGCCTAGTCGCTGGCAAGCGTGGATCGCCCCTTTTCGCAGGGTAGGAATCGTCAATTACCCCTCCAGTTTACCGGCGTGTAAGCCCTTTCGGCTACATTCTAGTAACCCTGGGCAGTCGCAGCGAGCAGTCGTCGCTGCGGAGCTGAAAGCACCACGAGGGAATTTAAATCCAAGGTCGATGAGGAATCGGGCAGCTTGAAATTCTCGTTATCACTAGAGTTTTGCTCCTGTTGTAAGGTCAGAACCAAGGTATTAAACTGCTGGTCGAGTTGCTCGAAATGAGGCGCTTGAGTCTGCTGCAGCCGTCTCGCTTTGCGAACGAATTTCTCGCTGCCCCAGTATGATTGCTGGACGTAGGGGAGCAGGGTATAGAGCAACTCGTCTTGAATCTGTTTTTTCGTGGCCTTGTAGCTTGTGAGAGCGGTTTTGACCGACTCACTCGCTTCCGTTGGAAGAGGCAGCCGTTCACCGGTGGCGGATATCAGGAGCGATGAATCAATCAAGCCTTCGGCGGCGGGCCGGGGTAATTCAATGACCATTTGCCCGAGAAGATCACGTTGAGCAAAGGAGAGTCCGGGGCCGAAATATTGAAGGACGCGTAGCGGAACCATATCGACCGTTATATCATCCTCATGAATTGACCGCGCGAGTTCGAGAATGTCGTCTAGTTCAACCCCGGGAGTCCAAGTGCCTCCATGTTGCAGGCGGGCCCAGATTGCGCCCCTTTCCTTTTCCAGTTTATTCCACGTGGTTGCATTTCGGGAGTTGAATTCGGTCCACGCCTTCTCTGACTCGGCCGGTGAGAGATGAGCCGTTTGGTCGATCTGCTTTTTGATATCAGCCGCGGATTGATCTCGGAGCTCACGATATTTTGCTAATCGTTTCTTAAGACCGTTGGGGACTTCTTCATGGACCAGCAGCGTGGCAAGATGGGGATGGAGCTCTCCGACGAAAGGCGCGGCATCTTTGGGAGCGATCTGCTGGTTCAGGTTTTTAACTGCGACAGATTCTACGGTGCCCGCCTCCGTGGGGAAGAAAGTGATGTGATAGCGGAGTCGATTTGAGTTCTTTGAAGAAGCGCAACCGAGCGTGTAAGGTGCCCCTGGATTGTCGATCCAAATGTAAGGCATGTTGATCGGCTGTTGGACGTTGAAAGGGTTACTGGACGCGTTTTGCGTGACCGCTGATTGAGCAACCACTGGGGTAGGGGGGGATATTTACCACCAAGGCCAACGACACTACTGAAAGTAACGATGTCTTCATGCCTATAACCTGCATGTAAAAAAGGATTTTAAGCAACTTCATAGTCGATGAGCGTCGATGGCTTTTGCAGTTGGTTTGTCGCCGCAGGGCGTCATGTTCTCCTTGTGATTCGAATACTGTTTATTGGCGATATCGTGGGCCGACCTGGTCGGGATAAAATTGCGGCGTGGGTGCCACGTTTGCGGGAGAAGCATAAGTTGGATTTCGTGGTGGCCAATGGGGAGAATGCCGCCGCCGGAGCGGGTATAACGGGCTCGATTGCGCGCACGCTGCTGCAACAAGGCGTGGATGCGATCACCTTGGGCGATCACGTTTGGGATCAGCGGGGATGGGAGCATGAAATTGATGAATTCGAGCGGGTTTGCAGACCAGCCAATTTGCCGGAGTCGTCGCCGGGTCGTGATCACGTGATTCTGGAAAAGGGCAAATTTCGTTTTGCGGTATTTACAGTTCTAGGTCGGACCTTCGTGAACATGAAAGGAGAATGCCCATTTTTGGCCGCCGATGATATGCTTGCGAAAACGGTCTCAGCCGGAGTGGCTGATGCTGCACTCGTCGAGATTCATGCGGAAGCCACATCAGAAAAAATCGCTCTGGGCTGGCACTTGGATGGCCGCGCGGCGGCGGTTTTGGGAACCCACACGCATGTGCCCACCGCCGATGCGGAGGTGAGACCAAAAGGCACGGCGTTCATTACCGATGTCGGCATGACGGGACCGTATCGCGGGGTGTTAGGGCGCGAAGTTGAACCCGTGGTGGGACGTTTCCTTGACGGCATGCCGCGTCGGTTTGGCGTCGCTTCAGAAGACGTGCGACTGAGCGGAGCGTTGATCGATTATGATCCCGATACCAAGAGGGCTACCCGCTGTGAGTTACTCGTGGTGAAGTAGCCGCGGAGATCGGACGGCTATTGGACAACCACATTGCCCCAAAACGCCCAATCGTAGGCATCGCTCTCACCGGGCAGCACGGCGAATCGAAGTCTAGCCGGAAGAGGATGTGGAAGCGGAAAAGACATCTTCAATTTTCCGCGTTCTTCGAGGTGATTGAAGGGGTCTATGTAGCGTTCTAAGATTTGAGTTTCTGCTCCTGCCGCATCCACCGCCAAAATTTGGAAACTCACCCCATCGGAATGGTCATGTGGGTCTTGGTAGACTTCTTCCTGAAGTCCAAATTCTGCGGTTATGGTGGTGGCGTTTGCGTCCACATTCACCCAAAATTCCCCTCCCGGATGAGTGATCATGACGTATCCTTGGGGCGTGAGACCGGTGCCAATCCCGAGTTGCGTGCGATAGTGCTTCGGTGCGGGATGGATCAAGTAGAACACGCTCTCGGCTTGATTTGAAGTTACGGGATGAATTTCCCCATCGGCGACGATGAGGTCGGTATTCGGTTCTGGGGCAATGAGTGTTTCTGCTCCGGCGGGGCGTTGCAGTTTATGGTTGTTCGGATGCTCCGCCATATTGGCGTGAAGACGATACCTTAGGTCTCGGACGACGCGTAGGTCTGCATGTCCGTCCGTGACGATAACGGATGTCTCGAGTTCGAATCGGTCCGTGATAGTGGCGATGAGTTCGGTGTTTTCCCGGTAGGAGTTTGCGACCAAAAAGCCCCCGACCGGAACGTCGGTCCATCTATCAAAAAGTGTGTTCAGCGCCGTTCGATCCTGCGTCAGAACGTCCCGAATCATGAGGCAGCGTCTTTGCATGAAGTAAGGCAGGCTAGGGGACCAATCATACCCCAACATCAACACGACGGAGTCAGTGGGGAAGGTATCGCGAATGAAGTTTTCCATGTGCCCGCCGCCATTGCTCTGCATGAACTGCGTAGGGGCGTAATCTTCGAAATACCCTCTGAGTTGGAGGGCGCTGATCGTGACCACGAGCGCCGGGGCAATAGTCCGGCCGACTGAACTCCGACTGACCTCTTTCAAGGTAAAACCAATAGCCAAAACCGGAAGCAGAGCCATTGCATAAAAATAGTAGTCGTGAATTTGATACAGCCCTGGGAAAGCGCACCACACGGTTATGGCCCAGAGCGTTAGTATCAAAGGCAGGAACACTCGGCGTTGCCAAATCAGCAAGATCGTTACGAGTCCGAGAATGACCAGAAGGCTCGCGGGAAACAGGGCCAGACTGAAATTCTGCAATAGCTCATTCCAAATCTCGGAGTCCACTCGATCGGCCGCGGAACCGAGGTTGAAGTCCCGGAGTTGGGCGGAAGTAAGAAACTGGCCGTCGGGTGAATTACGTTTGATCGTATCTGAAAAACCAACCCACCAAATACCGGCTATCATGGGTGGCACCGCGCTTAGGGCGGCCCACATTAAATTTCGATTTGCGCGGTTCGTATCACCGGATTGTCGGATCTTTGCAAACCACCAGATACCTCCGACAAGCGCGCCTGTTCCCCACACCATAAACGTGGTGACCTTGACCAGGGCGGCGAGGCTCCCGCAGATGGCCGTCAAAAGCCACCATCGCCAATGAGGCGATCTACTGAGTCTCACGAAACCGTAGAGAAACCAAAGACTCCAACACAGCGCCGTAGATTCGATCAAGACTGCCCGAGAGTAGTAGATGAAAACCGGAGCGGTAAGCACCAGTGTCAGCACGTAATTAATGTGCGTCGATTCCATGCGAATGTTCCTCAGCAGCAGAACCATGGCGGGCAGGCAGAGGTAAAAGAACGTGATCGATACGGCTCGCCCGCTCTCGGCTACGGTTAAATCTAACTGAGTCCCGATCCACGCGGAGATCCATTGATAAAGCGGGAACTCCATGGGGATGGACCATGGTGGCCCAAACAACGGCGTGGGATAGGCGAGAGCGTAGTCCTGATCGCGTTGGATGAAATTTATACTGATGCCAGTTTGGGCTTGGCGAAATTCATGTCCCGCCAGAAATCCTGAATCGAAATTCCGAGTGGTGAGCACCACGTGCAACCCCAACGCGATCGCCAATAATACGAACGAAATATACTTTATGCTCGGCGAAATATTCTGCAGCGCAGCATCGGTAGACGGCGGGGTATTCAATGTAAATAGGCAGTGGGCTAGCGAATCTTAACAGACCTCCAATAGGCCCAATCGAAGTTGTAGGTTTCTCTCGCGCGAGTCCTGAGAATGACTTCAATAAATTCCGTTGGTAAATCGATTTCGAATGCACCTCCGGTCCGGTGCTCTACGTTATTGGCCGGATCCAACAGATGGGAGGCAAGAATGGTTTCGGCACCCGCTTCGTCGGTCCCAACCACGGTGAAAACCACACCGTCGGAGTCACCGACCGCATCGAACGTTCCGCTATCCATGCCGATCAGATAGGTGATTTTTGTCGAACCCGCCGGGATGCGAATCCACATGTCTGAATCCGGGTGGGCACCCACGACACTGTGCCCATCGTGGTAAGAAGCACCCAAACCAAACTTACATCGATACTGGTAGGGGGCTGGAGAAATGGGCGCGAACGTGATTTGGGCCTGAAGTGGATCGATGGGATGGATTTGCTCGTCTGCCACAATCGGGTTTGGTTCAGGCGCGGGAGGGGGAGCGTCCGGGATTCCGATTATTTCCACTCCAGAATAATTCATGTTTTCAGCGAGGCGAATGAGGGTGGGAGAACGAAGATGGCTGGCCAAATAAACCTGAATGTTATCGTGGGTGATTGAGGGCGTCGCTTCAAGTTCGAGGGTGTGGGTAATGAAGTTTATTGCTGCATTGGGAAGCGTCGCGGCATCCGTGACGATCAGGGCAGAGACTTTAGTCGTCTTTACGTGATTGATGTGCCGCAAGAGCTTCTCGCTCGAATGCGCGATGTCGTTACGAATCATGATGCCGCGACGTTGCGTGTAGTAAGGAATGACCGGAGCCCAATCCTGCCCCGTGACGACCAATGCTTCATCGGCGGGTAGCATGTCCTTCATGAAATTCGTCAGGCCAGTTCCTCCGTAGCTGACCAAGTGCTGTAGGTGCCAATAGTTACGATGGTAGCTGGAGGCTTGGATGCCGAAGAGCAGCAACACCGTGGCGTAGGCGGCCCATTTTAGCACACGATGTTTGACTCCCTGGCCCAGTAGTATTCCGAGGGCGCAAGCGGGCATCAGAGCCACCGCATAAAAATAGTAGTCGTGACGATGATACAGCACCGGAAATAGCATTAAGGTCGCTCCGAATCCCAGCACGAGTCCGGCAATTTTTTTGCCCTGCCGATTCATGGTTCCCAATCCGACGAGGAACACCAATCCTAGTAGCCACCATGGCAGCGTTCCTTTGCCCATCTCCCGTGCGAGGGAATGCAAGGACTCGGACCCAACTCGGTCGTTCCATTCGCCAAAGTTTACATGCGAAAGCGCGCTTGAAGCGAGTTCTGCACCACCCGGTGATTGGGTCTTAATGGTATCAGCAAAGTTCAACCACCACAGAATTGCCGCGCCCGGTAAAGCGGCGACGCAGCTGCCCCATCCGACGGTCTCTAACCAAGGCCGCAAGCCTCCTCGTCGCCATTCTTTCCAGCTCCAGGTAAGCCCGATGATAGCTGCGGCTCCGCACCAGGTTATAAACGTGGTCACCTTCACGAGCACCGCGGCTGTTCCCAAGATCGAGGTGGCGATCGCCCAGGAAATCTTAGGAGCACGGCACAACCGTTCAAACGCCCACAGAAACCAAACACTCGTCATGAGTGCCATCGATTCGATCAATATTGCCCGTGAGTAAAAAACGTAGACCGGAGTGATCAAAATCAAGGTCAGGCATAGCCGGGCCGCATTCATCGAGAGTTTCCAACGGCGCAACAGCATGAATGCCGCGGGCAATGTGAGGTAGAAACAAACGAGGGAAACGAGCCGCCCGGCGAACGGAATCGACCATCCGGTGAGGTTGATCACCCGGGCCACGGTCCATTGGTAGAGGGGGAACTCCATCGGAATCGACCAGGGCGGGCCGAACAGCGGAGTGGGGTAGGCCAATGCGTAGTTATCCTCTTGCTGGATGAACAGGATACTCAGCGCCGTTTGAGTTTGGCGAAACTCGTGCCCCGCCAGATTCCCCATGCCCAGATGGTGGGTCGAAATCCCCAAGTGGAGACCCAATGCCAAGAGGAGTAAAACAATCGATGCCCGGGCGGGCATCTGTGACTGTGAATCCGATGCAGTCTGCTCAGCTTTCGGCAAGCGTGGCCTCTTGGAAAACGCCCAGGTTGCGGAAGCGTTGATAGCGGCTTTCCACCAATTGATCGGGGGTGAGATCCTTTAAATCGTTCAAGTGCTTTTGCAGGGCGTTACGCAGGGTCTCCGTCGTCTTCGCCGGGTCGTGATGCGCCCCGCCGAATGGCTCGGGAATCACCTCGTCCACAATGCAAAATTTGTCCAACGAGATCGCGTCGAGTTTCAGCGCGGCCGATGCTTGCGGCGCGGCCGCCGCGTCGCGCCAAAGAATGGCGGCGCAACCCTCGGGGGTGATCACCGAATAGTAGCTGTTCTCCATCATTAGGACTCGGTTCGTTACCCCGATTCCCAAGGCTCCACCGGAACCGCCTTCGCCGATTACGACGGATATCGAAGGAACCCGCAGCATCGCCATCTCGCGAAGGTTTACGGCAATTGCCTCCGACACGTGCCGCTCTTCCGATCCGATGCCGGGATAGGCGCCTTGAGTATCGATGAACGAAAAGACGGGGATATTAAATTTCTCGGCGAGCTTCATTAAACGCAGGGCCTTGCGATAGCCTTCTGGTTGGGGGAGCCCAAAATTGCGCGCAATCTTCTCCTTGGTGTCGCGGCCCTTTTGTTGGGCGATAATCATCACGGATTGGTCGCCGAAAAAGCCCGTGCCACCAATCAGGGCCTGATCATCATTGAATTGGCGATCACCGTGTAATTCCTGAAAACCCGAGACGAGGTTTTGGACGTAATCGAGCGAATACGGGCGTTGGGGATGCCGTGCGATCAATACCCGCTGCCACGGCGTGAGGTTCGAGTATATCGTGCGTTGGGTCGCTTCGATCTTTCCCGTGATTGCGGTGATTTCACTGCTTAAATCCAGGTTGTTCTCCATCGACTGCTGACGCAGACCATCAAGTTGCGCGGTGAGATCGCGCAGTGGTTTTTCAAATTCCAGCGTGTAGGCGGGCGTATCCATTCGCGCGGAGGCTAGGCGGGGTGGTTTGGCCGTGTCAATGAGTCGAAATGCGGGTCAATCGAGCCCCGCAACGTCAATTGATGCCGTCATCTTCACCCTGGGGCGTTTTAAGTTGGTCCTTCCAACCAAGCATTTTGGCTTGGGCGCCAAATTTCTCGGCCTGCTCTTTATTGCCTTTTTGGACCCAAATACGAGAGAGGGTCGTGTTGATGAAGACATCTTCAGAGTCGAGGGCATGCGCTTTTTCAGCGGCACGGAGGGCTTCGTCGAAATCTTTGAGGTTGAGGTGGATTTCGGAACTGGCGTGCCAGGCGGCAAACGAATCGGGCGCCGCGGCCGTCGCGCGGGAGATTTTGGTCCGAGCTTCTTCTTGGTCGCCCATGGTGTAATCGAAGGTGGCT
>JABIRI010000130.1 GCA_018667915.1 Opitutaceae bacterium | reverse complement strand
GACGCATCATGGCCACCGCCACTACCGGCACTCCGACTTACCGCCGCATGGCCGAACTGGCCAAAACCGACCCTGTCATTGCGGCCCGGCATAACCTGTATCAGCACCGCGTGGTCGAGGAGTTTTTCGACGTGGTCAAAGACCCGGACTGTCTAAACAACCTGATGGACTCACCGGCGCATCAAGACGCCCTCGCTCATCTGCAGCAAAACCTCGAACAGTGGATGGCCCAGACCGGCGACCCCATGCTCGATACCTTTCGGAACCGAGACGACGAGAAGGCGCGGATAGCCTTCATCAATGCCCAGCAAGAAGAAGCCAACCAACGCAGCGGCAAAAACCGCCAACGAGAGCAGTGATAAAGCGCTGAGAGGCATCCGCGTCGTTCTGCAAAACAGAGGGCCCCTCTACTCGGGAGTGACCACGCCATCGCTGGTTTTAACCGCGGATTACTCAGATTTACGCAGAGCCACTCCCCCGCTATATTTGTCCACAAACAGGTCCAAAACCAAACAGTTTCGATGAGCCTATAGGCTCACTAAAAACCCTCGAATACAGAGATCCAATTTTTGCGCCTTTTTGCGGCAATGAAAGTCCTGCCCCAAGCAACCGGTTCCTACTCGATCGGGGCGCCGATGCGGAAGGTTTCTTCTCGTTCGGGCGAGTATTCGGCGTTGAGCGATGGGAGCTGGGCATCCGTTTCAATTTTCCAGGCCTGCAAATCGGCGAACAGCTCGTCGCGTTTGGCGGGGTTGCTAGCGGCTAGGTTAATCGACTCACCCGGATCACGAGCGAGGTGGTAGAGTTCCACGCGGCTGCCCTCGTAAAATTGGAGGAGCTTCCACTGGCCTTTGCGGATCGCACTGTAAGGTGTAGCGCCTTCGGTGTGATAATGCGGGTAGTGAAAGAAGACAGCGTCGCGGCCGGTGGACTGGGCTGCACCGGTCAGAACCGGGCCTAAGTCCGCCCCGTCAAAGTCGGCATTCACGGCGGGAGCTATACCCGTGAGCGAAAGTAAGGTCGGATAAAAATCGGGTGAAATCGCGAGCTCGCTGGAACGCGTCCCAGCCGGGATCTTACCGGGATAACGCACGATGAGTGGCACCCGCACGCCGCCTTCGTAGGCATCACCTTTGCCAGAGCGAAGCGGCGCGTTGAGCGTCACCGTATTCTTGCTGCGATTGTCGACGAGGCCGCCGTTGTCGGAGGTAAAGATGACGATGGTATTTTCGGCCAGATTGAGTCGCTCGAGTGTCGCCATGACCTTGCCCACAGCGTCGTCCATGTGCTCCACCATGGCAGCATAGGTTGCGCTGCGGTGACGGGCATCGGGGAAGACTTTAGCTTCGTATTTGGCGATCTTGTCGGCGGCCGCCTGGAGGGGCGTGTGCACATTGTAGAGCCAGAGGTTTAGGAAAAACGGACGGTCCTTGTTTTGCTCAATGAAGGCCGCCGCTTCGTCGGCCAGACGCTCGGTCAGGTATTCGCCATCGGGTCCGTCATCAAGACGTGGATTCGCATAAGGACTGAAGTAGCCGCGCGCGGTTTCGTTGCGTTGAGGTTGGCCAACTTTCCAGCCGCCGAGGTTGATGTCGAAGCCTTGATTTTCCGGCCAATACTCTTCGGTTTCGCCAAGATGCCATTTGCCCATGTGGGCGGTGCGATAACCCGCGTCCTGCAGAGCGTTGGCGAGCGTGTAGGCATCGGGGGACAAATACTTGGTCCAATCGGGAATCGCCATCTTCCCATAGGGCTTGAGATGACCCGTTATCCAATCGGTGATGTGCAGGGTGGCTGGGTATTTGCCGGTCATGATCGAAGCGCGGGTCGGCGAACACACCGTGCATGCCGCATAAGCACTGGTGAAGCGCATGCCTTGATCCGCCAGACGGTCTACATGAGGAGTTTCATAAAGGTCGCTCCCGTAGCTGCTCAGGTCCGTCCAACCGAGGTCATCTACCAGGATGAATACCACGTTAGGTTTATCAGCCGCGTGACTTACCAGAGTAAAACCAAGGGTAAAAAGGAGCGCGAACAAAAGTCTGAGGGGAGGCATCATTGCATAAATGAGCCCATTGCACCGTAAGGAGTAAACGAAATCCGCCGTAACAGAGGCGTGATGATCTGACTGTAGCCGGTTTCGGCTATTGAAAAGTGGTTGAGCTTGTTCCATCTTCGTTCTTCGCATCGGTCGCTTTCCGAATACCTCCCCCTCCGGACATTTTTCTCATGTTTCAGAAACATTTCGCCCCCCCACCCGCCGCATCCACGGCGCTCGATCCTTCCAGCCCCCTCAGCCGCCGTGGTTTCATGAAGACCTCCGGCGTCTTCGTTCTCGCCGTATCCTTGGTCGGCCGTCTGCAAGCGCAGGAAAAAGACGTAGCTGGCGCCTTGACCCAAGTCGCCGGTGGCGACGCCACCCCTTCCCTCTGGATCTCCATCGAACCCGACGGCACCGTAAAGATCACGTGTCACCGCTCCGAGATGGGTCAGCAGACCTGGACCGCGATGGGACAAATCGTAGCCGACGAACTCGATGCCGATTGGCAGGATGTTAAAATCATCCAAGCCCTCGGCCACCCGAAATACGGCGATCAAAATACCGACGGTTCGCGTTCGGTGCGCTACAACTTTCACCGCCTCCGCGTGGCCGGTGCCGCCATGCGCTCCATGCTCGAAGCCGCCGCCGCCGCGCATTGGGGTATCGCTGCGAGCGAATGCCATGCCAACTTGGGTCAAGTCACCCGCGACGGTTCCCGCGATCGTCTGAGCTACGGTGAACTCGCCGAAGCCGCCGGAAAACTCGAAGTCCCGGCCGAGGCCGATGTGCAGCTCAAGTCGCGCGATCAATGGCGCTACATCGGCAAACCTATCCCATCCCTCACCGTGCCCAAAATCGTGCGAGGCCAAGGCACGTTCGGCATCGATGTAGATCGACCCAATATGGTTCACGCCGTGGTCGCCCGTCCGCCGCAAGTTTTTGGTGAGATCGAAACGGTCGATGACAGTCAGGCGAAAGCGGTCAAAGGAGTCCTCCAAACCGTGCGGCTCCCCAAGCCCGCCGCTCCCGCACTCTTTCAACCGCTCGGCGGAATCGCCGTCGTGGCCACAGATACCTGGGCCGCAATTTCGGGCCGCAAGAAACTCGCGATCACGTGGAATAAAGGGCCCAACGCGGGCTACAATTCCGACACCTATCGCGAGCAACTCGAAGCCACCGCGCGCCAGCCCGGAAAAGTGGAGCGCAATCGCGGCGACGCTCCGACCGCCATCTCCAACAGTAAACGCACCGTCACGGCGGAATATTACGTGCCTAATCTGTCCCACTCCCAAATGGAGCCCGTCAATGCCACGGCCGAGTGGAACGGAGATAAACTGGAAGTCTGGGCCTGCGTGCAGGACCCCCAAAACACTCGCGGCGTGCTGGCAGGATTTTTCGAAATCTCGCCCGAGAACATCACCGTCAATGCCACTTGGCTCGGTGGCGCATTCGGTCGTAAGTCCAAACCCGACTTCGCCGTCGAAGCCGCATTCATCTCCCGCGAAGTAGGCCGCCCGGTAAAAGTCACCTGGACCCGCGAAGACGATCTACAACACGGCTACTACCACGCCGTGAGTGCCCAACGTTTCGAAGCCGCGCTCGCCGAAAACGGCGACTGCACCGCATTGCTCAACCGCGTCGTTTATCCGTCCATCGGATCCACCTTCGCCCCCGGATTCAACACGCCTGCAAATTGGGAACTCGGTCTGGGCGCATCCGACATTCCCTTCAATACGCCTAATCTCCGCACCGAAGCAGGCGAGGCGGAGGCCCATGTGCGCATCGGTTGGCTGCGATCGGTCACCAACATCCAACAGGTTTTTGCTCTCTATAGTTTTGTCGCCGAAATGGCTCACGCCGCCGGTCGCGACCCGAAGGACTATCTACTCGATTTGATCGGCGAACCGCGCCTGATCGACCCCAAGACCGAAGGAGCCGATTACCCCAATTACGATGCGTCGCTCGACGACTACCCCATCGATACCGGTCGCTTGGCCCACGTGGGGAAAACCGCCGCAAAAATGGCCGGCTGGGGACGCAAGCTGCCGAAAGGACATGGTCTCGGAATCGCGGTCCACCGCTCCTTCGTATGTTACGTCGCCACTGTCATTGAGGTGAAGGTTTCGCCCGACGGCACCCTCTCCATTCCCGGCATCTGGCTCGCGGTCGATGCGGGCACCATAGTCAACACCCGGCACGCCGTCGCGCAAATGGAAGGCGGCACGATCTTCGGACTTTCCAACGCGCTTTACGGTGAGATCACCGCTAAAGACGGTGCCATTGAGCAGGCCAACTTCCCTGATTGGCGACTCATGCGCATGGCCGAATCGCCCGAAGCTCTCGAAGTCGAAATCGTCGACTCCACCGAACGTCCCGGCGGTTTAGGTGAACCTGCCACCCCGGTAGCGGCCCCCGCCCTCGCCAACGCAATCTTTGCCGCCACCGGCAAACGCATCCGCTCTCTCCCCATCCTCGGCCCGACGGGCACCAAACTGGACCTCGGCTAATCTTTTAACTCCGAACGATCACTACCATGGCGACCACGCTTACAATCAACGGAAAGAAAACCCAGGTCGATGCCGCGGAAGGCACTCCTCTTCTCTGGGTCCTACGCGACCACCTGAAAATGACCGGCACCAAGTTCGGCTGCAGCGTCGGCCAATGCGGATCCTGCACGGTGCACCTCGACGGCAACCCGGTGCGGTCCTGCATCCTGCCGCACGATCAACTCGGCGACGCCCAAATCACCACGATCGAAGGCGCGGCCACCACTGCGGCCGAGGCGATTCGTGAAGCTTGGATCGCGGCTGATGTGCCGCAATGTGGTTACTGCCAGTCCGGACAAATCATGACGGCAACGGCGCTACTTGAATCGAATCCGAACCCGTCGGATGATGACATTGACGAAGCCATGAACGGCAATCTCTGTCGGTGCGCGACCTATCTCAGCATCCGCCGCGGCATCAAAGACGCCGCCAAGCGGCTAGCCTGAGACAGAGCCACTCCCCACCGATCGTTATTGGCCACAGAAGGCACAAAAAGCACATAAGAATGAGCCTGTAGGCTCACGTTTTCTCTCTAGCAACCAGCAGGCTTATTCTGTGCCTTTTATGGCCAATAGTAGCAAGCTGACCGGCGCAGTTCACCTAGCTTAACGCAGGTTAACTCCACCGCTGGTTTTTAGCCGCAAAAAGGCACAAAACCTAGCAGGTGCGATGAGCCTATAGGCTCACTCCAAACTAACCGATACTGATAGATTATTTTTGCGCCTTTTAGCGGCTACTATCAGCAGGCTGACGGAGCGGTTTAATTCGCCTGTAATTTGCGGTAGGTTTCGGGGCTCATCCAGACGAGGTCATCCCACCAATCGGTGTCGTTGGGCTGGACGGGACCGGCAGTGAGTCGACCACGGCCGACGATTTTCGTGATGCGTTTTTCGAGACGGGTGGCGACCTCCGCATGTGATGCGATCACGTCCGTGGTCTCGGCGGGATCATCTCCGAGGTGATAGAGTTCGGCGGGCTTGTCACCGTGCGGCAGGACAAGTTTCCAGTCGCCATCACGGATCGCGAACCGACCTTTTATCTCGTGATGGATGAGTGGGAGTGCCTCGCGTGCTGAGTCAGGGTTACGCAGCACATCGTAGAAGCTCACACTGTCTTCACCCGCGTTTGTCGGGAGTGTTTCACCTACCATATCCGCTAAGGTCGCGAGCACGTCGAGTTGGCTTACTGGTCCGTCCCAACGCCGTCCGGCTTCCGCGATTCCGGCGGGCCATCGCACGATAAACGGCACGCGGTGTCCGCCTTCATAGATGTCACGTTTGCCCCCCCGGAAACCGCCCGCGCTGATGTGATTAAAGAGCTTCTCCCGCTCCTTCCATGTCGTCTCAGGACCATTGTCGCTGGAGAAAATAATCATGGTGTCGTCGGCGAGTCCGGCCTCATCGAGATAGGCCATAAGTCGGCCGATGTGGTGATCGGTTTCGATCATGAACTCGCCGTAAGCACCCGCCTCACCTTGCCCCCGAAACTCAGGCAGTGGAATGACCGGTTTGTGCGGAGATGTATAAGGCAAATACAGGAAGAAAGGTTCATCACTTTTTTGGGTGTGCCCAGCGATCCATTCGATCGATTTATCGGTGAAGCGCGTAAGACATTCGCTGTCGATGAAATCGGGGGCGACTTCCATCAAGCCCTTGCTCAGCTCTGATTCATAGGGCGGCGCGATACGGTAATCACTCAATGCAATCTGGTTGGGTTTCTTCTTGGTGAAGAGCGTTGGCGGGACCTTGGCGAAACGCCCCTCGAACCACGCCAACACCCCGTAGTTCAACGAGGCCGGAATGCCGTAGAAATAGTCGAATCCTTTATCCAGAGGCATATCCTTCACCGGCTGGGTCCAATCGCGATTATCCTGTTCGCCCGGGAAATCCATGCCGAGATGCCACTTCCCCACCATCGCGGTGCGGTATCCATTGTCGCGCAGGAGCGACGCCACGGTCATGCGTCCGTCTTCGATCAGCCCCTTGACTTCCGCGCCGAAGACGCCGCGCTTGAGCGTCGTGCGCCAATTGTAACGACCGGTGAGTAACCCATACCGTGAGGGAGTGCAGACGGTGTCGGAACTGTGTCCATCGGTAAACAGGACCCCTTCCCGCGCGAGTCGATCGAGATGCGGGGTTTGGAATTTAGAATCGGGATTGAGCGCACTCATATCGCCGAACCCTTGGTCATCGGTATAGATGAGAATGACGTTGGGTTTGGGCGTGGCGGAAAGGCTGTTGTCTACCAACAGAAAACTAAAACAGACGGCGAAGAGGCAGCACCATGTCGGGCGTAAAGCCCGACCCAGATTGCGGAATCGGTCAGTTTGATGTGGTTCGGGCTTTACGCCCGACAGCGAATTGAGGAAGCGTTTCACGTTTAAAGATAACGCTTGGACAACTGCACGGTCTTACCTGAGTCGATCGACTCGAGAACACCTTCCAGCACGACCATATCGCGACGGCCCATCTCGCCCGGTGTCCGCAACGGAATGCCCGCAAGAATGGACTGACAGACCCCGTCCATATGAGGTGCCTGTTGAGCCACCGGGGTGCAAATCATGGGCTGGTCGTTGATGTAACCCACTTGGCCATTATAAGCATACGCCCGGGTTTTGATGCCAAATTTTCCGCGCTCCGCCACCACGTGGAAACTATTTTCACTGCGGTTACTGCCCGCCGCCCCCTCCGACTTCATGCGATTGGGAAACTCCAACTGCCACTGATAGGATTCTTCACATTCGATAAATAACTCCGGACGGGTATTGAAGCTCTGGGCCGTAACTTGAGTCGGATTCTGGCCCGCGATGTAGATCTGCGCCTGCACCGCATAAACTCCCAGATCCCAGAGCGCACCCGCCACTCCGAGTTCTCGATCGAAGTGCCAATGGGTTCGAATCCGCTGGTCATTGGGCCGGCCACTGAACTCCGCCACGCAACTCTGCAACTTTCCTAAAGCTTCCGTGCGCGCCAACTCCATCGCCCGCAGGTGATACGGATCGTGATGGAGGCGATAGCCGATCGCCAGAATCACGTCATTCTTCTTCGCCGCCGCGAGCATGGCGTCGGCTTCCGCCACTGTGCTCGCCATCGGTTTTTCGCAGATCACGTGTTTGCCGGCTTTGGCCGCGCGAATGGTATACTCCGCGTGCAGACCGTGCGGCACCACGACGTAGACCACATCGATATCGGGGTTCTTCGCGATCTCATCGAAGTTGTCGTAGTTATAAACGTTCTTGTCCTTGATCCCGTATTTCTCCTGCCACACCGGAACCTTCTCGGGACTGCCAGTAACGATACCGCGCAACTCGGCGATCTGGGTCTTCTGCAGCGCCGGTGCGAGATGGTTGGTTGCGTAATTCCCCAGACCGACCAACGCCACACCCAGGCGACGACCGGTATAGGCCTGCTGCCCCCACAAAGAGGCGCCGCCCAACATCGACATCAGACCGGCAGCGGACAACGTTTTCAGCGCATCACGCCGCGTGAGAATAGTCGGATCGAAGGGGATTTGAGTAGGGGTATTCATAACAGTAAATGGATTCAATGAGGTCAGCGTTTGGTGGAGACGGTTTCGGCGTAGCGGAGTTCGCCGGTGCGGCCGTCGAAGAATTGGAAAATAACCTGCGGGTGCTCGTAGGCTACCCAACGTTCTTCGCCGAGTTTCAGCGGGTTGTTGAACACGTTGTTGATCTGCACGACACAGTAGTGCGGATGCATGCGTTCGGGACGCGGAATATCATCAAGGATAAAGGTGGACCAACGGATATCCATCTCACGTTTATCGAATTTCCAAAGGCCGCTCTTGGGGCGATTCCCCTCGTCGGACAACCGGTGGTTTACCGAGTTGTGCGGGCCCGAACAGAATTCCCAAATCTGGTCCGTAATCTTGATCGAGTAACTGTTGTGCAGATCACCCGTCATCACGAAGACCGGCTTGCCGAGCTCATCCCAGAAATTGATTAACTTCTCGCGCTCATCCACGAAGACCGTCCACGACTCGTCTTTATTATCGGCCATGGCATAGCCCCCTGCCCCGCGATGCGGCACCATGAAAGGCACGGATGAAAATACGAAAAAGAAGTCCGCCTCACTGGCGGCCATTTCGGACTTCAACCATTCCCGTTGTTCAGTGCCAAGAATACTCAGTCCCGGCTTATCCGCTTCCGTGATGTCGTGGTATTCCCGGTGGGTTTTGGTATCGAGGAGGAAGTAGGCTGCGTTACCCACGGTGAACTTACTGTAGGAGCGACGACCGAGCGAATAGGAGGCCTGTCCGGTGGCTACGGCCTCGGGCGAAATACGCAGCGTGCGATCGTCGATCACTTCAAGGACTTCGTAGACCTTGGCATTGGGATCTCCCTCTTCATCGACATCGTAGATCGTGTCGTCGACACCCGCGGTGGCCGTGCCCCAATGCACGTGCAAGTTGGCGGTCTGCTCCCAATCGATCTGGGTAAAGTTCGCGGCATCATCGTTTAAGATTCCAGAGCCGGCCTCGAGTTGTGCATGGCCGAAACTCACCTCTTGGGTGAAGTCGACCGGGTCCGCCCAGCCGAGGTAGTCATACCATGCGAGCGTGCCGATATCGCGAAACACGGCCCGTCGATTACGATGTCCCGGGGTGCCCGCTCCCCAGATATCGTTGAGCAGTTCATGATCATCGAAGGTGAAGTAAGACGGCACGTGGCGATGCCATTCGGCGAGGTTCTTCGCCCGCGACATGTAGATTTTGTAGTTCTCCCACACTCCGACTACGGTCGGTGCAAAGACCACGTTGGGCGGGACGTCGTCAGCCGAAATCTCAAGATCTTCGACCCAACTATCCACCGGGTAGTCCCGTGCCTCCTCGTAGAGCCAGTCGCCATTCATTACGGCAAAGAGCACCTTGTCCTTCACCTCGCGCAGCAACGTATCGTAGGCCGGCAAGCTCGGGCCAATGCCGTTGGCCGGATTCTGTGAAGCGCAGGAACCGAACTCGAAGCGGTAGTTAAAGAGGCCGAGTGGATTATACTCCGGATTCGCATACTGGTCTGCCGCGGGCAGCGTGTGGAACGAACCACCCTCCCCGAGTTGTCCATTGTAAGCCCAAACCCGGTAGTAGTGTTTTTTGCCCGGAGTGAGTCCTGTGAGCGTGGTCCATCCCGTGTTGTCGTTGTCGATAGCAGTCGGCACCTGCTCGCTCATCGTCGCGTGCTCCCAATTCACCTGACCTGCTTCGTTCGCTTCTACATATTGCACGGCAAACGACCCTGCATCCGAAGTGCGAGCCCAGACCCGCACCGAGTCTTCGGTCACATGCCCAAGCATCGGGCCATGAGTAATGGTATTGGCGAATCCAACACCGGCGATGAGAGCAGACAGAACGGCCCAGCAGGCCGGACGGGGTGAGAGGCGAAGCATGGCGTAAACATAGGCTGATCCGCACTCTCTCGTAAAGTTTACTCGCGCTACGGGTTCCGGGTGAGGGTAATTTGTACGCTCCCCCAGGCGGTGGCAAAATTTTCGATTGTGAACAAAAATTCATTTTTGATTCACGTTGGTTTAATCCACTTCTGCGATAATCACCCAACCAACCTACTAATTATGGAGCAGGATGGATCACAGAAAGAGTCGATGCTTCTGCACTGAGTTTAGACCATCCCCTCCCACGCTCACGTCCCCTTTCTGCTCCCGACTCAATACCCATAACGCCATGAATTTTACCGCCTCCGACGTCCACCGACGCTTCTTCATTCCCTTTCTTCTCAGTTTCGGACTGGTCCTCGCGGCGCAAGCTGAGGAACCCGATCTTTACGAAGTGGGGGACAATTTTACGGCGTTCAGCATCAGCGACCAACATGAGAAAACGGTGCGCGTTTCCCCGGCAACCGGCACCAAGTATCTTATAATCAGTTTCACCATGGGGAACGGAAAAGATGCCAACCGCTTCTTCGCCGAAAAAGGGGCCAACTATCTGGAGGAGCACCAAGCCAAGTTCCTGGCCAATATTTATGGTATGCCCGGCGTGGGTCGGCTGTTCGCATTGCCCAAGATGAAGAAATATCCCCACCGTATTTTACTCGGTGATGACGAACACTTGCTCGATCGTATCCCCACCCAAAATGGCAAACTCACGGTGCTCGAATTCGGCGACGATAATCGTATTTCACGTATCCGATTTATGGATCCGAAGCACGATCTTGGCGGGCTTTTCAATTAGACCGCCTACTCCTTCTCTTTGCGCTTAAGTTTCCGGATCGACGGGCAAGTCCACCACAACTCTGAGCCCGGTGCGATCTTTACGGTTTTCGGCGAAAACCTTACCTTGATGTAGTTCAATGATACTGCGGCAGATCGCTAGCCCCAGCCCGTGGCCGGGTCGGGAGGCTTCAGATTCGCATCTCTCGTAACGCACAAATCGATCAAACACTCGGGTCAGTTCAGCCTCAGGCAATCCAGGGCCCTCATCCTCAATGGTCCACCGCCAAGACTCGGAACTCCGCACGATCTGCAACGAAATCCGCCCCGCCGGCGGACTGAACTTGAGTGCATTGGTCAGCAGGTTGAACAGCACCTGGCGCAACAAACTAGAAACCCCGCACACGGGACCTTGGCCCTCAATCTGCAAGTCTAGACGAAGTCCGCCATCTTCCACCAAGACTTGAGCATCTCCACTCCATGCGTCCAGCCACTCCGGGAACGACAGTGTTTCCAATTCCAAGCGCAGCACCCCGCTGTCGGCTTTGGATAAAAACAGGAGGTGTTCAATGATCTGGTGCAATTGATCGATCTCCTCCAAAATCTCGGCTGAGGCGTTCGCCGACTCGTCGTCATGCTCCAAACGCGAATGCAGCTTCTCCGCGTTGAGCCGAATCAGTGCTAAAGGTGTCTTCAATTCATGGGATGCATCAGCGGTAAACTGCCGGACCTGGCCAAACGCAATTTCGATACGGTCAAATGCTTCATTGAGCAGTCGGGTGAGTGCCACCAATTCATCTCGTCCCGGAGGCACCTCGATTCGCGCCCCTAAATTATTGCCACCGATTCGCCCGGCGGTTTCGGCAATCGCTCGAATCGGAGCCAAAGTCACCCGACTAAAAACCCAGCCCAATCCCACCGAGATCAATGCCCCAACCAAGACCAACAAACTAGCAATCTTGATATACTCCTTTAGAACCCGTTGATTGGGCTCCAATCTCGAGGCGATTTGGATATGCCAATTCGTGCCATTCGACTCAGAAATTCTAACCAGCCCGGTGCCCGGCACCGTAATCGTGCGGTGAAGGTCTACTCCGCTCAAATCGGGAAGGATATAATCACCCAAATTAGCGGACCTAAATCGTATTCGCCCGTTCGTATCGTGGATTTGAATGAGAAAAAGCTCGGCATCGTCGTCGACATCGTGCTCCAGGCGATCCCGCACTTCGGCATCCGAGATCGCCGGATCATCGCCCAACAATTCGGCCAACTCCTTCGTTTCAACCACATGCAGCAATTCGAGCCCGGCGATCATTTGCCGATTGAGCAACCATCCGCCCACGCCCAACACCGCGCCGATCGTGACGGTGACCAACAATGCGAACCAGGCTGTTGTCCTGAAAGTCAGCGTGTTCACAGCAGTTTATATCCCGTTCCCCGCATGGTTTTGAAATAGTTTTCTCCGCCGATGCCTTCCAATTTCTGGCGCAATCGCCGGACATACACATCGATAAGATTCGTCTCCATATCGTAGGGAGCCTCCCACACTTTCTCCGCGATCAAGGTGCGAGTTAAAGCGCGGCCGGGGTTGAGCATAAAGAGTTCCAACAAGGCAAATTCGCGGTTGGTCAACTCTACCGGTTCGCCATTCACCTTCAATTCACGAGCAAGCAAATCGAGCCGTAATCCATGACGTTCAAGCACCGTGACTTGCACCGAGCCTGATCGGCGTCGCATCAAAGATCTCAACCGCGCGAGCAGCTCGTCGACACTGAAGGGCTTGGGCAGATAATCGTCCGCCCCCAAGTTTAACCCCTCCACCCGATCGGTCACCGAATCCCGAGCGCTGAGGATCAGCACCGGCTCATCAAATCCATTTTGTCGCCACTCTTTTAAAAGTTGGAGGCCATCACCATCCGGCAGACCCAGATCCAAAACAATCGCATCATAGGGAGATTCCGCGACGGCATCGTGTGCCGCAGCCATCGTGCCGACTTTCCTCACGGTGTAACTTTGCTCCGTGAGTGCCTGAACCACGAATTGGCCCACTTTGCGTTCATCTTCAACGACCAGAATTTTCATATTTTTAATTTTCTGCCCAGACTGACCAAATAAGCGACCAGAGCTTCGCCGCGCTCACCGTCTCCATCAAACAGATAAGCGTAACTCGGCATGCGCGAACGGGGATTAAACTTTCGTGGATTGATCAAGTGCTCCCTTTGCCACTGCGGCACCGGCATCCGTAGTCCCAGTGTCGCCAAATCCGGCCCTTGCCTGCGATTGCCATACAGCGGCGGGGAAACATCCACCCGCTCGGGGCGTCCCCATCGACTTTCGTCCACCGAGTTTGGCCTGATATATTGAGAATGACAGTGAATACAGCCTTCTCCGATGTAGACTTCACGGCCCCGAAGTAAATTCGCCGAATCGTCGATTACGGCATCTGCCTTCAACTCTGGCGATAGGAGGAACAGAGCCATCACCATCACTACAGCCCCAATACCACGGGAATCACGCCAGCGCCACACTCCCAACCCTAATATCACGCCACCCGCAACGACTAGAAACGCATTCG
>JABIRI010000058.1 GCA_018667915.1 Opitutaceae bacterium | reverse complement strand
GGGTAAGGTCTGAAGGGCCGGTATAGAGCAGGCCGACAAAGTCAGGACGTGATGAAACCCCAGCGAGTGGATCATCGGTGCTTCGGTATGTGGTGTCGAAATTCGAGTAATTTAGCGCGGTGCCAGTTGCCACCTCGCCCCCGGCGGAGGAGCCGAACACGCCAATCTTGAGCGGGTCGATGCCCCATTCGGCGGCTCGCGACCGGATCAAACGAATCGCCTGCAATGCGTCGTTTACGGCGTCGACTTCGGCGATGTAGCCATCATCGCGCAGGCGGTAGCGCAGGATGAAGGTGGTGATGCCATAGTTATAAAAATAGGGGACCATGTCCGTGCCGGCGGCGGCAACGCCGAGGTGATGGTGGCCGCCACCTGGCATGAGGATGATCGCGGCTCCGGTATTGCTGCCTCGCTCGACCGGGTGGATTTCGATCGAAGGATTGTGGACGTTTTTGAGGCGCTGAATGCGGCCAGGAACCTGGCCGTGCATCTCATAGATCTCTGCCTCATGAAGTCGGGCGGAATTGCGAAATGGCGAGTCGGGAGGAAATAGGGGGATCACCGTCCCGCCGGTCATGAGAGCCTGAGGTTGATACACGGCCTCTGACGATTCAGCCGGTTTAGGTATCAATTGCGGAGCCGGTGGCGGATCGCCGGAAACGAACGAACTGCTGAATAGGGCGATGAAGGTCGCGACACCGGTGCTTAACCGGCAGCGCGATTTAAAGAGACGCATGTGATGGGGGATAAGGGGTGATCAGATCGTCGACAGCAATCCGGTCGAATCGCCGAGTCGGGAGAGGTTCTGCACGCCCATCTTGTCGGCTAGACTGAGGAACATATTCGTGGCCGGTTGGGAGCCGTTTTTCACGTAACGGCCGGGAGTGAGCTTTCCGCCCCCGTGGCCCGCCAAAACAAACGGGAGGTTGTCATGGCTATGGCGATTGCCGTCGGCGTTACCACTACCAAAGACGATCATCGAGTTGTGGAGTAACGATTGACCATCGACGTCTTGCACATTCTCCAAACGTTCCAGGAAGCGGGTGAACTTTTCGACATACCACCGATCGATACGAGCGACCTTGTCGATGCGGTCCTGGCGATTCTGGTGGTGGGTGAGTTCGTGGTGACCTTCCGGAATGCCAATCTCCTCGTGTGATCGATTGTCGCCGTCGTGGGCGGTCATCAAGGTGGCGATACGGGTGGAGTCGGTTTGGAACGCGAGAATCATCATGTCATACATGATATCCATGTGTTCGCCATGAGTGAGCGGAACGCCAGCAGGAGTGGAGAGATCGGGGTCGGTCGTCGCGCCGAATTGTTCGATGTTTTCGATGCGTTGTTCGACCTCCCGGATGCCGGTTAAATATTGGTCGAGCTTTTCGCGATCAGCATGCCCGAGACGGTCCTGCATTTGACGGGCGTCAGTCATTACGAAATCCAAAATTGACCGATGGTTGGCCATGCGCCGCTGGGTGTTGGCGGAACGTTCACCGTGTTCGCCTTCGCCGAAGAGGCGTTCGAAGACCCGTCGCGGATTGGCCTCGGGAGTCATGGGATTGGTCGGACTTTTCCAAGCGAGATTGTATTGGTAGGCGCAGGAGTAACCGGTGTCGCAGGTGCCGGTGCGGCGATTGGTGACACAGCTCATTTCCAGCGAAGGGAAGCGAGTGGTGTGGCCGACTTCGCGGGCAATGGCTTGGTCGATGGAAACGCCGGCGCGGATGTCGGTGGCGCTCTTTTTGATGCGGACGCCGGTGAGGAATACGCTGTTGCCGCGAGCGTGATCGCCGCCGCCATCTTTGCCTGGGTTGGCATTGAGTTGGTCCAGACCACTTAGGACTTGGACAGATGAACGCATCGATTCGAGAGGCTGGAGCGTCTCGTTGAATCGGAAGTCAGTTAGGCCGCCCTCGGGCCACCACAGGTTGGGAATGGCGCCATTGGGGAAGAAGACAAAGGCGGTGCGCAAAGGCGCGCCGGTCGCGGTCGTCGCCGCGGCACGCGCGTTGGCAGCGCCCATGAGGGAATTGGGCACCAATGAGTGGAAGGCCGGCAAGGCCATGCTGGCACCAAGGCCTTTCAGGAAATGCCGACGATTAAGCGGAGGGGTAAGGGGCATGACTTTAGAGATGGGTGAGGTTTGGGTGACGGGTTTTTTGAAACGTGGCAGACAGCACGATCGCACGGAAGAGAGCGGAGGGGCGGC
>JABIRI010000059.1 GCA_018667915.1 Opitutaceae bacterium | reverse complement strand
CGCGCATCGTGTTTTTGTTCTGTCGTTTTGAACCCCATGAGAATGTTACCCCTTCCTCTCTCCGTGGCCCGTGGGCTTACGGGACTATTATTGTTGGCATTTGCGGTTTTTGGCCGTGCCGCTGACCGTCCCAATGTCGTGCTGGTCATGTCGGACGACCAAGGCTGGGGGCAAACCGGCTACAACCACCACCCGCTACTTAAAACGCCCCATCTCGACGCGATGGCGGCCGCCGGGATTCGTTTTGATCGGTTCTACGCCGGAGCGTCCAACTGCTCGCCGACGCGCGCTACCTTGCTCACCGGTCGCAGCAATGACCGCACCGGAGTGCAGACCCACGGTTATCCGCTGCGTCGTCAGGAGAAGACGATCGCCCAGGCGCTTAAAGGCGCGGGTTATGCGACGGGCCATTTTGGGAAGTGGCATCTTAACGGACTGCGCGGGCCGGGCGCTCCGATCTTCGCCGAGGATCCGCTGCACCCCGGCGTCTTCGGTTTTGATACGTGGGTGTCGGTCACCAATTTTTTTGATCTGCATCCCATCATGAGCCGCAACGGCGAGTTCGAGGAGTTCGAAGGCGATTCCTCCGAGGTCGCCGTGTCCGAAGCATTGAAGTTTATGGCGGAAGAGAAGGACGGTCCGTTCTTTTCCGTGATATGGTTTGGCACCCCGCATAGTCCCTTCCGGTCGTTCCCCGAGGACGAAGCAGGATTTGAACATTTGCCGGATGACGAACGTCACCAGATGGCCGAACTCGTCGCGATGGATCGCGCTATGGGCACGTTACGGACCGGGCTCCGGAAGCTCGGCGTGGCCGACAATACGATCCTCTGGTTCAACGGCGATAATGGCGGACTCGCTCTCGCCGGATCTCTGGGTGTCGGCGGTCTGCGTGGCTTCAAAAACCAAGTCTACGAAGGCGGCATTCGCGTGCCGGGATTAGTGGAATGGCCAAACGGAATTGAAGCGGGCCAAGTGTCCAACACTCCCGCAGTGACGATGGATATTTTTCCAACGATCGGTGAGATCGTGGGACTGAACGAGTCCGTCTATGTTCAGCCACTGGACGGCAAGAGTCTGGTATCTGTTTTTGAAGGGGATCGGGAGCCGCGCGACCGACCGATTCCATTTAAGCGATTGGAGGGAGCGGCTATCATTGATGATGATTGGAAGCTCGTCGCCCCCGACGTGGAGAGTGGCCAATTTGAACTCTACAACCTCGCGAAAGATCCGACGGAAACGAAGGAATTGACTGAAGAATTCCCCGGACAGGCCGCCCGCATGCGCACGCTTTGGGACGAGTTTAACCGCTCACGCCAAGCGAGTGTCGAAGTCGGTGATTATTCGGAAGGGCACGTGCTGCCCGACCCCGTTGGCCGCGAAGATGGCGTGTTCTGGATCGAGCTGCCGGAGTATCAGGAATATTTTGAAGCGTGGAAAGACCGGCCTGAATACGAGAAGTGGGTCGAACGTGCCCGTAAGTCGATGGAATGAACATGAATTATTATAGTCACACGGGGTTAGAGGTAGGGCGTGCTCGTCGAGCGCGCCTCAGTGCGGAGGGAATCCAGCAAACTGAAACCGGCGGTCTCGGCGAGACCGCCCTACCTAGTATTTACAGTCGATCACTCAAATTCGTTCGGAGCCTGGTTTGTTTCGGGGTTAGCGTTTTTGCGGCTGAAGTAGCCATCGCCGACACTGATCGTCCTAACGTCGTTTTGATCATGTGTGATGATCTCAACGATTACATCGAACCGTTGGGCGGACATCCGCAGGCCTATACGCCGAATCTCACTCGGTTGGCTCGAAGTGGGGTGACCTTCCGGCAGGCGCATACGAACATCCCGATCTGCGGCTCATCGCGCGCCAGCATGTTTACCGGGATCTACCCGCATAACTCGGGCTGTTATGGTTTCAATCGCTGGGATGGTTACGGGGTATTGAAGAATTCCCGCACCTTCATGGACCACTTCCGGGCGAACGGTTACCACACGCTCGGCACGGGAAAACTCATGCACCACGTCGTGCGCAGCGAGTGGTCAGAATTTGCGAACACGGCCGACTACGGCCCGTTTCCTTGGGATGGTGAGCGGCAGATTGCGCATCCTGACGTTAATGCGCCGTTTAGTCATATCGGAGCGGTCGACGGGTCATTCGGTGCGCTGGTGAGTTTGGAGGGACGCACGAGTCCCGAAGGTAAACCCCTGCATTGGGTCACCGGGCCGTGGGGTGAGCGCCGCACGTTGCGCGTCGATTCTCAGACGGATCGCGATCAGACCGCTGACGAAGTGAACGGCGATTGGGCGGTGGCGAATCTGCAGCAACTCTCAGCGGGCGATCAGGACAAACCCTTCTTCATGGGCGTGGGATTCATGCGTCCGCACACCCCCCTCATCGTGCCGCAGCGCTTCTTCGATATGTTCCCCTTGGAGTCGATTGCACTGCCCGACATTCGGCCGGATGATATTGACGATACGCACGCCCGTTCGGTGCGCACCTTGCTCGGTGGGTTTGAGCCGAATCCGGCGCGCTCCGAGGACATGGGCCGTCGTCTGTATGAAACCCTGGTCGCGTCTTACCCGAACGATGACGAAGGCCTGCGTCGGTTCATCCAAGCCTACCTTGCGAGCGTGGCATCGGTGGACGAGCAGATTGGTCGAATTCTGGATGTGATCGATGGCAGTGAACTGCGCGAGAATACGGTCATTATTTTCACCAGTGATCACGGTTGGGGCATGGGCGAGAAGGACTACCTTTATAAAAATTCCCTGTGGCAGGAGAGCACCCGCGTGCCGCTCATCGTGCGCGCTCCTGGGGTCGCGAAAGAAGACAGTGTGACGGATCAACCGGTGTCGTTGGTCGACCTCTATCCAACGATGGTGGATCTCTGCGGCATGGAAGGAGACACGCGTAAAAACGATCAGGGGCATCCCCTCGATGGACACAGTATTAAACCACTTTTTGTCGATCCGGATGCCGGCGAGTGGACGGGGCCGGACGAAGCATTGACCGCGCTCTACAAATGGCGCGCGCGTTATGATCCCGGCAGTGAAAGTTATGCGCTGCGAGCAAAAGGCTGGCGCTACATCCGCTACGAGAACGGCCGCGAAGAACTCTATCGCACGTCCGTTGATCCGCGCGAGTGGTTCAACCTCGCGGGAGATCCGGCCCATGCCAAAACCCTCGCGCTCTACCGGGCCAAACTCCACGAACGTGTGCCGCGCCCCGGGCGCGATTTGCCGCAACCCGTGATCACGCTCAAGTGAGTGTCGACCTGACTTTATTTGCCATGGCTTCACATTCCTCTGACTCGAGCTCTTCCTTGGATCGTCGACAGTTTCTTAAAAGCGGTGTAGCTTGGTCGGCGGGAGTGGGGCTCGGCGCACTGAATCTCACTGCGGCTTCTGCGGCCCTGACCACCCAAAGTGATCCCCACGGATTCTTCACGTTGGGGCAGCGGAAGGACCATTGGTGGCTGATTGATCCTAGTGAAAAACCGTTTTTCACCATGGGACTCAATCATATCGATCCGGCGAGTCTGCGTTACCCGGAGAATATCGAAATCTGGCGGGAGAAATATGACGGCAGCACGATCAAGTGGATCGAAGAGTCCGTGACGCCGAATCTCAGAGACTGGGGATTTAATACGGTCGGTTGGGTGCAGGAAGTGACGGTTAAAAAGTGGCAACATTCCCGGGCTTTTACGGTGGATGAATATCGGGCATTGGATATGCCGTATTGCCACCTGTTGCCGTTCACCGAATCGCATCAATGGGAGAAACACACGGTGCACTATGATTTCCGAAGCAAGGATTGGCAGGAGTGGTGCGACTACGTGGCGAGGTCGCACTGCGCGGAGCTCGCGGAAGAGCGCAATCTGATCGGATACTTTTACAGCGATTGCCCGACCTGGGTGCACGACCGACCGGATAATGAATGGCGCGGTCCTATCTTCGACCCGGAGCGATTAAAAACGGCGGCGGGACGACGGGAGTTAAAGGAACTGGCCGATGCATACTATCGCACGACGCATGATGCGATTCGCCGCCACGATCCGCATCACTTGATCCTCGGCGATCGTTACGAAGCTAACGCCCTGATTGCCGATGAAGTCGTCGATGCGGCTTTACCCTTCGTGGACGTGTTGTCCTTTCAGGATTTTCGAGACCCGGTGAAACATCTCGCTGAATGGCATAACCGCACGGGTAAGCCCGTATTGCTGGCGGATGCTGCGGGGGTGCGGATCAAATCAACCGGTGATTTCAATTCCAACAACGGCCCGTGGTATGCCGAAACACTCGAGGCGCTGCACGCCAACCCCGGTTGTATCGGTTTTCACCTCTGCGGGGCCTACCAAAGGAATAAAGCCCGTCGCCGTGGCCTGCTCGACGAGATGGAAAACCCCGACGCTAAACACGTGGATCAGATGCGTGAGGCGAACCTTCGGATTACCCAACGGATGGAGAGCCAATTCTGAGTAGCGGCTCGATTCGATTCCTAAACCAATTGGTATTCGATCTATAATTGGAGGAACTACGTTCTCTGATCGAAGGCTGTTCGGGCTCGGATAACTTCTTCTTCGCGAGTCTCAAGCCACAGATCCAATTTCTTGTATATGGGTTGGAGTGTTTTACCCAGTTTAGTCAGTGAGTAATCCACCCGAGGTGGAATTTGTCTGAATATCTCACGGTGAATGAGACCATCACGCTCCAAGGCGCGAAGCTGTGATGTCAGCATTTTTTGTGACGCGTTTGGAATCAAACGCCTCAATTCCCCAAAGCGTTTCGTGCCGTCTTTGAGATAGTAAATAATCATCGGCTTCCATTTTCCTCCGATTATCTGGAAGGCTTCGGCCACAGGACAGTCGTGAGATATTTCAGATTTCTTCTCCATTAGTTTCTTTTTAGTAACTACTGCACAAAATTGTGCCTACTTGACGAAAAGTGACGTATAATTCATTGAGATCGGACGTAAAGGATTTCGTTCTCCGACAATCCAATCACTTCAAAACAATACCGATAATTATGGCCTACGAACGTTGGAATTCAGCAAACGCAGCAATGCTCCTCATCGATCACCAAACTGGAACGATCAATTGGATGCACTCGTCCACGAAATCAGAAGTGAAGCGAAACACACTTGCTCTGGCCAAATCGGCTGCGGCGGTGGGGATGACCACCGTGATGACCAGTAGTATGGAGGATAATGCTCAAGGGCCATTATTCCCCGAGTTTGAGGCGATAATGCCTGAAGAATTTGAGCGACGAGTTAAACGGTCCGGGATTGTTGATGCCTTTGATGATGCCAACTTCAAGGCGGCCGTGGAGGCGACGGGGAAACGTAAGTTGATAATCGCGGGTCTCCTGACCGAAGTATGTGTCGTCTATCCTGCGCTCAGTGCCCTGAGCGAGGGCTATGAAGTCCAGGTGGTTGCCGACGCTTCGGGATCGGCGACGCCGACGTCGGACGCGTTGGCGCTCGACCGAATCCGACAGGCGGGTGGCAGTATCGTTTCCACGATTCAAATCATGTCCGAAATGGTGGCTGACTGGTCCGAAGGGGCGGGTCCTCAAATTATGCCCATTCTCGGTGAACTCTACGCAGCCATCGAATAATACCATGAGTGCCAATATTGAAATTCTGCGCCACAACGAACTCCCCGAAGGCGGGTTTGCCGGCTTGCGTGAGCACCGTTTGGTCGTTGAGCCGCGAGTCTTTGGTGCGGGTCAGTCCGGCTGGGCCGGGTTGGGAAACTTCGTTTATCTTGCTGATGCCAGATTCGAACCTCGCGGAGATACCGGACTACATCCTCATCATGAAATCGATGTGATTACTGCGATGGTGAAAGGGCGACTTTCACATGGCGGCTCCCTGGAGGACGGTCAATATCTACAAGCTCCGGACGTGCAGATTCAAAGAGCAGGTGGGGAAGGGTTCCGTCACAATGAGGGAAATCCGGACGATGAGTGGAATCGATTGATTCAATTGTGGGTGACTCCTGAAACCGAGGGGAGTGCTGCCTCATACCATCATATTTCTCCCGCCCCAGGAACGGTGACGAGAATCTACGGCGGGATTGAAAATGAGTCACCCATCACGGCGGCGACTCAAATTGATATCGCCTTATTGGATGATGGGGGAACTGCCGACTGGGAGGGGGAATTTCTTGCCTACCTTTGCTCGGGGTCCGGTAGCGCAAACGAGGTAGAACTCAGTGAGGGAACGCTTATCAGGGGAACCACGGGGCTCCGATTTAAAGCCCTCGCCGGAGTCTATCTCGCTGTAATCACTGTCGCTTGATTTGGAGATCTGCCACGGGCGGCGTAACAGTCAGAATGAGTTCTGAAATGTATCTCGTAACGAAGCGAAGAAAGATCGGTTGGTTTCGCGGAGGATTCTGCGATCAACGAACCCACGCGAGGGGCCACCATGAAGTAAATTCCCCGCCTTAGCAGGTTGCTTTGCTCACCCGGAAGACGTGGCCGTCGGGATGGCGCAAATGACATTCGCGAATACCCCAGGGCATGTCCTCAGGCTCGCACACGACCTCTATGCCTTGGTCGAGTGCCAGTTGATGAATTTCGTCGACGTTTTCTACCCAAACCGAAAGCCACACGCCCTTGTCCAAACAATCGTCTCCCTTGGTTTTGAACGTCGTGGTATTGGTGCCTTTGCCCCGGCCCCCTTGACCATTGAGACTCAGGAAAATTTCGCACTCCCCGGAACCGACACAGCCGAAATCAACGGGTTCTCCCCATTCCCAGTTCGCCGTCCAGCCGAGGTTTTTGAACCAGGTAAACGACGCATCCATGTCGGAAACGTTGAGTATCGGAGTGATGTTTCGAACGTTCATCGTGGAGTGTTTTTACGTGACGAAATTCCTATAATTCTTCTTCGCGAACGATGAAGGCGGAGGACTTGGCGTGATCGACGAAGTTGCCCTCATCCTTGAGCAATGCAGCACCGAGTTCCTGGCCTTCGGGTGAACTCATGCCTGCCATCAAGTCCTCTTCGGATTCGAACCAGACTTCGGCGACGCCATCATACTCTGGTAGCATACCGCGGGATTCTCTGAGTCCGTCGTTCAGCGGTGTATCTACGGTGAAGGACTGCACGTATTTTTTGGCCCGCATGATGTCCGCATTCTTCATGAAGTAGGGACCATGCTGATCGCGCCAGTAATCTTGAAACTGAGCGCGGGTTAAATCTGAACGACGGGTGAGGCACATCACGAATTTGATCATGAGTGTGACTATTTCGGTTTAAGGATTCGGATCAACGTTAGAGATTTTTGGTCAAGGTTTGTGATTCACTCTGATGGCGTGACCTGAGAAACTTTAATTCGAATGCGGGTGGGCGTTTCGGATGAAATAGCGGATAGAGTTTCGGCTTTGAATTCGTCGAGATCACGCCGAGTTCCGATGTAGTGATTATTGATGAAAATTCGAGGAGCGCCGTCTTCACCAATAGTTCGGCTCAACATCTCTCGGTGATTCTTTCCGTTAAAGATGATGCCTTCCTCGGTGTAAGGGATACCGGCGTCGTCGAGTAGCTGTTTCGCGGCCTTGCAGTGTCCGCAAAATATAGCGGTGTAGATCTCAACCTTATACGGCGGATTTACTTCGATCTGGGCATACATGGTCTCGGCTGCCGCAGACACCACTGTCGCCAGCCAGATGATCGAAAAAACTCTAATGGGGACTAAGGTTCTCAATATCCGTGATTCGTCATCGGATCGCTTAACTCAGTCAATGGCCGCTAGGGCGAGCGGTCGATGAAGCTTATTAACGGCGGCCAGATCGTTTTTAGGGAGAAGAATTCTTCCCGGAAACAGTCGATCTTTTCGCGGCTTGCAGGGCTTGGTTCAGCGCTGCGGCGATCTCGGCGTGTGCGGGTTCTTGGGAAATATTGATATTCTCCAAGGGGTCGGTGCGGTGGTCGTAGAGCATGTCAGACTTGCGAGGTCCGGCGCCGCGATCGTCGCGGTATTCGGTGTAGCGATAGTCAGCGGTTCGAATGGTATCGCCGCGAACGAATCGGCCGACGGCAGCTTCGGCCCAAGGACGCTCGGGAAATCGCAATAGAGGCACGAAGCTTTTACCTTCCACCGTTTCGGGAATCGGCAAGCCGGTGAGTTCGCACAGGCTGGGGTAGATATCAATGGACTCGGTAAGGCCGGCGGTGTGGGTGCCGCCTTTGATGCCGGGTGCGCGCACCATGAGTGGAATACGCATGGAGGACTCAAAGGTGCTGTGTTTGTTCCAATAGGTATGGTCGCCGAGATTCCAGCCGTGATCGCCCCAGAGGACGACGATGGTATTGTCCGCGAGACCGAGCCGTTTGAGTTCGTTGAGGACCTTGCCGACCTGCGCGTCGGTATAACTCACGCACGCGTAGTAACCGCGAATGAGATTGAGGGCGGTCGCATCAGTGATCGGCCCTTTTTTCGGGATGCCCTGGTAGGCGCGTAGTTCTCCCCACGTGTGATGAGATTCGGCGGGGGCATTTTCCGGCACCTGGTAGTTGTCGGGCAGTTTTATCGATTCAGGTGGGTAGAGATCCCAATACTTCTGCGGTGCGACGAAAGGCAGGTGCGGTTTGTAGAATCCCACCGCGAGGAAGAACGGTTGATCATCGTTTGCCGCCAGGTCTTGCAGACGTTCGACAGCCTGGTTGACGACGACGCCATCACCGTAAGCATCGTCCGGCACGGGGGCGGACTCGGTGGGCGGTCCACGGAGTTTCTGGTCGGTGCGGGCGACGTTCGCGGGCAATTGATAGTGGCCGCGTTGGGGGCGCCACGGTTTATCAGTCCAACCGGCGGCGTTGTCGGCCGCGGCGTGGAAAACTTTACCCAGTGATCCGGTGCGGTAGCCGTTGTCTTGGAAGTGAGTATTGAGGGTCTTGGCCCAAGGTGCCTCTTCATCCGCGCGAGCGGTGAAGGAAACGAAACGGGTCGCGGTGGGGCGCACTCCCGTGAGCATACTGGCGCGAGATGCACCGCAGGTCGGCACCATGCAATACGCGCGGTCGAAACGCACACTCTCGCCGGCAAATTTGTCCAGATGAGGCGACGAAATGTGGTCGGCACCGTAGGCAGCAAACTCGGGCCGGAGATCGTCGACCGCGATGAAGAGCACATTGGGTCGCTGCTCGGCTTCGGAGGCCAAGCAGGTAATGAAAAGCGTCCCGAGTAGGGCGAAGGTGGAGCGAAAACGAGACATGGGGTAGCGGTCGGTCAGAGGGATATACTACAAATGCCCGGGATCGGGATGAGTTAACAGGTTAATACAGAGTGGAGGGCCGGTCAGCCTGGGGGAGAAAGAAAAGGATCTGATCAACTGACCGATATCTTGATGCTTGCTACATGGAATCTATTACTTCGCGCCCAGGCGCGTTTGATACTTGTTATCTGCTACTTGGGACTTCCGAAGGTTTGTTACTTCCGTCAGGTGATTCTCTCTACTTTTCCCACTAAGAAAAGATAGCTGCAGAAGCCGATGATGGAGACGATGGCGATGTAGATGAGGCCGGACTCGAAGTTACCGTCGCGCGCGAGGTAGCCCACGATGATCGGCAGGCTGATTCCTGCCAGGTTGCCGATGAAATTAAAGACTCCGCCGACGAGTCCCATACAACGGATCGGGGCGATGGAGGAGATGAACACCCAAGCGATCGAGGCGAGGCCGTTACCGAATAGGGCAATCGTCATGAAGAGCACGACCACTCCGGTGCTGTCGGTGTAGTTCGCGCCGATGATGGACGAACCGAGCACCATGCCGCAGAGCACGGGGATCTTGCGGGATGTGCCGGGGGAAACGCCACGTTTGATCAAGAGATCAGATATGTAGCCGGACAGGAGAACCCCGACGAAGGCTCCAAGCGGCGGGATCATGACCCACCAACCCATCGACTCGAGGGTGAGTCCGCGCGTGTCTTTCAGGTAGGACGGGAACCACGTGAGGAAAAAGACGAAGAGGGACCCGAGGCAGAATTGACCGATGTAAACGCCCCAGAGTTTTCGGTGTTTGAAGGCTTCCGCCAGATCGCCCCAGTTGAATTTCTCTTTGGGTGTATCCGGTTTGGCATCGCCACCGTCGTGGACGAGACCGCCGCCGGCTTCGATGTAGTCAAGCTCGGCTTGGTTGACGGATTTATGGTCCTTGGGATCCCGATACAGCATATACATCACGAACGATCCCAGAATACTGACGATGCCGGTGATGATGAATAACCCGCGCCACGTGACGGTATTCATTAATCCCACGAAGATGATCGGCATGAACGCGAGCACGAGGAATTGGGCCGAGGTGTAGACGGCGATCGCGGTGGCGCGTTCGTTGGTCGGGAACCAACGCGTCACTATTTTATTGTGAGCGGGATAGGATGGAGCTTGGAAAAGTCCGAGCCCGAGTCGCAGGCCGATCAAGGAGAAGAGGGAATTAGCGAAGCCCGTCAGAACGGTCATCGCTGACCAGAAGAACATGATTACCGAATAAAATCGCCGGGTGCGGAAGACATCGACGAGTGCCCCTCCGGGGATTTGCAGCCAGCCATAGGTCCAACTGAAGGCGGAGAAAATGAGCCCCATTTTGAGGGGATCGATCCCGAGGTCGTCCCGCATGGTAGTGCCCGCAATCGAGATGTTGGTGCGGTTCATGTAGTTGATCCACACGCAGCCAAAAAGGAGTGCGAGAACGATGAAGCGTTTGCGGGTAGCTGGAGCCGCGGCGGGAGTCGGAGGGGTATCGGACATTTGGGGAATTACGATTTACGACTTACGAATTACGATTTGGGGTGTTGGGCTGGTAGAGCGGGCGGGGAAGGGGTTGATTTCTTGTTACTTGCTACTTGGAGTTCGGAACTTTGCGAGCGAAGGCGCGCGTGCAGTGCGTCAACGACGTCGACCCCAGTGGTCAGTAAACTTGGAACTTGATACCTGATACTTGTTACTTACGCGCCAGCGTCTTGTTACTTCGAATGGGTGAGCGCTGCTGCTCACCAATTCGTATAGCTCCCGTCGGGTTTCCAGAGGCGGGGTGGTTCCCAACTCTTGAAGGTGCCGGCTTTGAGGATGTCTTCGTTGACTTCCACCCCGAGGCCCGGGCCAGTGGGGAGTGGGTAACCGTTGCCTTCCATGGGGAGGCGAGAGGTGAAGACTTGGTCGTCGCTGGTGGCTAGGTCTTCGGTGGGGGAACTGCGGGATTCGAGATGCGAAAAATTGGGCGACGCCGCGGCGAGGTGGACGGATGCCGCGGTGCAGATGGGACCGAGCGGGTTGTGCAGCAGCAGATCGATGTAATTGGCTTCGGCCATGGCGGCCACTTTTAGGGACTCGGTGAGTCCGCCGACGTTGCACACATCGATCCGGGCATACTGCAGGATGTTGCGCTCGATGTAGGGTTTGAACTGCCACTTGCTGGAAAATTCTTCACCAATGGCAAAGGGCACGTCCGTCATTCTGCGCAACGCTTCGTAGGCCTCGGGAGATTCGTCGCGGATGGGTTCCTCAATGTAGTCGAGGGTGCCGGAAGGTATACGCTGCAACCAGGTCGCGGCTTCGGCGACCGTGAGACGATGATGCACATCGCATCCAATCATGGCCGCGGGTCCCATAACCTCGCGGCAATCCATGACGCCTTGCGCGGTGATCACGCCAGCGGCGCGAACATCGTAAGTGGTGTCGTTGGGGTCGGTGTAAGAGTAGTCGCCTCCCTCTAGGGCAGCGAAGCCGGTGCGCAGGGAGGTCCACTTGGTGTCGACCAGTTTTTGTGCCATCGCTTTGTAATCTGCGCTGGGAGCGTTGTTGGGAATGCAGGCGAAGCATTCCACGCGGTCGCGTTGGGCACCGCCGAGCAGTTGATAGACGGGAACGTTGAGGGACTTGGCGACGAGGT
>JABIRI010000231.1 GCA_018667915.1 Opitutaceae bacterium | reverse complement strand
CGGCGATCACCGTTGATCAGTTGACGCCCGGACATGCGAACTACAGCGCCAAGGTGATTGAGGCTCTCCAGCGTAATTTCAATTCGACCACTTTTGGGAATTACATGAAATGGGGGCCGTTTGAATCCCGCCCGATCGCGGAGTCTCAGGACATGGTGCAACGCGCGCTGGCGCTCCGCGCCTTCAATAGTGATGTCGGTCTGCGGCTGCGCGGCCATGCGACATTGTGGGGAGCGTCCTATCAGGTTCCGACCGACTTTAAAAACATGACCGACCGGACGCAGATGCGCACCCGGTTGCTGGATCATATCAGGGACTACCACACCGCGTTCAAGGACACCGGAATCGTCACCTTCGATCTCTACAATGAACCTTTCCACGAAACGGAACTCATCATCGATCGGTTGATTGATGACTCCGACAGTATCGCGCAACACGCCACGGAAGTGGCGCCCTGGTTCAACCGGGCCAAGGAAGCGGATCCCAATGCCGTCCTCTACATCAATGATTACAACATCATCGATTTTTGGCAGGAGGATGATGAAGACGTCGTCGCCTACAAAAACTTGGTCGATGCGATTCGGGATGCCGCCGGGCAGGTGGATGGAATCGGACTGCAGGCCCACATCGGCCGCATGTTGACCTGCGAGCAAGTGACCCGTCGTCTGGATCTGTTGTCGGCCCCCATGGCACCGACCACCAACCACCCGGACGGACTGCCGGGACTGGAACTCGAGATTACGGAACTGGACATAAATACGGAGTTTTGGAACGCGGCGACCACGACGGACCAAGCCACCGTCACCGCCAATATCATGGATGCGGCGTTTGCGCATCCCGCGGTGGTGGGAATCACCATGTGGGGAATGCGTGACAGCACGCACTGGCGCGATAATGCCATCTTCTACGATGATTCGGATCCGGACAATTGGGTGGTCAAGCCTTCGGGCCAGGCGTGGTTGGATCGGGTAAAAGGCACGTGGTGGACGGACCTGGCAGGATCAACGGGAACCAGCGGAGATTTTTCGGGCACCGTATTCAAAGGCCAGCACCGCATTACGGTGAATATCAATGGCAACACCACCCAACTGGTGCGCACCTTGAATGCCGATGAGACCATTCAGCTCCCGGTTGACGACACGCCGGTGGATACCTCGGCCAGCTTTTTGTCCAATCTGTCCGTCCGGGCTCCCTTGGCGGTTGGGGAAACCCTCAAACTCGGCTTTGTCGTGGAGGGGGGCGAAAAACAGGTTCTGGCGCGAGTGGGGGGGCCGGTGCTGGAAGAATTCGGTTTGAGCTTCGTCCCTGATCCCGAGCTGGAAATTCGAGCCGGGGAAACGGTGAAAGGAACCAATCGCACCTGGGTGGCTGATGATATTCAAGCAATCGCATCAAGCTTGGGAGCCTATCCGTTTGCCGTGGGCAGCGATGACGCCGCCCTGATTGTGGCCGTGAGTGGACCGCATACCTCGGAGATTACGGGAGACGCCGCGGGGATCGTCTTGGGGGAAGTGTATGATGTCTCCCCCAGTGCCTCCGGGCCACAGCTCGTGAATGTATCGGCCCTGCACCAAACAGGCTCGGGAGATGGCGTGTTGACCGCGGGATTCTACGTGGGCGGCAGTGGTAAGATTCGGTTGCTGATTCGCGGAGTGGGGCCGGAACTGACTGCGGCCTACAACCTGCCGGGGATGTTGTCGGATCCCCGCATCCGGCTTTTCCGGGCGGACGGCACCTTCTTGCAAGAGAACGATGACTGGGATGCCGGGTTGGCGGCGACCTTTGACGAGCTGGGGGCATTCAGCCTCACGGCGGGAAGCAAAGACGCAGCCATGGTGGTCTTACTGGATGCGGGCCAAGGCTACACGGTTCAGGTGGTCGGTGCTGCCGGAGAAACCGGCAAAGCCATCGTCGAAGTCTATCAAATGGACTGAGCGACTCCTGAGAGGAACTTCCTTTTTTTGCCCCGTTATTTGGAGGTGTTTTTGTCTTTCCCGAGGTCGTAGTGGCGCCACAAAATCTTACCGAGTAAGCGATTTTTGCAGGTTTGGAAACCAGTGGCTGCTACCTTGTCGCCGCGTAGCATGCCCGGGAGATTACGGACGAGACCACGCAGCGCGCCCCCGACCCCGAGCCATTTCAAATTCAAATCATAGTGATTGGCTAAATGAAAAGCGCGGGCGGCAAAATCCATCTCTCGGTTATGGCCGTTTCGCTGATAACTGAAGTCCGCTTCAATGCGCGATACGCCGTGTCCGGACTTCAACTGATGCAAAGCCCAGTCGTAGTCTTCGATTCCGGTCATCGCATCGGCGAAGGGATATTCCTGCCACAGGCTTCGGCGAAAAAGACCGAGGCTATTCGAATAAATTGAACCAAATTTAATGCCTTTATCGACCAGCTCCGACCACGTGACCTTGTCGGTGTAGTAGGGGTCTTTATCCCACTTAACGCTCGCTGCGCATACGGAGGGATCTTCGAGTTCACGGGCCAAGCGTTGCACGGTGTCCGGCTCGTGCATCACGGTATGCGAGCTCAGGCAAAATATCAGAGGCGACTCACAGCTTGAGATCCCGAAATTAAGCACCTTGGACGCGTGATAGGGTTGGTCCCACTGGACGATGTCGGCGCCGGCTTCCCGCAACAGATTGCTGGATCCATCGGTCGAGCCGGTATCGATTCCCAATATGCGCTCAGGCACTCGGGTCTGGGCGTGGATCGCCTTTAAGACTTCAAGCAGGGTCTCGGCTGAATTCTTGTAGCGAATGAGGGCGGTGATTTTATCCACGAGATAGAAGAGTCAAATTGGGTGGTTACCTGAGCCTAGAAGGGTGTCCGGAACACGCGTTTAATCAATTTTTTATCCGGTGGAGTCATATACATGAGTTGCGGATGATGAGAGCCCGTCAACAGTCGCCAGCTCCTTGAGAGGAAGCTGTCAAATGACCCCTTTTGTCAGCCCGGTTTCATGTTGTTAAAAGCCGTTGGATTCATTCCACTCGTTTTCTGTGATGGAGCATATCGATCGTCGTAGTTTTCTCGCCAAGTCTTGCCTCATTGGATTGGGGGCCTCGGTTCTGCCGGCCGGATACTCCATGCCCCATCCGAGCAGAAAAATCAGGCATGCTTGTATCGGGCTCGGCGGCATGGGATTCTTGGACTTCTCGGCGATCGCCGCGCATGCCGATGTCGAGATTGTTGCCATCTGTGATATCGACACCGCCCGCGCCAAGAAGGTGCAAGAGCTGGTTCCTCAGGCCAAATTTTATCAAGATTGGAGGGAGTTACTCGAGCAGGAGGAGATCGACTCCGTGAATGTATCGACCCCCGATCACATGCATGCGGCGATCACCATGACTGCGCTCTCGCAGGGGAATCATGTGTATTGTCAGAAGCCGCTTACTCACGACATTTACGAAGCGCGCATGATCGGCGCGAAGGCAACGGAGACGGGCCTCGTCACCCAGATGGGAACGCAGCTGGCGTCGATGACCGCTGAACGGATTGGGGTCGAATGGATCCGGAGTGAAACCATCGGCAAGATTCGAGAAGTCTACCTATGGTCCAACAAACCGGCTCTCCAATACCGCCCGATGGGTCCTCGGCCTGAGCATTCCGATCCGGTCCCGGCCCACGTTGATTGGGATGCTTGGCTGGGCACTGCGCCTGAAAGACCCTATGTGGAAGGGGTCTACCATCCAACTTGGTGGCGGGGTTGGCAGGACTTTGGTTGTGGCTGGCTCGGCGACATGGGCTGCCACATCATGGACATGCCCTTTCGCGCGCTTGGTCTGAGTATTCCGCTCTCCGTGAAAGCCGAGGTCGACCCTGAATGGGCCGCTGACCCCAAACGTCGAAGGGAAACCTTCCCGCAATGGCAGGTCGTTGAATACCTATACCCCGGAACCGATCTCACGGCCGACGATACGATTAAACTCACGTGGTCGGATGGAGGAAAATATCCGCCGGATGAGTTTCGTAAACATATCGACGGAGGGGAGTGGCCCACGCAGGGAGCTCTGGTGCTGGGGGAAAACGGCGCGATGTTGAAGGTGCATCGCGGTGGACCGCGTCTCTATCCTCGAGAGAAATTTGCCCAAGTCCGGCCCGCCCAATTTACGCCCCAAGATCATTACGAGCAGTTCGTCGATGCCATGCTCGGCAAAAATGGGGGTCAAACCCATTCACCCTTTCCCTACGCGGCGCAGTCCACCGAGATGGTCTTAATGGGCACGATCGCCCTACGCTTTCCCGGGCAAAAGCTGGACTGGGATGCGGCCCGCATGCGCTTCACCAACGTGCCTGAAGCAAACGCGTTTGTGCGCCGCACGTATCGGAAGGGTTGGGAAGTTGAGGGATTGTGATGCCGTATTTTTGCCCCACGAAATCACCCTAAAGGGCTTACTTAACGTTACTCCTTGAGTCGGCGCCGAATCTTTGTCTTTTGCGCCGGGTTAACAAGTAACACCCTGGGCTTGCCCCATAAAAACGGACACGTGGATGGGGTTAGTTTCTATTGATGGGTGGATTCAAAGTCATTGGGGCTAAGATAGCCAAGACTGGAGTGGAGTCGTCGACGGTTATAAAAGCTTTCGATG
>JABIRI010000062.1 GCA_018667915.1 Opitutaceae bacterium | reverse complement strand
CGTGATAGGTGGGAATACTGTCCCGGAATTTCCCTCCGAGCAATTGGTAGACCGGCAGTTCCGTGAATTTCCCCAGGATGTCCCAGAGGGCGATATCGATAGCTGCGATTGATTCCGTATAGTAGCCGCTGGAGTATCCGCGCAGGCGTTGGCTGGAATACAGTTTTTCCCAAATAGGGAGAATATTGCGGGCGTCCTGACCAATCAAGATCGGGGCAAACAGGTCTTCGATGAGTTTGACGTGAACCGAAGGTGCCACGGGAGCGTGGGCCTCACCCCAACCGATAATGCCTTGATTGGTCGTGATGCGAACCAAGGTGTCGAAGCCGTGGCCGGGGGTCCGAGAGGGGAATGAGTGATTAAGCCGATTGCCAATCCCGGGACGTCCGGTGGTTTCCCCAATCGGGGTCATTTGCACGGTGTCGGCGAGAGAACCCTTCGGCTGAGCGGTCGAGACTACAAACGCCTCAACTTTGGTGATTTTGAGTGGGCTCGTGCCACAGTTGGCGCGGTCGACTGAAGCCAGCGCGGAGGAAGCGAGGGGAAATGCAGCGGTCGCCGCAGCAGCACCGCCCCATTTTAACAAATCGCGTCGAGAAAGCGGGTTCATGATCACACAGAAAAGGAGCGCCCGAAGAAGAGGGGGACGGCCGTGGTGAAAGGGCGGGGTAACACGGCCACCCCAGAGCGAGCCAGATGCCCGATCGATTCAAGCCCGGGGCTGGTCAACCGTTGATCAAGCGCTTTGTCCAAATCCCGTCTTACAGGATCACTGAATCCCGCTGGGATCAGAAACGGTCGGCTTTTAGACGGGCGGCGGCGACGATCTGCTCGATTTCTTTCATCTGCTTAGGGGAGATGAGGCGGCGGGGGACACGTTTTTCGGCATCCGATAGCAGGCGGTCAAAATCATCGTCGGTGGGGTGATGTTCCTCCCAGCGCGTGTGGTGACCTTGGTGGCGGGTGAAGCTGAGCACGCTGCCGTGAATCTTGGCTTTGACCTTATATTTCCCTTCCTCGGGATTGCGGTTCCACCAGTTGAATTCGTTGGTCATGCGTTAACGGATTGGTGTCCGACTCACTTTGAGGCCAGAGGAATCGTGCTCACGATTTTGCCCGGGTGCCAGCGTCGGTCGCGAGATTCGATTCGGCGAACCGTTACGAGCTTTTCGGCATACTCGACGACATAGGCACCCAGCGGTCCGGTGAACGCGCCGGTATTGATCACCGTGCGGTCTCCGCGTTGCCAAATTCGAGGAAAGTGAACATGTCCGGATACGATTACCCGGGCTTCGGGTCGCCAGATGGCTGCGGCGGTCGCAGCCCGGGTCCCGAAGGTGGCCCAGGTATGAACCATTGCCCAAGGTTGGCGGGGTGGAAAAAATTCCGTGCAGATGCGGCGCAGAAGGTGCCAGGAATCTTGTTTTTCCGGATCACATTCGCGGGCGAATCCCGTGCAGGCCATGCGCATGATGCGCACGCGATCTTCGAATGAGGTATAGTTTAGTTCGGGATGTGCGGACCGGATTTCGTTGATGCGATCCACCAACGTTTCGCGCACCCGGCTCCAGGGGACGATGTCATCGAGACACGCGTCACCATGGCAGGCCCAAATACGGCCATGGGCAGCTGATGCCTCATGCTCCTCAGAAATGTCCGGATCGTGATTCCCCGTGATGAATCGCACGCGGGGAACGTGGGCGGTGAAAAATTCTTTAATCTCGGCGAGTTCCGCCGCCGTCATGCCCGACTGATTGTCGCAGGTATCACCGTTCAACCACAGCTCGGTCACACCCTCCAGTAGCGGCAATAGATCTTCGAGACGCTCGAGACGCGATGTGGCGTCCCGAAAATGAAGATCTGAAAGAATGCGCAGCATGAAGCGATCGAAGCAAAGCGCTCTCCGGCGATTTTCCAACTCAGAACCAAGAGGCTTGTGGCCCGCGTTCACATGCGCTGACGTGGATGCATGCGAGGTCAGCCCAAAATTGTTACCGTGATCCTATCGACGTTCTGTTTGAGCGGTTTGGTCCGGGCGGACAATGTGGCGGCTGATATCGCGCGCATTCACATCGAGGCGATTGGCGGTGAGACTCGGGTGGCCCGGCTGGAGAGTTTTAGAGCCGCCGGACAATCTCAAGTAGGCGAGTTCGTGATGGAGTTTCAGATGTGGGCGTCGCGCCCGCAATCGATTCGCATCGAAGTCAATCTACAGAATAAAACCCTGGTGCAGGGTTGGGATGGGAAGGGCGAACCTTGGATCCAAAATGGACAAGATGGACCCG
>JABIRI010000190.1 GCA_018667915.1 Opitutaceae bacterium | reverse complement strand
CTCTACCTCAATGCGGTGCCGCTCCAAGCGGTGCATGATCGCTGGGCGACCGAATACGGTCAGTTCTGGGCGAGCCGCGTGATGGATCTTAAATACCAACTGGAGGGACTCGCTTCCGGAAAAACCAAACCCCTAAACCCCGAATCTTAATCATGTCCGACCTCAAATCCGCTGTATTCAAAATCCACATCGAAGCTCCGATTCAACGCGTTTGGGAGGCGCTGACACGGGAGAAGGAAGTATTGCCGCATTTCTACAATTCGGTGATGCACACGCCGGCACTCGCGGCGGGGTCTCCGCTGCGCATACGTTCCCTCGACGAGAAGTTCACTGCGGTGGTCGGCGATATTCTCGAAGTGGAGGCGCCGCGACGTTTCGTGCACACGATGATGTTCACTCAACTTGAAGACGCTCCCAGCAAAGTCACTTACGAGCTTACCGAGAAGGACGGTGGCACGGAGTTGATCATGTTGTTGGACGATGTCCCAGCGGGATCGAAGTCGGAAGGCTACATGATGTCGGGTGGACCGTTCATAACGGAAACCCTCAAAGGCGTGATCGAGAACGGTCGACCTCCACTAAAACACCGAATGTTCCTCGGTATGATTGGGCTGTTTGGATTCATGACACCCAAGGTATGCCGCACTGAAAACTGGTCCTTCGATCGCAAAATTTCCTGAACCCCCAACTCCTGCATTCAAATGCCTCCTACACCTGAAGAACAATCCGTCACCATGATTTCCAACCTCGAGAAAAATACTGGGGCAACCTTGTCTAGCTGGTTGGATCGTGCCCGCGCCGCCGACACCGATAAACATGGTCAAATCGTCAAATATCTCAAAACCGATCACGGGCTTACGCACGGCTTTGCAAATCTCGTGGCTCACAAACTCAAGGAACAGGCGGCGGGTGGTCCGGCCGCCTGTGATGATCTTGTGGCGAATCAATACACGGGTAAAAAGTCTGCCCTTCGGCCGATCTACGATGCGTTGGCGAAGGCGGTTAAGAGCTTTGGCGGCGATGTCGAATTCGCGCCGAAAAAAGCCTATGTCAGTGTCCGTCGCAAAAAGCAGTTCGGGCTGATTCAACCCAGCACCGCAACCCGCGTGGACGTCGGCATTAACTTAAAAGGTCGTGAGCCGACCGGCCGGCTTGAGTCCAGTGGCTCCTTCAATGCGATGGTGAGTCATCGCGTGCGTTTAGCTGCGGTTGGAGACGTGGATGCCGAACTCGTGGGTTGGCTCCGTGACGCTTACGACAGCGCGGGTTAGGGATTGTTCAATACCCACGCGGCGGCGAGCCCGCGGAGAGCGAGATGCGGAATGTCGGTCGTCGTTTGGCGGAGGCGGCCGGAAATAAGTTCGGCTGCGCCTCCGGCGGTAATGACGCGCGGGGGGGATTCACCGGCGGTGAGGAGCTCCGTCTCGATGCCATCGAGGCAGGCTTGGATCGCACCGACGAAGCCTAATACGGCACCGATGCGCATGGCTTCTTGAGTAGATTTTCCGATCGCTGAACTCACCGGGGTTGCGATGTCTTCGACCAAGGGTAACTGCGCGGTGCGTTCGTGTAGGTAACGCGTCATCAAGGCCGGTCCGGGGGTGATGATGCCACCTTCGTAGCCGCCGCGTTGGGAAATGATATCAAATGTGACGGCTGTGCCCAGGTCGATGACTACGACGGGTGGTGCACCCAGCGCACAGGCACCGGCGGTATTGGCGAGCCGGTCCTGACCGATTTCGGATGGTTTGGGGTAGTGAATCGGCACCCCGAGATTGGCGGTATGGGTGAGTTGCCAAATCGGAAGATCGTGATGGCCGAGCAACGCCGCCACGCGTTCGGTCGCAGAGGGCACCACGCTGCAGTAAGCGATTCCCGTGAGAGGCTCGTCGGCTAGCAAGGTGTTGATGGCTGCGCTGATTTCTCCGAGTTCTGCGGTGGGCAACGTCGAGGTCGCTTGCGCGCTCGTTTGGCCGCCTGGCCGCAGGAGTCCAATGTCGGTCTGCGTATTGCCAATATCGATACAGAGAAGCATGTCGGGTCAGCGTTTGGCGATGGTGACCTCGCCGGCGCGAAATTGTTGGGGCGGTCCATCCTCGGTTTTGAGCAGCAGGGATCCATCGGCATCGATGCCGTGGGCGATTCCGGTGATGTTTTCCCGGCCGTGAATCAGAGTGATTTTGCGGTCACGTAAAGCATCGTAGCGGTGCCAGAGTTCCGCGAGTCGATCGTGATATATTCCGTCGCGAAACTCGCGACAGGTGGTGAGCAACTTGCCGACGAGAGTTGCGGCAAAATGGTTGAGGTCGATGGGGGCGGAGGCGACTTCATCGAGAGCAATGGCGCGATCTTTGAGGTCTCCGTTCCAGCCGGCTTGCGGAGCTTTGAGGTTGAGTCCGCAACCGATCACGAGATCGCGAATCCGGTCGGCGTCGAGGCGAGCTTCGGTGAGAATTCCACCGACTTTGCGTCCGTTGATTTGCAGATCATTGGGCCATTTGATCTGAGGCGTCACCCGGGCATAGCTGGAGAGGAGGTAGCAGAGATTCACTCCTACCCAAGGTGTGATCGTGGGAAGCTGATCGGGGGACACCTCGGGATTAAATGCAAAAGAGAGGTAGAGGTTTCCGTTGGGCTCACTGAGCCAATCTCGTCCGAGACGTCCGCGGCCTTTGGTCTGTTCGCTGGAGATGACAACGAGAGGAGTGGAGGTGCCTGCGCCGAGTTGGCGCATCGCCTCGTCGTTGGTGCTATCGACTGTGTTTAGCGTGATGACGCGACAAGATTCCGAAGGTGGCAAGCGCGCCTCGATCATCAACGAGTCAAGTTTGGTGGGGCGCTCCGCGAGTCGGTAGCCGCGCGAACGGATGGCTTCGAAAATGAACCCCCGATCGCGGAGTTTCTCCATGTGCTGCCAAATCGCGACCCGGCTGATGCCGAGTTTTTGAGCGAGGGCGCTGCCCGAGATGAAACCATCTCCGGCGTCGAGCATGGTTCTCACGATGGTGAGATCAGGAGTGGTCGTCTTCATGCGGGCCAATCCAGTCCGATATCGACCCAGGTGCTCTGGTGCACGAGGGCGCCCGTCGAAACGAAGTCCAGTCCCAACCCGGCGAGATCGGGCAAGGATTTGATCGTGATACCGCCGCTCGCTTCAGTTAGGGCGCGCCCGTTGATCAGATCGATGGCTGCTGAAAGATCGGCAGCCGAGAAGTTGTCCAAAAGAATGACATCCGCCCCGGCGGCGAGCACGGGTGGAATTTGATCGAGTCGGTCTACCTCCACTTCGACGGGCAGCTGAGGAGCGTGGCGTCGGGCGGCGGTAATGGCGCCGGCCAAGTTTTCGGCGGAACCGAGTAGAGCGAGATGGTTGTCCTTGAGCATGACCCGATCGAAGAGACCGAGGCGATGGTTCCATCCCCCGCCGCAAGCGACGGCATACTTTTCGAGCATGCGATAACCGGGGGTGGTTTTGCGGGTGTCGAGCAACCGCGTGCGACCTTCACCGAGGGAAGTGGCATACTGTTGGGTCAATGTGGCGATGCCGGACAGGCGTTGCAGGAAATTGAGCGCTACCCGTTCGGCTGAGAGCAACAACCGCGGATCGCCCGTAAGGGTGGCGAGCGTATCGCCGCGTTTGAGCAGGGCTCCATCGCGGGCGTGTAGTTGCACGCGGCATCCCTCGCCGTAGGCGGAAAGAATGAGAGAGAGCAATGGCAGCCCGCAGACGACGAGATCCTGACGCGCGACGACATTCGCGTCGGCGAGGCGAGGCGTGGTGGTGAGGCTGGAGGTGGATTGATCTCCGGCGACTGCGGGCGGGGTGCGCAGTCCGAGTCCACTCAAGTCCTCGTCGCGCGCCATGCCGATGAGTTTGCGCACGTGGACGAGATCGAGGTCGTCCCAGGTGAGGCGATGGAGCAGGGCTTCGGATAGAGCGGCGGACATGGTGCTGAGAGGGTCTATAAGGCGCGAGGCGGGTCGCGCGAATCTCAAATCAGGAATCTTTGGCGATGAGGTGCGTTCGGTGCGGAGGATTGTGGATGGGTTGGGGATCGAAACTCTTACTCATTCTCGTTCTCGGTCTCGAGATTGGTGGCTGGTGGATTTGAGGCAGATGATGGAGAACGAGAAACAGTATGAGTAAGAGAGGGAGGAGCGAAAGATCCACCGTCGTCCCGCCGGCGGGACAATGGCGGACAAGATAACGAATAAAGAGAAAGATGTGGTCGCGGGCCGGCGGGAGGTCTTAGTTTTCGGGGATGACCTTGGATGAATTTAAAGCGTTGGAGAATACATCGGAGTTGGACCGGGCCCTGCAGGCTTTGGCCGAGGATCGGAAGGGAGATTGGGATGGGGCGCACGATCTGGCGCAGGCGGCCAACAGCAAGGATGGCGATTGGGTGCACGCTTATTTGCATCGCAAGGAGGGCGATATCGGCAATGCGGGTTACTGGTATGCACGGGCGGGGCAGCCACGGGTCGGCACGGAAGTCTCGCTCGAGTCGGAATGGGACGAGATTGCGGCGGCGCTACTGGCGAAGCAGGCGGATTAATTGCCGTTGGATTTATTCCCCCCGGGCATCGCGAAATGGTGTGCGTGCGGAATTAAGGAACTGCGGTTGGTGCGACAGGGTTTCGTTCATGATCTCTCGCAACGCTTCGGCGCGTTCGTCGTTGCCGGTGGCGACGTCCATTTCGATCTGATCTTCGAGTTCGTTGACCAATCGCAGACGTTCGTCTCCCCACCAACGAGCAAGGGCATATTCCTCGGCTCCGCTGCCTAGTATAGGTATCTTGTAGCGATTAAGGGCGCGGCTAAATCCAGAGAAATATCGTTTCACCGCGATGTCCTTTAGCGCCTCGGGAGTGTGGATGTCCTGTTCGCGAAAAATAGGGGGACGCTTGCCTTCGACGACAACGCGCGGCAGGCGAATAATCTTATTTTTGCGTTGGGGAATGCCCAGCGCGGCTTGGGTTTCGGACACCTCGGATGCTGGTTCTGGGCGGGGTTTAAATTTCGGTAAACCTGCGCGCACAGCCTCGTTCACTTGAGCTGAAAGTAATACGGTCCTCTCGGCGAGAGGCTCCGATTGGGCGAAGGTGGACAAGCTGCCAGCGAGCAATAGTGCAATAGAGCTTATCCACGATCTCATACGCATGCCGGCATGATACGTTGAAGGCGCTCAAGCGCAATGCCGGATCAGTTGCCCTTGGTGTCGCGGTGTAGCGCTGACGGGGCAGGGAGATAGCTTTGGCGGGCGGTCAAGTCTTGGATCATCTCTCGCGCTTCATCGGATTTTTCTTCGTCGCCCAAGGCCTCGAGGGTATCGGCGCGATCGTTGAATTCGGTGATCAGGCGGAGGCGTTCATCTTCCTCCCACATCTGCATCGCGACGGCTTCGTTGGATTGGCCGATGATCGGGATGTGCTTTTTGTTGAGTGCTTGGGCAGCCCCACTGAAATAGCGTTTTACCGCGATCTGTTGCAGCCCTTTGTCGGTGTTGACCTGGCGCTCACTGAAAATGGGAGGGCGGCGACCTTCGACGACCACTTGAGGCAGGCGCACGATGCCATTCTTGGGTTTGCCGTAGGCGAGTTCTTCTTCGGTCTTTTTTGGCTTCGGTGGCGGCGGATTGTATTTTGGCATCGTATCCGCCAGCGCAGCCGCGAGGTTGTCCGATACCACCCGGGTCCGATCAGAGGTATCTTCCTGAGCCCAAAGCGATACCGGTCCTACACTGAGGACGAGGATGGAAATCAATTTTGAGCAGGTGCGCATACTACGTGAGACTTAAGTGGGTAGTAATGGTTCAAAATTCGCTGAATTCAACCTATCCGCGCACTTGGCCGGTGCCGGTGACGACGTATTTGTAGCTGCAGAGTTCGGGCAATCCCATGGGGCCGCGGGCGTGGAGCCGATCGGTGCTGATGCCGATTTCCGCGCCGAAGCCGAACTCGAATCCGTCATTGAAGCGCGTGCTGGCATTCCAAAAGACCGCGGAGCTGTCCACCGCGGCTTGAAAGCGGGCGGCGGCTTCGGCGTCGGTGGTGACAACCGTTTCACTGTGCCCGCTGCTGTCGCGGTTGATGATCGTGATGGCATCTTCGAGTGAATCGACGATGCGCACGGCCATGACCATGCCGAGAAACTCGTCGGTGAAATCGGAGGCATTGGCGGCGACATGGGCGATATCAGCTGCGGCCAGAATGGCGGCGCTGCGTGCGTCGACCCGCAGTTCGACTCCGGCGGCGACGAGTGCGCGGCCGACACGAGGGAGGAGTTGTTCGGCGCCGGCGGCATCGACCAGGAGTTGCTCCGCGGCGTTGCACACGCCGGGACGCTGGGTCTTGGAATTAACGGTGATCGACTCGGCGAGCTCGGGATCGGCCGCCTGGTCGAGATGCACGAAGCACACGCCGGTGTAGTGTTTGATCACGGGGATGGTGCTGTTCTTCGCGACGAATCGGATGAGCCCTTCGCCACCACGAGGAATGATGCAGTGAATGAGCTCGTCGAGCTGGAGCATCGTATTGAGAGCGGCGCGGTCGGTCGTGGGGATGAGCTGAACGGCGTCGGGCGGGAGCTCGGCCGCCGCGAGGGCTTCGGCGATGAGCGCAGCGAGAGCGGTATTGGTGTGGAAAATCTCTTTGCCGCCGCGCAGGATGGCGGCGTTGCCCGACTTAAGACAGAGGATAGCACAGTCGATCGTGACGTTAGGGCGCGCTTCGTAGATGATGCCGATGACGCCGATGGGCACGCGTCGTTTCTCGATGACGAGGCCATTGGGCCGCGTCGTGGTTTCGAGAGCCGCGCCGATCGGGTCGGGAAGGGTCGCCACCTGTTTCACGGACTCAGCAAGTTGCTCTAAACGGGTGGGCGTGAGTGTCAGTCGATCAATCTGCGCGGGGGTAAGGCCATTGGCGGCGGCGGCGTCCAAGTCCTTTTGGTTGGCGATTTTTAGGGTATCTGCGGCGGCCGGGATGAGTTCAGCTAGCTTGGCCAACGCGGCGTTTTTTTGCGCAGTCGGAACCGTCGCCAGCACATGAGATGCAGCGCGGGCGCGCTCGGCGATGGAGGTTACAAGACGGGCGAGTTCATCGGACATGTCTTTAGAACGCTGAATTTCGGAAGCGTGAAAAGAGGAAACTGGCGGAAGCGGTGGTGGCTTAGGACGCGATTGCGGCTTCTTTTCGACGATTTGGTCGATCGGCTGAGGAGTCCGGCGCTGGAGCAACCAGAGACCGGCGCCGAGTAGGACCAAACCACTCGTGACGAGAGGGAAACTCACGAGCCACTCGGGAACTTCGGAGGAATCTATCTCTGCTTCGGGTCGCATCCAGGTATCTAGCGGAATCAGCATGATGAGGACGCCATTGTGCAGAGCATGCATACCCATGCAGAGTCCGAGTGAACGGGTGCGGTAGTATACCCAGCCAATGAGGAGTCCGACCAAGAAGGTCGGGGGCAGTTGCCAGATATTCATGTGCAGGGCACTGAATAGTGCTGCACTGAGCAGAATTGCGGCCTTAGGCCGGATGGTTCTGAGCAGCCCGCCCAGCACCATATAGCGGCAGATGAACTCCTCCGTAAGCGGAGCGACAATTACGGCGAGAAAAGGCGCGGCAAATGGGAAGTTTAACGGATTTAGCAGCTCGTCGAACTCGCTCTCTTCGTAGCCCATTTCGCGCATCCAAGGTAACGAAATTCCCAGAACGTATAAGATTGCTGCGACGAGCCCCAGAGCTGCGAGCAGGGCCGGTAACGTTACCCGTCGAACCGGCACGATCGGTGTTGGGATGCCCGACCAAGGAGACCCGCGCCAACGCTTCTCGATATCGATCACGCACAGCGCGGCCAGCGTGTTGAGCACGCCCAGATATATAGGGGTATCGAAGAGCGAAATACTCCATTCGCTGTTGAATGCTCCGAGCAAATGGGTGAGTCCGACCCCAGCAATTCCCATTCCCACTTGAAACGCGACGAAGATCGCGAGCAGGCCCACCGCGCGACCGGGCGAAACTGGATTGGGTAGGCGCTTCAAGTTGCCTCAGCAGAAGCCAAAATCGCTGCTCAGGTCAATGCCTCGTCCCGGTTGGTGGGGGATCAGTCGAACAAGTTACCGCGGTTGAAGCGCCAGATGCTGAATGCATTCACGACGGCGGCCATGCCGAGGAGAACTCCGATGATCGGCAGGATTTCGAGGATGGATTTTTGGGCCCAGAGCACGGCGAGGAATCCTTCCATCGACCAGTAAACCAAGGTGAGTTTACTGATTAATTGGATGAACTCCGGCATGAAGCTGGTAGGGAACCAAGCGCCACCGATTGCGCTCATGGTGAGAATCAAAAACGTCGCCAGACCGCTGGCGGCGGCGGGGTTGGGCGAGATCGCGGAGAGCAGCATGCCAAAGGCGGTGCAGGCGATGGAGGCGGCCAGGGCGACCACGATCAAGCCCGGGAGATGCGAGGTGACTTCGATGCCGAAGAGCACTTGTCCGGCAAGAAAGAGCACCATCAGTTGGACTAAACCCATTAGCATATTGAAGATATATTTGCTCCACAGGATGTGGGAACGGCTGACCGGTGATGCGAGGACGCGATGGAAAATCCCCGCTTGTTTTTCCTCGAACAACGACGTGGAAGCGCCGCTCACGGAGAAGAGCAGAAACATGATGGCCCAGCCGCCGACGACGCGGGTAGCGCCGGGACTCTTTACGTCAGCCCCGGCGAGTTGTTCATTCTCGATATTCACGATCTGATCGATGAACGAACCGGCGTCGCCGTCTTCGTTTGATCCCTCTTCGGTAGAACCGAAATCGAGTTTCCCCAGATCCATGTCGGCGCGAACTGCTGCTTTATCCAAATCAAAGGCGCCGGCGATCACGCCGGACATGTCATCATAAAATTTGTCCGTTTCGGCCGAGCCGATGAAGTCCTTGGTTTGATCTTGGAGCTGTTGCAGCAGGGCCTGGGGGGTGGAGGTGAAGATCACTTTTTGTAGCAAACCGTTCACCGTTTGGGTTTCGATTTCATTGCGCGGGTTGTTGAGAAATACCAGCCGAAGACCGAAGCTCTCTTCGCGGACGGTATCCGAGGGGAAGACGAGAGCGAAACGAAGCTTATTGTCGTGAATGAGGGCCCGGGCGCGTTCGGCGGTCAGAGGCTCATCGACACCTTCGGCGTTTTCCCAAGTGCGAATCACACGGAACGCAGACTCTTGCTCCATGGCGCTGATGATGGCCTCGGCTACAGGAGCATCGGTTTCACTGACGACGGCGATGGGCACGCCAGTCGGGCCAGAGCTGGATCGATTCACGCCGAAGACTTGACCGAAGATGTAGACGAGCACGAGCGGCACGACGAAGGTGAGTCCGAAGGCGACTTTGTTGCGCAGGAAAAGGCGGATGTCTTTACGAAGGAGAGAGAGGACTTGTGACATGGCGAAGAGGGGGAAATGGCTGCGGTTATTCGCGAAAGGCGGTGCCGGTGAGGTGCAGGAAAAGATCCTCCAGATCGGGGCGAGTGAGCGAACAATCACCGGGCGGGACATTGTGGTCTTCCAGCGCCTTAAAGACCTGCGAAAGGGCAGTGCCGGGATTGGGGGCGATTTGGTGGCCGTTGTCGTTGGTCGCGATGGTGCCAAACGAATTTAAGTGGGGTAAAGCGGCGGCGACCGCGGAAGTCTTGGGCAGGTTGATCTGTTCCGACGACGGCAGAAGGTTGAGCAATTCGTTCAGCGTGCCATCGGCTAAAATTTTTCCGTGGTCGATTACCGCGATGCGCGAGCATAGGCGGGTGGCTTCTTCCATATAGTGCGTGGAGTAAACGACGGTCAGGCCCTCGGCGTTGCGCTTTTCGAGGAGTTCGAAGATCGCGTTGCGGGATTGCGGATCGATGCCGACGGTCGGTTCATCGCAGAGCAGGAGCTTGGGGCGGTGCATCAGGGCGGCAACGAGGTTGAGCCGTCGTTTCATGCCGCCGGAGAATCCTTTCACCCGATCCTTGCGACGATCGGTTAATCCCACGGCATCCAGACCTTCGTTTATCCGGTCGCGCAGGGTGGCCCGAGGTAGACCGAAGAGTTCGCCGAAAACCTGTAGATTTTCTTCGGCCGAAAGCTCGTCGTAGAGCGCGATGTTTTGGGGCACCAAACCGAGCTCGTGGCGGGCGCTTGAATCTTGGTGGAGGGTATCGGCACCATTGATGGTGATGGTCCCATCGTCGGATGTCTTGAGCCCGGCCACGAGCGACATCAGGGTGGATTTTCCGGCGCCGTTGGGTCCGAGGAGACCGAGAAATTCGCCTGCGTCGATATCGAGCGAGACGCCATCTAGCGCGGTGAGAGAACCGTAGGATTTTGAAACTGATCTGATCGCTAACATGCGGACGATTGAAGGG
>JABIRI010000299.1 GCA_018667915.1 Opitutaceae bacterium | reverse complement strand
CGATGAGACCGCCGAACTTCGCGCTGGCTTGGAAGAGGCCGGAGCTGAATTCCACGTCGTGAAAAACTCCTCGCTGAAAGTGGCTGCCGAGACCCTCGGCCTCCCTGATTTCGGTGATGATTTGAATGGCCCCACGGCTATCATCGTGGGTGGAGATGATTCCCCCGGAGCCGCGAAAGCTGTCACCAAATTCTTCAAAGAGAAGAAGAAGGTGGAAGTGAAGTCGGCCGTTCTCCAAGGCAAACTCCTTGGGGCCGACGATATCAAAGCTCTTGCTGAACTGCCGTCGCTGGACGCCCTGCGCGCTCAGTTGCTCGGCCTCCTTAGCAAGCCGGCTACGATGTTTGTTCAAGTGCTCAATGCACCTGCCACCGAACTCGTGGGAGTTCTGCAAGCCAAGGTCCGCGCCGAAAACGGCGAAGACTGAATCCAATCTTAAACTTATATTTTAATCCATTTTCAAAAGGCTCGCCGGCTTGCTGGCGTGCTTCAGAAAGCCCAAGAAATCAACAGCTGCTGAATAGGGGATACGTCTCTTAAACGTGCTTCAGGTTGAAGCTGCTATTCAGAAGTAGGAGATCATTATCATGAGCGACATCAATAAAGACCAAGTAATCGACTGGCTCTCCGAGCAGTCCGTTCTCGAAATTGCCGACATCGTCAAAACTCTCGAGGAGAAGTGGGGCGTTTCCGCCGCTGCTCCCGTAGCCGTTGCCGCTGCTGCTCCCGCCGCTGGCGGAGGCGAAGCTGCTGCTGAGAAGGACGAATTCGACGTGATCCTCACCGCCGCTGGCGACAAGAAGATCAACGTTATTAAGGAAGTTCGTTCCATCACCGGCCTCGGCCTCAAGGAAGCTAAGGACCTCGTTGAGGGTGCTCCTAAGGCTGTCAAAGAAGCCGCTACCAAAGACGAAGCCGCCGAGATCAAGAAGAAGCTCGAAGAAGCCGGCGCATCCGTCGAACTCAAGTAAGGTTACCACCGACTTGGATTCAACCGACGTATATCGTCCGTTTATTTCAGGACAGGCCGTGTTTTCACGCGGCCTGTCCTTTGCCTTTTCTAATTCCGTTCCTTTTTCGCCAGTATCGACCTGTTTTCTCCACCGCCGGGGTGGGGAATCAAAGGTCTGACGTCAGCACTTTCCGCCTGCTCGCGTCACTCAGTCATCCAACCAACCGGGAAATTCCATGGCCGTCCGTAAAAACCAAGCCGATCGCATCAACTTCGGTAAGCTCCGCGAGGTGCTTCAACCACCGAACCTGATCGAACTCCAGATCAGTTCTTATCTCGATTACCTGCAAAAAGGGACGCCAGACAAGCAGCGCCTTAATCAAGGTCTCGAAGCTGTGTTTCGGGAAGTATTTCCGATCGAGTCCTATGATGGACGCCTGACGCTCGAATACGTTTCTTACACCATCGGTGAGCCAAAGCACTCCGAGATCGAGTGCTTGCGCGAAGGCGTCACCTACTCGGTGCCCCTCTACGTTAAGCTTCGCCTCCGCGAGGAAGACTTCATCAAGGATGAGGAAATCTACATGGGTGAGATCCCCATGGTGACCCTGCGCGGCTCTTTCATCATCAACGGCGCTGAGCGCGTCGTAGTTTCCCAACTTCACCGTTCGCCAGGTATCGCGTTTGAGGTCGCCCCTCACGCCAATGGCAAACTCCTCCACTCTTTCCGCATCATCCCGGACCGCGGAACCTGGTTGGAAGTTCAGTTCGATAATAACGACCTGCTTTACGTCTACCTCGACCGTCGTCGTCGTCGTCGCAAATTCCTCATCACTACGCTGCTTCGTGCTGTGGGTTACTCGAGTGACACGGAGATCCTTGATCTCTTCTACACGATTCAAGAGCTCAAAACCTCCAAGGCTCTTAAGATGGAGAATGTCTCCAACTTAGTCTTGGTCGAAGATGCTATCGACGCTCAACAAGGTGTGGTTCTCGCCCGGGCGCTCGAACCTCTCACCAAGCAAATCGTGCGTTCCATCGAGGAGCACGACATTCCCCTCATCCGTGTCATCGATACCTCGGTTGATGAAGGTGCGCTGACTCGCGCGATTAAGAAGGATCCGACTCGCAACGAAGAGGAAGCCCTTAAGGAAATCTATAAACGCCTCCGTCCTGGTGAGCCGCCTACAACCGCCAACGCGAAGGCGCTCCTCAAGCGTCTCTTCTTTGATCCAAAGCGCTATGACCTCGGCCGTGTGGGTCGTTACAAGGTCAACCAGAAGCTTGGCCTCGAGGTCGACCTCGAGCAACGCACGCTAGAATCCGGGGACATTGTTGCCGCGACTAAGTATCTTGTTCGCCTGAAAAAGGGTGAGGGTGTGGTCGATGATATCGATCACCTCGGTTCCCGTCGCGTCCGCACCGTCGGTGAGCTCCTTGCCAATCAGTGCCGCGTGGGTCTTTCCCGCACGGAGCGTCTCGTTCGCGAGCGCATGACGATGTATGACCAAAGTGTCGATTCGATCACACCGCAAAAGCTGATCAACCCGAAGGCACTTACCACGGTTATCCGCGATTTCTTTGCCCGGTCCCAACTCTCGCAGTTCATGGACCAGATCAACCCGCTCGCTGAGGTCACGCACAAGCGCCGCTTGTCCGCCCTCGGCCCGGGTGGTCTCAACCGTGAACGCGCCGGCTTTGAGGTCCGCGATGTGCATCCTTCGCACTACGGTCGTATCTGTCCGATTGAGACCCCGGAAGGTCCGAACATCGGTCTGATTAATTCTCTCTCCACTTACGCTCGGGTTAACGAGTTCGGCTTCATCGAGACGCCTTACCGTTTGGTCACCAAGGGTAAGGTCAGCGACAAGATCAACTACCTCACCGCCGACCAGGAGGAAGGTAAGATCATCGCGCAGGCGAACTCTGAAATCGACGACAAGGGTAACTTCCTTGGAGCAGTCACTGTCCGTCAGGACGGCGAGTTTCTCGAAGTCGAAGCGGACGAAGTTAATTACATGGACGTTTCGCCCAAGCAGGTCATTTCGATCGCGGCGGGTATGATTCCCTTCCTCGAGCACGATGATGCGAATCGCGCGCTCATGGGTTCGAACATGCAACGTCAAGGCGTGCCCCTGCTCCAAGCGGAATCTCCTTACGTGGGCACCGGTATTGAAGAGCGGGTCGCTCGTGACTCCAAAATCGTCGCGGTCGCTGACGAAGCGGGCACGGTCGCATCTGTTGATGCGCAACGTGTGGTTATCACCTCCGATGGCGAGATGCCGAAGAACGCCGACAAGTCGCTCAAGTCTGATCCCAAGAAGGGCGTGCACGTTTATGAACTGCGCAAGTTCATGCGTTCAAACGCGGGCACCTGTTTCAATCAGAAGCCCGTCGTCGACCGGGGTCAAAAAGTCAAGGCGGGCGAGATCATCGCCGATGGTCCCTCCACTCAAAAGGGTGAAATGGCACTCGGTCGTAATGTCCTCGTCGGCTTCATGCCTTGGAATGGTTATAACTTTGAGGATGCTATTCTCATTTCCGAGAAGGTGCTCAAGGAAGACATCTTTACTTCGATTCATATTCAGGAATTCGAAGTCACTGCTCGTGATACCAAACTCGGACCGGAAGAAATCACCCGGGATATTCCGAACGTCGGTGAAGAGGCGCTGAAGCATCTCGACCATAACGGTGTGATCCGGATCGGTGCCGAGGTGAAGCCTGGAGATATCCTCGTCGGTAAGATCACGCCGAAGTCTGAAACCGAACTCGCTCCGGAAGAGAAACTCCTCCGTGCGATCTTTGGTGAAAAGGCCGCTGACGTTAAGGACACCTCACTCGTGGTTCCATCCGGTGCCGCTGGTATTGTGATGGATGTGAAGGTTTCCAGCCGCGTCGATTTTGAGCGCGAGAAACTTTCTCCTTCCGATCGTCG
>JABIRI010000063.1 GCA_018667915.1 Opitutaceae bacterium | reverse complement strand
AGGCGTTCGACGAGATCGCCCGCCTGAAGCAGTCGGTGAGCAGCCTCCAAGAAGCGCGCGACGGCAGCCGGCGCCGGGTGCAGCGGGAAGGGCAAGGGCAAGACGCGCGCGAGGTACACATCTACACGCGGTCGATGCAGGTCGCGGATCCGGCGGCACCGATGAGAGGACGGCGGCAGGCGCAAGACGGCATCGGCGGATGCTGGACCGCAGACGGACTCGCGGACGTCATCGATGTCGAGGGTCGCACGGCGGAGGTGAATGCCGCCTGCGATGATGGCAAACTTGACGCCGTCGGACCTCGGTCGGGGTTCGTCCCGCGTTGGCATCCTGATTACGCGAAAGGCATGCGCAACGAGTGGCGGCGATATCTGGGCGAGGCGATGAATTTGGAACGATTCGAAACCATTGTGCCGGGCAGCACCGGTTCTGATGACGAGATCCGACCCTTCGTAGATCTCAGTTACGACAACCTGAGTCCCGCACCCCGAGCGACGTATTTCCACAAGCCGGATCAGATCGAACTCAATCGGCTAAAAATCGATCGGTTGCGTTTTTGGGGCGATGCTTTGCGAGGGAAGTTTGAAGTGCTTTTCTGGTTGGCCATAGGTCTCTTGATTGCCCGAGCACTCGAAGCCTCGGTTCGGCGGACTTGGACGTGGGGGTTGTGGTTGGCGGTAGCCGTTCTGGCGGCTGCCGTAGCCGAATTGCTGATCAATTTTCTCGTGCACACCATGGCATTTGAAAATCTCTATCCGGCGGCATTTGCACCCGCATACCCTTTGTTCCAAGTTGTGGTGATATTGGTGTTCGTCGACGTAACCAGAACCTGGTTGCGACCGCTGGCACCATTGCTGTGGAAGCGCTTCAAACCACAGGCAAAGCCCGCGGTTTGAAGTAAAAGTTCCTATCTTAAATCACTCCGGGCGGGAGATGATTTGGAAAGCGTGTTTGTCCCGCAGGTATTGGCCGGCGAGGTCGTTGATTTCATCGATGGTGATGGCCTCATTGTCCTCGTAACGTGAACGGGCCCAATCGAGTCGTTGCGGTTGTTCCTGAGCGCGGGCGAGTACGGCACCCAGCCAATATCCGTTGGTGCGTTCACTTTCACGCAGTCCGGTGAGGATCGGTTGAATGGCGCGTTCGAGTTCGTCTTCGTCGGTGCCTTTTCGGGCCAAAGTATCGGCGAGATCGCGCACGACTTTGGCGACCCGTTTGGCTTCATCGGGATCGACGGTGATCGATGCGCTGATACGACCATAGCCCGGGTAAGTTCCGCTGGTGCTGCTGCCCGCGTTGGGGCTGTAAGAATCGCCGAGCTCTTCGCGGATTTTGAGCCGCAAGCGATCTCCGAGGATGTTGCCGAGGACGCGAAGGCGCCGATCGGTGTGCACCTCCATGCCGTCATCGGTGGGCCAGTTCAGTGACACAATGGCCTTGGGGATTTCGGTGGGAACGCGGTATTCCTTGGTGAAGGGCTTGTCGGGGAAACTTACGTTGCGACGGTCGGTGTAATCTTCGCGGGCTTTGCGCGGAGGGAGGGCGCCGAATGTTTCGGCGACTGCCGCGATGGTGGCGTCGATGTCGAGGTCGCCGACGATACCAATTTCGATGGCTGCGGTTTGGAGGTGAGGAACCAACCAGTCGCGGGCCTCGTCTAAATTCCGTTGGTCGAGCACGGACTCCTGAGGCAGGCCAAATCGGCTATCGCCGTTGGCGAGCAGACGCGGGACTTCGGTTTGCAGCGGACCTTGAGGAATGTGAGCGAGCCGATCGTAGTATTGGGTGATGGCCTTGCGCATTTGCCGATCGGCCTCGGGGCGAAAACCGGGATCCACGACGTGAGCTGCGGCGAGTTGCAATTGGAGTAAAAGGTCATCCGGAGTGGTGCGGCCGGAAAGGTTAAAGGCATCTTCGCCGGCTCCGAATCCGACTTCGACATTACGACCCGCGAGGATGCGGCGGAGTTCATCGGCGGAGTGAGCTCCCAGTCCGCCGAGTGAGAAGGTATTGGAGGCATAGACGCCGAGTCCCTCCAAGTCGACGGGCTCGGTGAGCAAGCCACCGCCGATACGGATACTTATGCTGATGCTGTCCGCCGAGAAGTCGGTTTTCTTAAGGTTCAGACGGACGCGATTGGAGAATTCGATCAACGTGAGATCCAGGTCTTCGACGTATTCGCGATTGTAGATTTCGCCGGCCGGACCGAAGTCGGTGTAAGCCCAGGCGGCTTGTTCGATTTCAGCAGGAGGTTCTAAAGCGACGGAGGTCGCTTGGGAGAATATGCCGGCGATGGTGGCTTCGGCGTCACTGCCGACGGTGTCGCCGGTGTTGCCGACTACGGTGATGTAGCGGTGGCTGCCGGACCATGCTTTGCGGAATGCTTCGTTGCAGGCCTCGATCGTGATTTCGTCGAGTGCGGGCATGAACAAATCGTAGCTGGTTTGCGGCGTGGTAAAGACCGTGTCGTCGGCGACGGCGGAGAGGATGCCCATGGCGAGCCCGGAAGACTGGCGGGTAGGCGCACGGCTCACGGCTTGCTTGAGACCATTACGCATCCCGGCAACCACCTCAGCGAGTTCGGGGCCTTGGAATCCGAATTGGAGGGCGCGGCGGAGCTCGTTTTCGGCGAGTGTCAGCGCTTCCTGCCAGCGGTCGGTTTGGGAACTCAATTCGAGCGAGACGGTTTCGGAAACCTGGTAGAATGATCCGGCACCGCCGCCGCCGCCGATGAAGGGAGCGCCCTCGGTCTTGGCCAGTTCGGAGATTCGGCGATTGAGCATCGAGAAAGCGAGATCGCGCGGCAGATCTTTGATCCGGTTCGCGGCCGTGTCCTCTTCATCCGTAAAGCGGGCCATGGTTTGGATGCCGACCGTGACATTGCCGGCTTCGGATTCTGCGTGGTGCAGGACGTGCAGGCCTTCCGTTACCTCGATCGTATCGGTGGGTGGATCGTTGCGAGCGGGATCCCGAGCGGTCAAATCGGAGAACGTTTTGGCGATTTTCTTTTCGACCGCATCGATGTCGAAATCACCCACGGCGACGATGGTCATTTTTTCGGGACGATACCAGGTGTCGTAATAGTCGACGAAGTCTTCGCGGGTAGAGTGGGTCAGCACTTCTTCCGTGCCGATCGGGAGGCGGTTGGCGATACGGGTGTCGCCATAGAAAAATTCAAGTTCAGCGAGAAAGGAGCGCCATTCGACGGAGTCGCGGGTGCGTTTTTCGGAGAGCACGATGCCGCGTTCACGGTCGATTTCCTCTTCGAGCAGGAGCATGCCGCCCGCGTAGTCCCGAAATACCTGCAAGCCCTCGTCCATGTTGTCGTCGGTGGATTCCGGCAAATCGATCATGTAAACGGTGCGGTCGAAACTGGTGAACGCGTTGGTATCGCCGCCGAAGCTCATACCCATGCGTTGGAAAAATTCGATGAGCGTGCCCGGTTCGTAGTTCTCCGTGCCATTAAAGGCCATGTGCTCGAGGAAGTGAGCGAGGCCCAGCTGACTTTCTTTTTCGTGGAGCGAGCCCGCCTCGACGAGGAGCCGGAGTGCGGTGCGTTCCCGGGGCTCTTGATTGGTCTTCAACGCGTAGCGCAGGCCATTGGGGAGGCTGCCGTAGCGGACGGTTTCATCAACGGGCAGATCGCTTGATTCATGGGTAAATGACGGCGCGGCGAATGCGGTGGCGGTAAGCAGGGCGGCAATTCCGCAGGCCAGAGACATTCGCAGGGGGGAAGGGAGCTGGAAGAAAGACGACATGATAGTTTATTGGAGAGCGATTAAGTGGATGGGTTCCAGAGAAGATACGGATCTGGGAAAATCGGTTAGGAGAGGAGCGAAAGGGTTAGGCAGGCGGGGAGGCCGTGTTTGGCGAGCGCACGATTCCACCGTCGGTGATGTCGATCGCGCAATACCTGGGATGAGTCGGAGGATGGGGAGGCCTTGTCGAAGTCGATCAGGAACACCTTGTTTTGGTCGTCGACCAACACATTGCCGGGATGCAGATCGACGTGATGGATTTTGAGATCAACCAGGCGGTCGATCCATTGGCGGACGGAAGCAAGGTGGGTAGCGGCCTGTTCGGCGTCAGTGCGGGCGATGGCGGCGAGCGTCTGGGAGCGGGGAATTTCGGCGATAAACAGCCACGTCTTCACCCACAGTTGACCGTGCTCGGCCCACCCGATTGGTTCCGGAACCGGGAGGCCTTCTTGGCGCAGAGACTGTAGGATGCGAAACTCCGACTCTCCTCGGGATCGGTTGCTGCGGAGGTGATGCCGACGGGAAACATGCCGCATCAGCCCGCCGCGCATGTAGGGTTTTACCACGATCGCACCCCATGATGGCAGCGTCATGAAATCGACCTGCGCGCGACCTTGCAGAGGATTGGCCGCTACGGATGCAGGTTGCTGTAAGTGATCAATGAGTTGATCGCGATCTTCGGTGGTCAGGCATTGAGCAAAACCCAACCGATAATTGCGGTGGGTCTCAACGATCATGAAGCGGGGCGATAGGGGGGCGCAGAGGCATGGACGAAAGGGAAACTAGGTGAGTTTGGCGGGGCGATACAAGCTCCCGCGCCCTCACGGATCGAGTTGGGGGAGGTCGGAAACGAACTGCATCTGACGTTGTGTTGGGCTGATCGAGGCCTTTCGCTCGCGGGGAATGACGTTGGTCCTGTGGATATATCGAATCCTTTTCATCCCGCTGTTGCTGGTGATTGGTCCGATCTATCTCTGGAAGTCCCGGGGCCGAACGGGCGCGAAATCAGTGTTTGGTCAACGGATGGGTCGGATGCCGAAATTACCGGCTAAACGCCCTGAAATGAAACGGGTATGGATCCAGGCGGTGAGCGTGGGTGAGCTCTTGGCGGTGCAGCCGGTCATCGATGCGCTTCTGGCGGATGACACGGTGGAAGTCGTCCTCACCACCACCACGATCACGAGTCAGCAGATGGCGCAGGATCGTTACGGCAAGCGCGTGGCGTTCGTGGGATACTTCCCCATCGATTTTTGGCCGTGGGCGTCTTCGGCGTGGGAAAGCCTTCAACCTGATCTGATGCTACTCACGGAGGGAGAATGGTGGCCTGAACATCTCATGCAGGCGAAACATCGGCGTGTTCCCGTGCTGTGTTTGAACGCCCGGATGAGCGATCGCAGTTTTGGGCGCATGCGGTGTGTGCGTCCGCTTTTGGCGGGGGTGAGGTCGGGTCTCACCCGACTGCTGGCGTCGTCGGACGAAGACGCGAAGCGATTCAAGGCGTTGGGATTTCGGGACGAGCAGGTGACCGTCACCGGTAACATCAAAGTCGATATTGTGATCAATCGGATCACGGGGGAGGAGGCGCTTGATTTGAAGAAGAGTCTCGGGTTTGGCGTCCAGGATTTGATTTTGCTCGGTGCGTCCACTTGGGCGGGGGAAGAGGCCGCGTTGCTCCGCGTTTGGCAAAACGTGCGTGCTGGGAGTGATGTTTCGTTGCGGCTTTTGTTGGTCCCGCGTCATGCCGAACGACGGGCAGAGGTTGAAGCGACCGTGAAGGAATCGGGCGCGAAATATACGCTTCGATCGCGCGACAAGATAGCGGAGTCGGTCGATGTGTGTATCGCGGATACCACCGGAGAACTGCAGGGCCTGACGCAGGTAGCCGATGTGGTATTTATCGGCCGGACCCTGCCTCGTCATCGCGAAGGGCAGACCCCGGTCGAAGCTGCGGGGTTGGGGCGTGCACTGGTGATGGGGCCTGAAATGACAAATTTTAAGACGATTGCTCAGGGTCTGGTCGGGCAAGGTGCCGCTCGCAGAGTCGGCGGGGAAGACGAACTGACCGAGGTCGTGCGGGAACTCGTGGCGGATCCGGCGGAGCGCGCGAGCATGGGGGCAGCTGGCGAGGCGTGGCATCAGGCAAATCGCGGGGCGTTCGAGCGGACAATACGTGAGATCCGGCAGGCGATGGGGCGGACATGAAAAGGCACTTTCGTTTGAATGATCCCCGCGCAAGGGCTTGCCGTTCGCCGGAGGCTCACGCTTAACTGGCTTTTGAATCTTACGATGGAATCGGCGGACGCTTCAACTCACACCCCGAATTTGCGCACCCGGTTTGCGCTGTGGTTCTATCGTTTGGCCCCCGGATTAAGGTTGCCGGCGAGTTGGTGGGTGCCGGACATGAAGGCGGCTCAGGTCGCGACACCGGAGGTGAGCGATCCTCTGACAGTCGAAGTGGTGAGCCACTGCTGGAACTATGCGCATCTGCTGGCGTATCAATTGAGCTCGGTGGTGCAGCATCCGCCGACCGAAATGAAGCTCACCATGACGGTGTGTTACTGCGACGAGGATATATCTACCGTGGAGCTGTTGGAGTTTTTCTCCCGGCAATCGGTGCCGAATGTGACCTGGAATTGGCTACCGTTGGAGCGCTCGGAGTTGATGCGACGTGCAATCGGACGCAACCGTGCGGCGATGGCGAGCACGGCGGATTGGGTTTGGTTCACGGATTGCGACCTACTCTTTCACGAAGGCTGTTGGACCCGATTGCCCACGGCATTACGAGGCAGGACCGAGCCCTTGGTCTACCCGCTGGAGGAACGTTGCACGAGCATGTTGGCCTCGGACGATGCAATGCTCACGGCCGCCACCCATGGCCCGCAGTTGGTCGAAATTGTGCCGGAAAGGTT
>JABIRI010000064.1 GCA_018667915.1 Opitutaceae bacterium | reverse complement strand
TACGCCACAGTTGCAGCGCCTCGCGCTTAAACTCAGCATCATACTTGTTGTTCATAAGGGACCTTTCATTTGGTCCCCACCTCCGTGTCCGTCAAATCAGGGCAACCTCAACCTGACCCCTCCTCCAGCCACACATGTTTGTAGGGATGGTGATCCAACAGGGTGGGGTGCCAGCCTTGCACGGAGGGGGCTTTGACGAATACGTGGGTGAAGGTATAGAGCGGAATGACTACGGCTTGTTCGAGTAAGCGTTGTTCGGCTTGGTGCAGCAGCGCGAACCGTTTGTGATCATCGATGGTCCGCGAAGCTTCGAACAACAGCCGGTCGTAGTCTGCATCGGCCCAGCCGGTATAATTGTTTCCGCTCGAAGATTTGAATACATCCAGAAACGAAGTCGGGTCGGCGTAGTCTGCTATCCAGACGGAACGTAGCATCTCATAATCGCCCTGACGACGAGACTCCAGCACCGTCTTGTTCTCCATGTTGTGCAGGGTGATTTCGATGCCGAGATTACGGCGCCACATGGCCTGCAACGCTTCCGCGACCAGTCGATGGTTTTCGGAAGTGTTGAACAAAAGCTCAATGGCTGGAGCCCCTTCGCCTGCCGGAAAACCTGCTGCCGCCAACAGTTCACGCGCTCGGGGGAGATCGTAGGTTAGTCCCGGCGGAGGTTCGTAGCCGGCGGTGCCGGCGGGCGTGAGGGAGGCGGCGGGTAATTGTCCGCCCTTCAGAATTTGATTCACGATCGTGGTGCGATCGATCGCGTGACTCAAAGCAGCGCGCAAACGTTGATTGTCCAGATGGGGCAATCGGGTGTTAAGCCGAAAGAAATAGGTGCCCAGATAGGGATCGATGCGGGGGAGTTCGGGATCGTTCTGACGGTAGGCTTCGATTTTCGAAATGGGCAGTGCGTCGGTGAGATGAATTTGCCCGGAACGAAATGCGCGCTCTTCGGTATCCACGCCTTCGAAGGGGTGGAAATGAATCTCCTGCAAACGCACGGTGTCAGCGTCCCAGTAGGCGGGGTTTTTCTGCACCACGATACGTTCACGATTGGGCCATGCTGCTAGCGTGAACGGACCGTTGCTTACCATGGTTTCGGGTCGAGCCCATGGCGTCGTGCGAGCGTAGGGATCACCGACCGATTCGATGGCAGCCACGTGCACCGGAAACCACATCCAGTGCTGGAGTAACGAAAGGAGATAAGGCGCCGGGAACTCCAAATTAACCTGCAAAGTATGAGTATCGAGGGCGACTGCTCCGACGGTGGCGAAATCTTCCACCACGCCGCGATGAAACGCTTCAGCTCCCGCCAACACATATAACAAATTGGCATAATCCGCGCCGAATCGAGGCGTCAATACGCGGCGCCAAGAGGCGACAAAATCATGGGCAGTGAGCGCATCGCCATTGGACCATTTTGCATCGGGCCGAAGATGGAACGTGTAGGACATGCCATCGGGAGAGATTTCCCAGCGCTCGGCTACGCCTGGCACGGGAGAAAGGTCCTCAGGATGTTCACCGACTAAGCCCTCGAACAAGGCGGACAATACGTTGTAATCGGTCGTGCCGGTAGCGAGATGGGGGTCAAGATCGGCGAGTGCGGGTCCCTGGCCGCGGTGGAGCACTTGAGTGCGGTTACCGACCTCGACGTTGGTTTCGCGAGGCGTGCACGCGGCGAGCAAGACGAGGGCAATGCTGAAAACTGAAACGCTGACGAAGTGCGGCAGCACGTAGAGGGTGCTGCGAGTCAGGTGAGCAGTGCCCCGAAGGGGTGATTGCGTCGGGTGCCCTCTGGGCGGACGATTAAACAAAAGCTGAAATATAGGACCGGGCTCACGCACAGCTGTAATGGCCACAAAAAGGCGCAAAAGTCGCAAGAAACTAACCACTAGTGGAGGAAGAAGGTTAGGGGGCAGGGGGCGAGTCGTGACTAAATTGCTAACGCAATGCGTCTACGACGTCGACCCCGGTGCGGTTGTTTACTTAAAAATTAATGCGACCGCGTGGGCGGCGATGGCCTCGCCGCGGCCGATACTGCCGGCGCCTTCGTTGGTCGTCGCTTTGAGGCCGATTTGGTCGGCCGCAACTCCGGCGGATCCAGCGAGTTTCGTCCGCATCTCTTCCAGCACCGGTTGGATTTTGGGTTGTTCGGCGATAAGCGATGCATCGATATTGCCAATCGTCCATCCGCGTGATGCGAGATCGGCGGCGACGCGTTGGAGTAGGATTTGGGAATCGATCCCCGCAAACGCCGGATCCGTATTCGGAAAATGGTGACCAATGTCGGGCAGACCGGCGGCACCGAGTAGCGCGTCACAAATCGCGTGGGTAAGCGCGTCCGCATCGGAGTGGCCCTCTAGGCCGTAGGGGACATCAAAAGTGATTCCGCCCAGCACTATGGGACGATCAGAGACGATGCGATGGATGTCGTAGCCGTGGCCGATACGAAAATTGTTCATGATTTGATGACGTTCAAATGCCCGGTGCGATCAGCGGTCAGCTGCTTGCAGCTCATTGTTTAGAAACTCGAACCAGGGCAGATCGGCGGGAGTAGTGAGCTTGGGATTGGGGGAATCGTTTTCCAGCATCGCCACCGGATGCCGCAGCAATTCAACGGCGGAGGCATCGTCGGTAAGTTTAGCGCCAGTATTGGCCGCACGGTTGTAAGCTTTTACGATCAGGTCACGGTCGAAAACCTGAGGTGTTTCCATCGCCCACAGTGCGCTGCGCTCAAGGGTCTTCAATCGCCCGGTATCACGGTGCAGCTTAATCGTATCGGTGACACGATGAGCCAGCACCACGGCATGTTCTTTACGGACGATTTTGTGCAAGGCGACGAGATGATCGACTTGGATGAAGGGGCGGGCGCAATCGTGGATGAAGACGTGTCCAATATCGGCGGGGAGCGCGTCCAAAGCATTGGCGACGGAATACTGCCGTTCGGTCCCGCCGGGAACAAAAAGCGATGGAGTCGGAGCGAGGGCAGCGAGTTCGCGCATCTGTTTTTGATCGCGATACACGATCACGAATAAATCGGCGACACCGCTGGCAGCGAATGCTCCGGCACTGAAGGAGAACAATGGTTTACCGGCGAGCGGTGAGAGCACTTTGTCCGCGACCTTTTCGTCCATGCGTTTGCCTGATCCGGCGGCGAGGAGGATGACGGCGGTGCGAGGCATGGGGATGAATGAATGCTGAAAGCTGAAAACTGAAAGCTGAAACCTGAAAAACTGAAAACTGACGGAGTGCGATAGCACTGAGATGGTGAATCTCGTAGAGATGTGCCCCGTAGGGGGACTGCGATGGGCGCCCTTAGGGCAGGAGCGGGAACAAAATTGAAAACCTGAAATGATTTTAGACGGACTTCAGTTCAGCAATGATGGCCTGGGCGGCAGCGAGAGGGTCGGGGGCTTGGGTGATGGGACGGCCGACCACGATGTGGGTTGAACCGGCGCGGGCAGCATCGGCGGGGGTCATGACGCGAGCTTGGTCACCGTGATCGGCGCCGGTCGGTCTCACCCCGGGGGTGACGAGTTGCACGTTGTCGGGTAACTCGTCGCGCAATGTGCCGACTTCCAGGGGAGAACATACAAATCCTGTCAATCCGGCAGCGTTGCCCATCTTGGCTAAACGGGAGACTTGCCCGGCTGGCGAGTCGGAGATGCCGACACCTTGGAGCTCCGCAGCGTTGATGGAGGTCAGCACGGTGACGCCGAGGAGTTGAAGATCGGGTTTGCTTTCACGCTGCGCGGCACAGGCCGCGGCGACCATGGAATGACCGCCCGAGGTGTGAAGGGTCAGCATACTAATAGGCAGCGGAGCGAGTGACTCGACGGACTTCGCGACGGTGTTGGGGATGTCGTGGAGTTTTAAATCGAGGAACACTTTGTAACCATGATCGGCTACCTCGCGCACCCAATCCGTGCCAAATGCGGTGAACATTTGCAGGCCAACCTTCATCCAAGGGACCGTTCCCGAAAGCTGTTTCAGCAAGGGGCGGGCGATTTCGCGCGTGGGGACATCGAGAGGGAGGATCAGTTCGGTCGGCACGTTGGTATGAAAAGCTGAAAAGCTGAAAACTGAAAAGCTGAAACGAGAAAACTGATGGAGTGCGGGAGCACGGAAATGGCAATACGCGTTGCGGATGGTCCCGCAGGGACGCCGAGTCAGGCGCCCCTTGGGCGGATGAGGAGCAAAAGTTGAAACGATTCCTTACCGAAACCTGCCTAAGCGGCGCGG
>JABIRI010000065.1 GCA_018667915.1 Opitutaceae bacterium | reverse complement strand
GTCGCCGTGATGCGGGCGAAGTTGAACAACGCCCACTGTTTGCTGGGGTCGGCTACACCGTCGTTGGAGACCTATGCCAATGCTCAGGCCGGTCGCTATGGTCATCTGCACATGCGGCAACGCATCGACGATCGCCAGCTGCCCTACATCGACGTGGTCGATATGCGGGTGGAGATCATGCGGTCGCGTGGTTTGACCACGCTTTCGCAAAAGTTGGTGTCCGAAATGCGCGACCGCTTGGAGAAGCGAGAACAGACCATCCTGTTTTTAAACCGCCGGGGATATTCATCTTCGATGATGTGCCGGAGCTGCGGTCACGCCGAGGAGTGCCCGCATTGTAGTATCACGATGACTTACCATCGCACCGACGAAGCGTTGCGGTGCCATTTGTGTGGTCATGAGCGTGGTGCGCCCGTGCGTTGTCCCGAATGCGAGGCGCCCGACATTCGTTGGAAGGGTTCGGGAACCCAACGGGTTGAAGAGGCGGTGCGGCGGATCCTACCGCGGGCACGGATTGAGCGCATGGATGCCGATACGATGGGCAAAAAGAATCGGTTCCGGCAGGTGCTCTCAGAATTCCGCGCGGGCAAGATCGATGTGCTGGTGGGCACTCAAATGATCGGCAAAGGCCTAGATTTTCCGAATGTGACCCTCGTCGGCTTAGTTGATGCGGATCTGTCGATGCACATGCCGGATTTCCGCGCGCATGAACGCACCTTTCAATTATTGGTCCAAGTCGCAGGCCGGGCAGGGCGCGGGGATCGCGCCGGGGTCGTTGTGGTGCAGACGTTCACGCCGCAGGCGGAGGCGATTCAGTTTTCGCGGCAGGCGGACTTTGATGGCTTTGCGGAGGCAGAATTGAAGTCACGCAAGGATTTCCGGTATCCGCCTTATCGGCACCTCATTCATCATTCGTTCCGAGGCCCGAACCCAGAAAAACTGCAGTTCTTCGCTGAACAGTGGGCGCGGCAGGTGGAAAAAACATTTGGGGATCGCATCGAGGTGCGCGGGCCTTCGCCGTCGCCGATTGAGAAGGTGAAGGATCACTACCGGTATCAGGTGTGGTATTTTACCAATGGAGTCACCCGCATCATCGGTGAACTTAATACCCTACGCCGCGGGTTCGCTTGGCCGGACGATATAATCCAAGTGCTCGATGTGGATCCGGTGAGTTTGGGGTGACGAAATTACATTCCAATTGAAACACCGGGGTCGCTGACCCCGGTGCGTTTGGACTGATTCACCCTTTGGAACAGTTCAGTAACAACGCTTACGGCTAGGCTTGCCGTGGACGCTTCGTTCCTAATGGTCATGGTTTCGCCCCGATAACCCCACCGTTATTCCTATGTCTGACTCCCCCACTCAAAACACGGAAGATGCCCTGCTCGAAGAGGCTCAAACCTGCGGCACGCTACGTCGCTTTGCTATATTCTCCAAACTTTCCGGTCCCGGCTGGTTACAAGGAGCGGTCACTCTCGGTGGCGGCAGTTTGGCGGGAGCGCTCTTCCTAGGCGTGTTGGCCGGACCGCATTTGCTGTGGCTGCAACCGCTGGCGGTGATCTGCGGCATTATCCTGTTGGGTGCGATCGGATATGTGACGCTTTCAACTGAGCGTCAGCCGGTTGATACAATCAGCCAGCACGTGAGCCCCGTTTTGGCGATTGCTTGGATTCTGGGCACGATCGTCGCGAACCTTGTTTTTGGGGTGCCTCAGTTTGCGTTGGCGACGGCAACGGTGATGCAAAATCTCGTTCCTAGTTTAAATGGCAGTGAATCGGCCCCGTGGGTAATTGGCGTGATTCTCGCCGTAGTCGGATTTATCGTCGTGCGCCAATACGAGTCCGGGGGCAGCGGAGTGCGCACGTTTGAACTCGTTCTCAAGATACTCGTTGGGGTGGTGGTCGTATCATTCCTCGCGGTGGCGGTGATGATTATAGGCAGTGGCCAATTGCATATCGGCAGCGTGCTGGCGGGTTTTGTGCCTTCACTCTCACAGTTCACCGAGCCCACGGCGCCTCTCGCCGAGGCGGCCGCAGCGACGGGCGCGAATGAAGGAATCTGGCGTGGTATCATCGCTGATCAACAACGCGACCGCATGTTGGCCGCCGCGGGCGCCGCAGTGGGTATCAATATGACATTCCTTTTGCCGTTCACGCTTTTGCGTCGTGGTTGGACGCGTCGTCATCGCGGGTTGGCGATCTTCGATCTCTCTTTGGGCCTTTTCATTCCATTTGTCGTGGCGACCACCTGTTTGGTGATCGCAGCGGGCAATCAATTTTATAACCGGACAGATGATGTGATCGGGAAAGATGGCGCGATCATCGCCAACATGGCGGGTTCCTATAATGCGTCAGCGGACAAGTTCTTGGGCATTCAAAGTTCCCCCGCCTACGTAGCCGCCGACTCGCCTGAAGCTAAAGCAATGGTAAGAGCGGCTCTGCCGGAGAGTGATCGTCGCCTCGCGGCGATGCTCGCATCACGTGATGCCGGTCAATTGGCACGCACCCTCCAACCGCTCCTGGGGAAGACCGGCGCGAATTTGATCTTTGGCGTGGGGGTCTTCGCCATGGCGGTTTCAACCATCATCATGATGGGTCTGATGAATGCGGCAGCCCTCGGAGCGCTGTTTCGAAAGTTCAATGACCGAAAGATATTTTTGATCGGCGCCAGTATGCCGCTCATTTTGGGCATCTTCGCGCCGGTGATTTGGACGGGCGCATCTCGAGCCGCCTTGGCTATTCCGGCCTCCGTGACTGCGGTGACGCTCGGGCCGATCGCTTACTTCACCTTCCTGCTGTTGATGAACAGCAAGGGAGCCTTGGGGGAGCATCAGCCTAAAGGGGGAGCCCGTTGGTTGTGGAACGGCCTCATGGCCTTCGCCACGACATTGGCTACTCTAGCAAGTGTTTGGGCCCTGAATAGCAAAGGGCTTCCGGGACAGATCGGATTGGTCGGTCTTCTCCTACTGGCCGTATTTGGCCTCGCAGGATTTATCAAGAGACGGTCTGCGTCGTAAGCGCGCCTTTTGGTGCGAAGATCAGGTCCTGATAACGTGATCGCGCTCCGTAGGACTTCCCCAAAATCTATCGACGAATTAACCCCGTAGTCCGCGAGCGTCCCGTGCGGTCACTTATCAAGTTTGTCACCATTATGGTGACAAACTCGGGGAGTGGTGGGTGCTGTCTAAAACGGTCCCAGGCTTTTTAGAATACGAAATTGGTCTGTCACCTGCAGGAATGCGTCGGGAAGTTGCGGTGCGGAAACGGACGTTGGATGGTCAGGGGACCAGATACACTTCGACGAGCGCGATCCCAGAGGACTGGGTCGCACTCTCTAAGATGACGGTGTAGGCGCCGGGTTCTAATACGCGCAGGAGCGAGGCGTCGGCGCTGCCTTCGGCGAAAGCGAATGCTCCGGCGGTCGCCGCGGCGCCGATGCTCAGCGAGCTGCGGTCGTCGTCTTGCCAGTTATCGTTTGTCGCGATGTTTTCCGTGCCTCCTCCGGGAAGTTGACGCACCAATGAGATCTTGGGATCGGCCAATGCTCCCGTGACGCCAAAAGCGGTGAGGGCAGGGCCGGCACCGCGAACCAAAACCGAAACGGCGCGAGGGGAGTCGATCACGAATCCGGCAATTGCTACTTCGTCGCCTGTGCCTACGGCAGTGCGGGTCGAGAGATTGACGAGATCGCGGTTATAGACTTCCGCGAGCACGATTCCGTTGGAGGTGGGCGTCGCGCCGCTCGTGGCAAAGGTGTAGGCTCCGGCGGCCAAGGTGCTGACCAATGCGGAATCGCGGCTATTGGTGCCCAAGGCAAACGCTCCGTGACGCGATCCTGCGTCGGTGACTGACGGGGCGTCGGAATGCCAATCTTCATTGGTCGCGAATGGGTCGGTGGCGTCGGCGCTATACAGTTTGATGTTGGGATCGGGTTCGAATCCGGTGACGCCAAAGTCGCTGAGAGTGGGGCCAACGCCGCGCAATAACGTCTCGCTTTCGGCGCGGGTGACGAACCCGGCGATATTCGTGGCTGCACCCGTTCCGGTTTTGGCGCGGGTAGAGAGATTGACGAGTGTTGGATCGGCCAGTTGCCCGTAGCGTAGTCCATGCGCCTTGCGAAACGCATCGAAACCAATCCGCGAACCGAGCCGCCGCCCGACAAGGTCGTCCGCTTCGATATGAATGCCGCCATAGAGTCGGGAAAGACCCGCTTGGTCGGCTGCGTCGTAGTAAGAGGCCCACTGCAACGTGACGTCCGCGGAGGGGCCGTTTTCGAAGTCCAAAAACTCGCCCGCTTCGAAGTGGAACGATCCCATTCCGCCGGGGAAAAACGAAGTTCCGGTGAGCAAGGTGAGCACTTCGGCGCCGGCGCGACTGAACGTGCTGTGCCCGGAAACGTAAGCGGCAAAAGCAGGGGAAACGAACGTGCTCTTTTGGTAGGGTAACCAATCGGCGGCAATGATCCAAGCCACCCCACCTACGTCGTTATGAATGTCTCCGGGTTCGCCTGCCCAAGCGCGCAGGGCGATCTTTCCAATATAGTCGCTGAGGTGGGCGTGACGTTGTCCGGCCGCGGCTGTGGCGTCGGTGATGACTTCGATTAAATCGGTCACGAGCGGGATGCCTTCCGGCGAATACGACGGTCCATTCGGGTCACTCGATTGTCCCTTGCTCGCGAGGTAGCGAATCATCGAAACGGGGCGGGCGAGATCGTATTGGCGTTTCAGCGTCCAGGCGGCGATCGCCGCATCGTGCATCGCTCCATTGATTGAAAGATAGGCCTGGACGTCCCAAGCGAGGGGATCCAGCGGTTCGCCCGTTCCGAGGTAGCGACGCTCAAATCGCGGATCATCGGTGATTTCGTTGTGGAGCGTATTCCAGTGACCTGGGGGAGTTTCGGAATCCGGACCATCGGCCCAAAATTCGGCGAGGATACGGCCGTAGTCGGCGTGGTTGACGACGTTAGGGGCGTAGGGGGCGCCGGTGATAGGATTGAGCGAGCGTCCCGTGCCGTTGTTGGTGCCCAGAGGATTGTTGAGGCGAGCGCCGGGAGAGATGTCGATCATCTCGCTCAGGGAAGGATCGAGTAGCGCGGAGAAGGCGACAACTTCGACAGCCTGGTTTTTGAAAGCTTGGTCGGTGGCGGTGCCAAGTTGAGGCGGTCCGCCGGGGTCGAGTGCGATCGTATTTGAAGTGGGTTTGTTGAGGGCGAAGGGAGTCACTTCGCGCCAGTTCACCCCGAGAAAGGTCTGGGTGGTCTCTTCGAGGGGGATGCCGTTCTGAGTAATCAGCACATCGAAGGCGAGGGGTTGCCAGAAGTTGGGCGCGGCCATGACGGTTCCCGGGAAGTCGATCCGCAGGGGATTGTTGCGGGCGACGTAGCCGGAGTTGTCGGCGTAGTGGTTGGCTTCGTTCGACCCGTCAACGAGACCCGCGGCGAGGACGGCGGCGCCAATGCGGTTGCCGATAGCGGCCGGAGTGTCGCCCACCGTGGTAGTGTTATCAGGATTGAAGCCGTATCGTTGCATCAACCAACGGAACCCAAACTGGGATCGCTCTTTGCCCGGGCTGTTGGCGTAGCGCGTGGAGAGCACGGTAAAAGCAGCGTGGCTGATGGCCTCAGTTTGCGCGGTATCGGAGAGCGTGGAAGGAGTGGCCTGATGGAACAGTGCCGCAGCCTGATTCCAACCGCCTTGTTCGTAGGCCCAATACGCATCCCACATGGCGGCGGAGGTGTGATAAAGGTTGCGACTGTGCACGGTGGGGTCGGGAAAATCTGTGCGAATGGCATCGAGGAGAAATTCGTTCCACCAGCGGGCGACAGAGTGGGCGGCTGGGTCTAGGGTGACGGTGATCTGCGCCGAGCTGCTCGTGGCACTGCCCTCGGGGTTAACCACCGTAACGCTGTAGGAGGCGGCATCGAAGGGGTGCACGTTTTCGAGGCGAAGGGTTGACCGGGTTTCGCCCGAGATGGGCTGACCGTTTTTGGACCAAAGATAGACCGGAGCAGGATTTGCCGAGGCTTCTGTTGTCAGGGTCACGGTTTCCCCTTTGGCGAAGGTGCCCCCCTCGGGAGGCACGGTGATAATGGGCGCTGAGAGCGCGACAGTGGTGGTTTCGGTGATCGTGTGCACGGAATTCGCCGCGAGGCTGGTGACCGTTTGCACGACTCCGCTTGGCCACGTGACTTCGATTGAATCTACCGCGGTGATACCGGTTCCCAAACCCACGTGCAGTACGGATTCACGCTGGCCCAGGTAGGCATTGGTGGGATTGAAATGCAGACGTTGGGTTTTGTCGCCGGTCGTGACACGAACGTCGGTTCCGAAGGCATCTCGATTGGATTCCGTGCCCACGAATTTCAGCCGCAACCAACTGTTCCCATTTGTCGACGCGTCGCTGCGATAGAATACGGGGGAACCAGAATTGTTGGTAATGACGAAATCCTCGTCTCCATCTTGATCGTAATCGAAAACGATGATGGCGCGACCCAATGCAAAATCGGTGATACCGGAATCTCTGGTTTCGTCAGTAAATATCCCCGTGCCGTTATTAACGAAAAGGGCGGTGGGGTCTTCCGCCGCTTCTCCCAACGGCAAATTGGATCGCTCATTGTCGAGATTTGAAGCTCAGCCATTGGTCACAACCAGATCGGGATCACCATCATTGTCGTATTCGAAAAATGATGCGCCCCATGCCCAGCCCGCTTTGTCGATTCCGGCGACACCGGCGCCGTCGCCGAAGCGTCGATTGCCAAAATAACGATAGAGGCGATTGCCATTCCCGAGGCCGCCTTCTTCGCCTTCGCCTCGGGAACCCCGGTCTTAGATGGAGGTCACGAACAGATCAAGACGGCCATCACCGTTCACATCGGCGACGGCGTTTCCCATCCCGAAGTCGTCGACACCCAGACCGCCTTGCTTCGTGTCCTCGGTGAAGGTGCCATTGCCGTTGTTCCAATACAGCTGACTTGTGCCGAAATCCGAAACCTTCGCAAAATCAGGCCATCCATCTTCGTCAAAATCGACCCAAGCGGACGAGAACCCGAGATGGCTATCGCCGACGGCAGGTTGGAGCAGGCCGGTGGCTACCGTCACGTTTTCGAAAGACGCGGGGCCGCTGGCTCCTCTATTGCGCAATAATGCAGATTGGCGGGCATCCTCACTGCTGTTTCGCTCAATACCCTCATTGGGCAAGTAGAGGTCGAGGTAACCATCACGATCGTAATCGACGAGGCTGATGGAACGGGCGTGATGATTGTTGGCCGAAACGGTCAGATCGGCCCCGCGACTGACGGCCTCCTCGCTGAAAGATCCGTTGCCCTGATTGATGAGGAGAAAATAGCGGGGCCCGTCGGACGGACCGAGAATGAGATCGGGATCTCCGTCGTTGTCTAAATCGCCCGCGGCGATTACGGCGATGTCCCGATATGCCGTGAGCCCCAGCTCGGACGTGGCGGGGCGGAACGTGCCGTCCTGATTATTGATGAGTGCGAGAACAGAGTCACCAAAACGGGCGAAGATAAGATCGGTCCAACCGTCTTGATTAAGATCTACCGCACACGCGCCCGCTTCATCTGGAATGCGCTCCTCGGAGGTGGAGTGAACGTAGGTGATGCCCGATCCTGTGGTCACATCTTCAAATCCGGCCCGGGTTACGGGCGACAGCAGGCAAAGCGTTGCATAAACGCAGACCGATTTTCGGGCGTGGAAAGAAAAGGACTGTGACAGGTTCAAAGTAGTAAGGATCTGCGAAATCGTGAACACGAAGTGGAAACAAACGCAATGTCAGCGAATCGCATGCTATCAGTCAGGCTGACGCCCCTTCAGGTTCCCGCTTCGGCGTATACCACGAATTTCTCGATGATGCCGTCGAATGAGCCGTTGGTGAAAAAAACGATTACCTGCTGCTTCGAATCGGCGGGGTGCTGCGTTTGGAGAGCACCCAACAGGTCTTGATTCGATTGCGCCGTCTGCGCTTTCGTGCCCCTAGCATTCAACTCCGCTAGCACCTTATTAGTTTCAAACCGTTGGTCTGGAGGGATTTGATTGATTCGGTTCATCGCCCCCAGAAAGACGTGATCCGCTTTCGCCAAGGCGCTCAGAAATCCGCTTTGATGCACCCGAGTGCGGGCGGAATTGCTGCGAGGTTCGAACACCGCCGTGAGCGTGGATTCGGGATAGCGATTCCGCAGCGATTCCAAGGTCGCAGACAACGCACTGGGGTGGTGGCCAAAATCCTCGATTACCGTCAGCCCGTCTTGCTCGAGTTTGATTTCCTGACGTCGTTTGACGCCGCGGTAGTTCGCGAGACCGCCGAGGGAGAGCGTTGTGGGGTCTTTCGGATTGGTCGAGAGACCGGCGGCGAGGGCTGCCATCGCCGCATTGCGCGCGTTGAACAGGCCGGGTTGATTCCACTCGATTTTCGCCCAGAGCTTTCCTTGCCAGCGCAGGGTGAACTTGGTTCCACGAGGTGATTCTTCGAAATCGGCAATTTGTAGATCGTTGCCTGAACCTACACCGACCGTGAGAACTTGTGTCCAGTCGCAGTGGACCAAATCGGATAGATTGTCGTCGTCGCCGTTGAGTAAAATGAATCCATTGCGAGGCACAATCCGGGTGAGGTGGCGGAACGTGCGCTGGACGTCGGCTAGATCGCGGAAGATGTCGGCGTGGTCGAACTCGAGATTGTTCAGAATCGCGATATGGGGAGCGTAGTGGATGAACTTTGAGCGTTTGTCGAAGAACGCACTGTCGTATTCATCACCTTCGATGACGAAGGGGGCGTCGGTTGCACCGAGGTGTTGACCGATCGGAGGATCGAGTGGCACCCCCCCAATGAGAAACCCCGGATCACGACCATTTTCGCGGAGTAGGAATGCCGTGAGCGAGGTGGTGGTGGTTTTCCCGTGCGTGCCGGCGACCACGATATTCTGGCGACCGTCCAAAACGGTTTCGGCCAGCAAGGCGGGCAGTGACGTGTAGCGAATTTGGCGCGTCTCGAGCAGCCATTCGACTTCCGGATTTCCGCGACTCATGGCGTTGCCAATAACGACGAGATCGGGCGCGGCCTCCGCCAGCCGGTTGGCGTCGTAGCCTTCGTGAATCGTGATACCGGCAGCGGCGAGCACATCGCTCATGGGGGGATAAATTCCCGAATCCGATCCGCTGATCTCATGCCCATTGGATTTGGCCAAGAGGGCGACATTTCCCATCGCGGTGCCGCAGATGCCCATGAAGTAGATTTTCATATCGCGTCAGGGAAGGAGCTCGATTTCGCGATGGGGGAATTCACGACTGATTTTCCAACACGAGTAGGGGGGGGGCTTCGAGCATCATTTTTTGTAACAACTCAGGGTATTTGAACCTCAAACCCACGGGAGAGTATCCCGCGCCCAAGACGAGGTCCTTGTCGCCGTCGCCATCGAGATCACCGCTGTCGATGGTCATCCAACGTCCCGCTTGGGTTGCGGAGTGATCGAACGGACTGAACTCAAGAGGCTGCTGCTGCTCCAAGTATATGAAGTTCTCTACCGGCGAAGCACCGAAATCGGGGTGAAAAGCGATGGCCGCGATATCGAGGTCTCCATCGTTGTCGAAATCTTC
>JABIRI010000066.1 GCA_018667915.1 Opitutaceae bacterium | reverse complement strand
GACTGTTTTGGTTTCTCTTTTAGGCTCATTTTGGTGGAGGATGTGGGCTTGCGAAGCGTTGAACTATATTGCCCGGCCAAATTGAACCTCTTTCTCGCGATCACGGGTTGCCGGGAAGATGGGTTTCATGAGCTCGTTTCGGTGGCGGCGCAGATCGATGTGGGGGACAAATTGACGGCCCAACTCACGGAGGGGAGGGATTTTCAGCTTCGCTGCGACGATCCCGGGGTCCCGGTGGATGACTCGAATCTGGTTCTAAGGGCGGCGAACATGTTCCGGGAACGGTCGGACTGGACGGGGAGCGTGGCGTTCGACTTACAAAAGGTGACACCGATGGGCGCGGGTTTAGGGGGAGGGAGTAGTGATGCGGTGGGTGCGCTTAAGGCCCTCAACACCTTGGCTGGCAAACGGCTTCCGTTGGCGACGCTGCGAGATATTTCGGCGGAACTGGGATCGGATTGCCCGTTGTTTTTTGAGGAACGCCCTGTGGTGATGCGAGGAAGAGGCGAACGATTGGTGCCCCTTGAGGATCACGCGGCGACGAGGATCGTGGGGCGCGAAGCCTTGGTGGTTAAACCCCCGTTTGGGGTGAATACAGCGTGGGCCTACGGTCGGTTGGCGGCAAATGCCCCCGAGGATTACCTGTCGGAAGACCGCGCTGAGCGTCGATTGGCCGACTGGGTAGGAAATACGGACGGTTCACCGGAAGATTTGGGCTATAATTCCTTCGCCGGGCCTATTGGGGCGAAGTTTGTGGCGCTACCCACGATGGCGAGACTGATCGCCACGCAGTTCGATCGAAAACTGCACCTAAGCGGCAGCGGGAGTGCATGTTACGTCTGGATTCGGGATTCTAAGGAGCGTGAATCGATTGGGAGGCTGGTGCGTGAATGTTGGGGGCCGAAGACTTGGATTCGATCGGCGAAAATCACGGGCAATGTGGCATAAATCCTGATTGACCCTCCCCCGAGCCCACCGGTTATCGTGGTGCACCGCCGCACGTCATGCGCTCGCCTTCCTAATCAATAGTCCCCGTTATCGCGTCCTTCATGTCTTCCGACTCGACTAAATCCGAAGTGATTTTTGAAGGAATTCCTGCGTCACCGGGCATCGCTCATGGGGCGGGGTTTGTTTATCGAAAGTCGGAGTTGGAGGTGCCGGAATATCAGGTTCCGGTCGATGCGCGGCCGGCTGAAATTAAGAGGCTCGGCGATGCGTTGATTAAAACGCGCGGTCAAATTGCTGCGATTAGAGATCAAGTTAGGGCCAACTTAGGGGAGGATGAAGCCCAGATTTTTGATGCCCATTTAATGGTCCTGGAGGATCGAGCGCTGATCACCGAAACGGAGCGCGCAATCGAGACCTCGGGTAAGAATGTGGAGGCGTGCTTTAATGCCGTATCGCAGCGCTACATAACAGCATTTGCCGAAATCGATGACGAATACCTCAGTGAGCGAGCTAGCGATATTCGGGATGTGGCTTCGCGCGTTTTGCACGCTTTGTTGGGTAAGACTTCCGAGACGCTCAGCGAGCATCTTGGCCGGCACGTCGTGATTGCCGATGATATTACACCCTCCGATGCGGCGTCTTTGGATAGGTCAGCTGCATTGGGCCTGGTTACAGCCTCAGGCAGTAAGACCAGTCATGCGGTGATTGTGGCGCGCTCGATGAAAATCCCGGCAGTGGTGGGCGTGCACGGAGTGCTCGATCAGGTCGTATCGGACGAAGACGTCATTATCGATGGTTACGAAGGACTTTTAATTCTCCACCCCAGTGCGGAGACGCTCGAACGCTACGGTAGCCTACGCGAAGAAAAACAGGTATTTGAACAGCGGATGATGGCGGCGGTGAATGAACCCTCCGTGACGCTCGATGGCGTCGCGGTGCCGCTACGCGCGAATATTGAGAAGGAAGACGAGTGCCAGTTGGTCAAAGACCATGCGGGCGAAGGCGTCGGTTTATTCCGTTCCGAATACCTGTATTTAGCCGTGCCCAAGGTTCCGACGGAGGAATCCCAATACATGTCCTACCGCACGGTCGCAGAGGCGTTTGGGGCTGCTCCCGTAGTGATCCGCACCCTCGACCTCGGTGGCGACAAACCCATGAGCGGTGCGCCGCATTTGTTTCCGAGAGAGGACAACCCGTTTCTAGGTTTTCGGGCGATTCGATTCTGTCTTAAGCACGTGGATATCTTCAAGACCCAGCTGCGTGCGATCCTGCGAGCCAGTGCTCATGGCAATGTGCAGATCATGTTTCCCATGATCAGTGGCACGACTGAATTGCGACAAGCCAAGGCGGTGTTGGAGGAGTGTCAGGAGGAATTGAAGCGCGAAGGCGTGGCGTTTAAATCCGACCTCAAGGTGGGAAGCATGATCGAGATTCCCAGTGCGGCGCTGACGGCAGACCAGCTGGCGCAGGAATGTGATTTTTTCAGCATCGGGACCAATGATCTTATCCAATACCTGCTCGCGATCGATCGGGTAAATGACCGCATTGCCCATCTTTATGAGCCGACGCATCCCGCCGTGTTGCGGATGCTCAAAGAGGTGGTCGATAAGGGACACGCCGCGGGTATCAAGGTGAGTGTTTGCGGGGAAATGGCGGGAGATCCGGTTTACGTGCCGCTGTTGCTTGGGCTCGGGGTGGATGAATTGAGTATGACGCCTCCCCTTATCCCTGCGGCGAAGTTCTTGATCCGTGCGATGAGTATGAAGGAGGCGAAGGCGCTCGCGGATGGGGCCCTCGCTCTGACCTCTGGCGCCGAGATCGAACGGTTGTGTCTGCAGTTTTACCGGGATCACATGGCAGAGGCCACGGGCTAAACGTTAAAGAAGGGTTTTAAGGGGCATCCGCCCAGTCAAAGCCTTGCGTTGGCCGGCTGGATTCGGAACAATCCGACAGAAGAATCTGTCGAGAATTCTACCCCAATTTGCTTATGCCTCAAAATATCTTCTCCGGTCGCCGTATCGGGCTACTGTTCACGTGTTTATTTTTCGGTCTCATGACCGCATCGGCGACCTCGATCCGCCCGCCGAGTTTTGAGCAACTGGTGGACGGCTCCGGACGGATCGTTCGTGCCACGGTTAGCTCGGTTCGGCCTTACGAAGACAGCTACGAAGGCAAGCGGGTGGTGCGCACGGAAATCGTGCTGAACGTGTTGGAGAACATTCGAGGCGAGGGCACGTCAGGGGAGTTAAAAATTCGTCATCTCGGAGGGGAAGTGAACGGCCTCCGGATGGAAGTGGGAGCGATGCCTAAATTTGAGGTTGGGAAGGAGATGGTGCTCTTTCTTCATGGTGAAGGCCGGTTTATTTGCCCGACTGTGGGTTGGGGACATGGGCAATACGGAGTCGACCGATCCGGCGTGGATGGGATCGCTCGAATCAGGCGTT
>JABIRI010000200.1 GCA_018667915.1 Opitutaceae bacterium | reverse complement strand
GATTTCCCCGCCCCATTGGGTCCGATGATCCCGATCAACTGCCCCGCAGGAACTTCCAAGTCCACGCCCCACAGCACGGGTTTTTTGTGATATGCAACTGTAAGATCATGGATCTCTAGCGGCGACGCATCGACGGCAGGAGCACTCATCGGAGAGCCTCCACGATCGTCGTCAAATTGTGCCGCACCATCCCATCATAGGTTCCAAGGTCGTAGCCCTTTTCCATTTGCCCGGGAGTGCCCATGGCGTCGGAAAAGAGCTCGCCACCGATCCTCACCTGCGCGTCGGTTGCGATGCGTTCGATGGTGGCATGGGACACACTGGACTCCACGAAAATTGCCTTCACTTTTCGCGCTTTGATAAAGTCCACCAGGCTTGCCATATCAGCCAGAGCCGCCTCGCTCACCGTCGAAATCCCCTGCAACCCTACCACCTGAAAACCGTAGGCTTCGCCAAAATACCCATAAGCATCGTGACTGGTAACTAGGATGCGTTGCTCGACCCGGAGCGTTGCCGAGATTTCCTGCGCCCAAACATGCAACGCCATCAATTCATCCGTAACCCGTTCCCCTCGCTCACGGAAATACTCCGCAGAATCCGGTGCGGCTCTTGCCAGCGTTTCAACGACGACGGGAACGCATTGGGACCATAACGCGATATCGAACCAGACATGAGGATCGGGGTGACCCGTCCCATCACCCGGATCGAGCAGTGATTCGTGATCGAGCTCAGCAGTGACCGCCGCCACGTGCCGGCCGGCTTTGGCCATGCGCTCGAGAATGGATTGCATCTTCCCTTCTAGGAACAGTCCGTTGTAGAGGATCACGTCAGCGCGTTGGAGTTTCCGCACATCGGACGCCGTCGCTTTATACAGATGCGGATCCACGCCGGGCCCCATCAAGTAATCGACCACCGCATGGTCACCCGCGATGCGTGTCGCCAAATCCCCCACCATCCCAGTGGTGGCGACTACCCGCAGGGGAGCCGCCTCCGCGGTCACCGCAAAGATCAGCATCGTGGATACTGCGGTCAGCCATCGCCTCCAGCCAATGCACGCAAGATTGATTCTGTTCATCAGGCTGGAACGAAATGACTCTATTATTATAGTCAAGTAATATTATTAGCCTAGACTAATTCTCTATTTCTGATGGTTGGTTCTTGATGGATTCAATTTAATCTCTCCAACCTCTTCCCGGATGTCTCAAGGGTTTGCCCGATTTGTTTTTGTAGTCACCGCCGCGTTCTTCGCGGTCTTCTTCATTTGGCCCATTATCCAAATTCTCAAAGGAGGATTCATCGATGCTGAGGGGAACATAACGTTCTCTTACCTGATCGCCCTCCTACAGGACCCGATTTACCTCCGGGGACTGGCAAATTCGTTCATGCTCGCGTGCGCTACGACATCGATCGCGTTTTTGATCGCGGTGCCACTTGCCTTCTTGGCCGACAGGTTCGATTTTCCGCTCAAAGTCGCCCTCGGCTCATTGGTGCTCATTCCGATGATTCTCCCCCCCTTTGTGGGAGCGATCGGTATCAAACAAATTTTTGGGCAATTCGGCGCGGTGAATGCCTTCATCATCGCGGTTGGATTAAGACCGGAAGGCTGGGCTTTTGATTGGTTTGCGGCCAATCGATTTTGGGGCATCGCCTGCATTCAGGCCCTTTCGCTTTATCCCATCGTCTATCTGAATGCGGTGGCGGCACTGGCCAATGTGGATCCGGCCATGGATGAGGCCGCGGAGAATCTCGGCTGCCGCGGTCTACGCAAATTCTTCAAAATTACCCTTCCTCTAATCCGTCCCGGTCTTTTCGCAGGAGGAACCATCGTCTTTATTTGGGCATTCACCGAACTCGGAGTCCCGTTGATTTTCGATTATCCCCGCGTCACTTCGGTGCAGATATTCTATGGTCTCAAAGAGATCGGCGGCAACCCGTTCCCTTACACCCTCGTCGCTGTCATGCTGGCGTGCACGGTGGCACTCTACGCCTTGGGTAAGGGGCTATTCGGCCGGCAGGCATACGCCATGATGGCCAAAGCAACCAGCACCGGTGGGCCGCGAAAATTACCGGGGTGGCAAGGATGGGCCTGCACCGCGGTCTTCACCGGAGTTACACTCATAGCGGTTCTGCCCCACATGGGCGTCGTGCTCGTTTCCATCTCTTCGGACTGGTATCGCAGCGTCCTGCCTAATTCCTTCACCTCCGAGAATTTTGAAATAGCGTTGGGTCATCCGCTCACGGTGCCGGCAATCGCGAACTCCCTCAAATTCGCCAGTATCTCCACTATCATCGATATATTCCTAGGTATCGCGATTGCTTACGTGGTGGTGCGATCAAAAATCCGAGGACGCCAGATTCTCGATTTCCTGGCCATGTTGCCCCTAGCCGTGCCTGGATTAGTGCTGGCATTTGGATATTTGGCGATGAGCCAGGAAGGGCGATTCTTCTCCTTCCTCAATCCAATTGAGAACCCCACGATTCTACTCATCATCGCTTACTCGGTGCGACGCCTCCCTTACGTCGTGCGCTCCGCCGTAGCAGGTTTCCAGCAAACCAGCGAGACCTTGGAAGAGGCCGCCCAAAACCTCGGCTGCCCGCCGGTTAAGTCTACCATCAAAATCACGTTGCCTTTAATTATGGCCAACCTGATTGCCGGCGGCCTACTCGCCTTCGCATTCGCCATGCTCGAAGTATCCGACTCACTGATACTTGCCCAGAAGCAGGCTTTCTACCCAATCACCAAAGCAATTCTCGAGCTCTTCCAATTACTCGGTGATGGCAAATATATCGCAAGCGCGCTGGGCGTTTGGGCGATGGCATTCTTGGCCGTCACGATCGTGGGCATGAGTCTCATGCTGGGTAAAAAACTCGGGGCAATTTTCCGGGTGTAATTCGAGATGGGTTACCTGATCGCGGTTTCCCTGCTATGGGCATTTTCCTTTGGTCTCATCAAAGTCGGCCTGTCCGACTTGGATTCCACTGCCGTGGCCACGGTGCGGCTACTCATCGCCGCGTTGGTATTTCTCCCCTTTTTTAGACCTCGCACCGCCCCTACGGCACTGCGGGTGCGGTTACTGCTCATCGGAGCCTTTCAGTTTGGACTGATGTATGTCCTCTACATCGCGGCGTTTCGGTATTTGCAGGCCTACGAGGTGGTGATGTTTACCATCTTCACCCCGATCTATATCGTATTGCTCGAAAGTGCGATCAGTCGGCAATTCAATCGCATGGCGATGCTCGCAGCTGGGTTAGCCCTGGTCGGCGCAGGCATCATGAAATGGCGTCTCGGCATGAGTCCTTACGGCATGATCGGGTTCTTTCTCATGCAGGGCTCCAACCTCTGCTTTGCGGCGGGCCAAATTGCATATCGCCGCGTTCGAGACCGTTGGAGCGATGGCAGCGAGGCTCAGCACTTTGCGTGGCTCTACATCGGCGCAGTAGTAGCAGCGGGATCGATCTCGCTCGGCATCAGCGATTGGAGCCACTTCCGCCCTTCAAACCAGCAGTGGTTGGCGCTCGTCTATCTCGGAACCTTGGCTTCGGGAATCGGATTCTTCGGTTGGAATTTAGGCGCACGCAAAGTCAATGCGGGGACCTTGGCCGTCTTCAACAATTTGAAGATCCCCTTGGCCGTGGGCGTTTCACTCACCGTTTTTGGTGAAACCACCGATCTCCCCCGTCTCATTGCGGGAGCCGCCTTTATGCTCGTAGCCCTTTATCTGACGGAAAGACCGCGAGTGACTGAGCCCACCACGAGCTAGTCGCGAAGTTTTTCACGGAACGATCCGTCGGAATCCCATTTTCCTTTCTCGACGGTGTGATCAATCGAAGCACGTCGCAGCAGAGCCAACGCCTCCCCATCCTTAGGGTCGCGCTTCAGCAACGCCTCCACCGCGGTAACCGCCTCGGCGTAGCGATCCATCTCCAGCAAGGCCCGGACAAGTCCGAGTCCTGCAACGCGGTCCCGCGGCGCGAGCACGACGAGGTTCTTCCACGCAAATACTGCGGTCTCGCGTAGATCGGCTGACGCGGCTGCGACCGCCAACCGTCGCCACCCTTCCTGGCTCCACGGATCGGCAGCAATCACCGTGTCGGCTTGATTCAAAGGCGCACTCGATTCGGATGATTTACGAGACCCGAAACGCGAACGAATACCCGCGAAAACACCTTTGGCCCGTTGCGCCACAGAAGGTCCATCGAAACCGCGCGCGCGTTGAGCTTCATGATGCAGTTTTCGCACCGCCAAGCACCCCGGGAAGTCGACGAGGATCGTCGCGGCATATTCAATCACCACATCATGGCTCCCCCGTGCCTGCGCGTCACGGGCCTTGACCGCAAGTTGCCGCAAGCGATCGGGCAATTCGTTTACGGCAATTTCGGACATCCTTGCTTCGGCCTAAGTCAGGTCAGCTTTGGCCGCCGTTTCTAACCGCGCGTAGACTGCTTCGACCGCTTCAATCGTCGGCCCTTCAACGAGAATTCTCAACTTAGGTTCGGTGCCGGAGTAGCGGATCAACATTCTCCCCGCTTCCCCAAATTCGGCGGTAACCGCGGCCATCGCTTCTTGCAACTGAGGACACGCATCCAAAGCTGTTTTATGCTTCACCTGAATCGCGCTCGATTTTTGCGGTGCTTTGACCAATACCGAACGCAATTCGCTGAGGTTCTTCCCGGTGCGATACATCACGTCGAGAATACGCAGGGCCGCACCGAGTCCGTCGCCCGTGGGACCGACTTCGTCGCAAATGATATGGCCGCTCGATTCCCCCCCCAGACTCGACCCGATCTCACGCATTTTCTCGGCGACATAACGGTCGCCAATATCGGTGCGCACGACTTGTCCACCTGCAGCCTTCACTGCTACATCAACGCCGAGGTTACTTTGCCGGGTTACGACGAGTGTATTGCCCGCGAGGGCTCCTCGAGAAATCGCATCCAACGCCAGAATTGTCAGCACCTCATCACCGTCCAACACCTGACCCAATTCATCACTGAGGATACAACGGTCCCCATCCCCATCGTGAGCAACACCGAGGCGCGCGCCCACTCCGACAACTCGAGCCGCCAATTGCGCCGGGTGTTCGCTGCCAACGTCCGCATTGATATTGGTGCCATCAGGTTTGTTTCCGATTTTGTCCACTTCCGCGCCCAGGATTTCGAGGACATTTGGCGTGGTGTAGGAAGTCGCTCCATTGGCCGTATCAACCACAATTTTCCAACCGGCCAATGAATTGGCCGGCATGATTTCACACATCGCGAAAATATAGCCGCTGCGGGCGCCACGATGAAAGCGGAACGAGGCCAAAGTTTCTGAAACCGATTCGGGCAAGTTTGCTTCAATTTCAAGCTCCTGCTCATCGGATAACTTAATTCCACCGGGGGCAAAAAATTTGATACCGTTGTCTCCTGCCGGATTGTGGGATGCCGTGATGACTACGCCCAAGGACGCATCAGAAATCTTGAGCTCACGCGCCACGGCCGGAGTGGGAACCGCCCCAAGATCGTAAATCTCACAACCGGCCGCGAGCAGACCATTAGCGAGCGCAACTAAGAGTGTCGGGCCAGATCCACGGGTGTCCCGACCGATAAACACGCGACCGCCTCCCGTCCATTTTCCCGCCGCATAAGCCAGGCGCGTCGCGAATTCTGGGTTAACCAAGGTTCCCCCAAAAGGGCCCCTTACACCGTCGGTGCCAAAGTATTGTCGTTTCATGATTCGTAGTAAGCTCGAGTATCGGCAATCTTGTGCGCAACCGCTCCCCCAAGTAGCAGTTCCCGAGCCGTGGAGATGCCACTTTGAACATCGATAACCTTCCCGGTGGACCAAAGTCCGATGGCGGCATTCAACACAATCGTATCCACAAGGCCGCTCGGGCCCGTGCCGGTGACAACACTGTTGGCAATCGCCAAATTGGTTTCGATGTCGCCGCCCTTGAGGTCCGCAAAGCCACTCGTTTCCAAGCCGAAATCTGAAGCATTCCAGACGCCATCAACCTCGCGCAGTCGCCCGACTCCCCGAACCGTGTTCCGCGTCGCGGTCGTCACCTCATCGATTCCGCGGGAGTCATCGATCACGCCGTGCGCCACGATTCCCGCGGTGGTGTCGAGTAAGTTAAGGACTTCCGCCATACGCTCGACCCAAGCTTCGGCGAACACCCCCAAGATCACGTGGGCCGGACGGCCGGGGTTGATCGTCGGACCTAGAATATTAAAAACGGTGCGGCGGCCTTGGGCAGCCAACGCCTTCCGGACCGGCACAATGTGTTTGAACGTGGGATGGTAAGCCGGCGCAAAAAAGAAACAATAACCCAGCTCCTTGAGCGCCCCTCGCAACACCTCCGGTGATGCATCAATCTTGATACCCAACCCGGCCAACAGATCTGCGCTGCCGCACGCCGATGTCATGCCTCGATTGCCGTGTTTCATCACCTTCACTCCGGCACTCGCGAGAACCAACACCACCATGCTCGAGATATTAAATCCACCCGAGTGGTCCCCTCCGGTGCCAACGATATCGATAGCCTCAGCCGAAAATTCGGAGACTTCCGGATCAATGGCCCGAGCGCGGAACTCTCGCGCGAAGCATGCAATCTCCTCCGCCGTCTCTCCTTTGTCTGCCAACCCGGAAAGAAAATCCATCTTGTCCTCTGCCGAAACACTTTCTTCGGCCAGCGCCGCCGCCGCTGTCGCAATATCCGATTCGACCAAGTTTTGGGTCGCACGTAGTTTTTCCGTCAAGGGACTCAGAGTGCTCATGTTGGAGATACCCCATGGGGAATTTCAGTTTGCGCAAAGCCAAATCTGGACAGAACGAGCGCAATATGTGACCCAAACAGCGTGCGTCTCGCTATTTTAGTCACGATCCTGCTCCAAGCCACTGTCAGCAGTGCGGTTGCTTCGAATGATAACCCGGCTCCCCCTACGGAACGAACAAGCCAACTGACCACCCGGGATGCCTTGATTTTAGGTGTCGTCGAAGGAATCACCGAATTTCTCCCGATTTCGTCCACCGGCCATCTGATCATCACCAATCGCGCGCTGGGGCTCGACGCCGAAACACCCATGCTCGACACCGACGGATCCCCGATTTGGGTCGACGCTCCCTCGGCCGAAAACCCCGCCGGCCGCGCGCTCACCCTTAAACTCGCAGCCGACACCTACATCGTCGTGATTCAGGTCGGCGCTATCCTAGCGGTGGTGATGGTATTCTGGAATTCGATGGTGAGTATATTTCGTGGTCTGACTGGAAACGATCGATCGGGACTCCTGTTGCTCCGCAATATCGCATTGGCCTTTTTCCCCGTCGTCATCGTCGGCCTGGCATTGGATGACTGGATCGACGCCAATCTCTTTTCGATCAATACGGTGATCGCTTCCCTCGTCG
>JABIRI010000067.1 GCA_018667915.1 Opitutaceae bacterium | reverse complement strand
GCGGACGACACGGAGGTCGTCCCTCCCAGGGGCACTGATCTCACTCCGACCAGATCCATCGCAGCGCGTCAGGGAGCATGGATCCACCATGGCTGTCAGAATGTTTACCGTCGGTCCAAACGTGTTTCTCGACGTAACGGGGCCCAGGCTCGTTGGCCTCGTCGGCGACCCGATTGCGGTAGTTGAGCGCTTTCACCATCTGCTGATTGGCGAGGAACCAATCGCCCCAGCGGTTATCCAGATCGTTAGCGCCGTTTTGGAAAAAGATCTTCAAAGGGCGAATACCACCACGGCGAATCATGGCCGGATAGTCCTGGCCTCCCGCTGACCAAGCGCCGTCGGGATCATCCGCAGGAGGACGGGCGCCGATAGAAACGTAACTACCGATATAACTGATCACATTGCGGAACTCGTCCGGGTAATTCCACGCAACGGTAAAGGCGCAAATCGCACCGCTGCTGGTGCCTCCGATGACACGACGGTCCGGATCCTCGGTGATGTTGTAGGATTTCCCGACGTGCGGCATGAGCTCCTCGATCAACATCCGAGCATAATCAGTCGTGAGCACATCATACTCCGGCCAGCGGTGATTCGGATTACTAGATCCCAGGTCATCGGGATAATGTTCACTCTTATTTCCGGGCGTGATGAACAAACCAATCGTGGGAGGAATCGAGCCATCATGAATCAGATTGGTCAGCACGTTTTGCACCCGAAGCGAACCCTTCGGATTCGTCGCGCGCTGGCCGTCTTGGAATACCATCAAATTGGCCGGCTGCGCCGGATCGTATTGCGCCGGCACGAACACCCAGTAGCGACGAACCGTATCGGTGATGATGTTGCTGTGAAACTCGAACGGACCTTCCAGACGCCCCTGCGGCACGTCGGCTTGGACGAGCGAGTCCGGACCGAGTTCAAAGTCTCCGGTGAGAATTTTCATTTCGGCCGAGGCCGTGGCGGCACCGCAAATCACAGCGGTTAAAAAGAGCGTAAGACGGAGTTTCATAGGGATAGGAACAGGACAGAACCGAGCATGAGTATCGGTCCAAGGGGAAAGAAAATCGGCCGACTTAAATATTGGCTAGTCGACCCGTGGAATCTCCAAATCGATCCAGACCTTGCACGCCCACTTGGTCTGCCAGCGTCAGGAACAGATTGCTCATAGGTTGGGCGCCGTGCTGGACGTAGCGACCGGGGTTGAGTTGTCCTCCTCCCGCCCCGGCCAATAGGACCGGTAGATTTTCGTGCGTGTGGCGGTTTCCATCGGCATTGCCACTGCCATAAACGATGCGCGAGTTGTGCAACAGCGTATTCCCGTCCACATCAATAGTCTCATCCATGCGTTCGAGAAACTTGTTAAACTGCTCGGAATACCAGCGGTCAATCGTAGCCACCTTTTCGATACGTTCGGCATTATTCTGGTGATGCGATAGATCATGATGTCCTTCATTGACGCCGATCTCGCTGAAGGACCGGTTATCGCCATCGTGGCCGAGGATGAACGTGGCGACGCGGGTAGAATCGGTCTTAAAAGCCAACAACATCATGTCATACATGATCTGCACATAAGCGGCGCGGCTTTCCGGAATTCCTTCTGGAGTCGCCAAATCGGGATCGTCGTTGGGGCCAAATTGTTCGGCACGTTGAATTCGGGATTCAACGTCGCGCACACCCGTAAGATACTGATCCAGTTTCTGGCGATCCTCGGGATCGAGCCTGCGTTGCACTCGCCGGGCATCATCCATCACAAAATCCAACACGGACCGGCGATTCTGCATGCGACTCTGAGCATTCGCAGCGCGTTCGCCGTGAGCACCTGGTCCGAACAAACGCTCGAAAACCAGCCGAGGATTATTCTCCGGCGTCATCGGCACGGTGGGAGATTTCCACGAGATATTGAACTGGTAGGCACAGGAGTAACCGGAGTCACAGTTGCCAGTGCGGCGGGTCGCGTCACACGTAAGTTCGAGCGAAGGGAACCGCGTTAGATGCCCGACCTCACGAGCAATGGCCTGATCGATGGAAACACCCGCGCGAATATCTGTGGCACTTTTCTTGAGTCGAACACCGGTCAAAAATACGCCTGCACCGCGGGCATGGTCTCCTCCGCCATCATCACCGGGAGTCGCGTTCAAGTGATCCAAACCGCCCAATACTTGAAAGTGCTTTTTCATGCCCTCCAGCGGGGCCAGTGTGGCGCCAAATTCGTGCCCGCTCTGCCCGTGCTCGGGCCACCAGCGATCGGGAATCGCTCCATTCGGGAACGTCACGAACGCGGTGCGCAGTGGTGCGCCGGTGGCGGTCGTGGCCAGATTGAGGGCTTCAGAAGCCGCCAGCAGACGGCTCGGGGTCAGAGAAGCAAACGCGGGCAACGCGAGGGTTGCCCCCATGCCGCGCAAAAAGTTTCGGCGACTCACGGAAGCGAGTTCTTGGCGAAGGTTGGAATCGGCGGAGTTACTCATGGCGCGATGGATTAAGGTGAGCGAGTTGGGGTTCCGGAGCTGTATTGGGAGGGGAGGGAGTCTGAGACAGCACGGTAGGGCTGCTAGGACGGGTTCTTTGAAATGGGGCGGATTCGATGATGCCAGTAATGAGAGCGGAGGGACGGGCATCGGCGATTTCGAGTCGCGCAACCAGCTGATCAAGCGTTTCGACGTCGTAGTATTCCATCCCACGCCCCAAGGCATAGGTTAACATTTTCTCCGCCAAGGTATGCAAGAACTGCTCTCTTTGCGAGGTCACGAGAATCTTTTTTAACTCCTGAATTGTGGTAAAACTTTCGCCACTGATGAGTTGACCATGCGGTTCGATGGGTTGGTCCATTTCAGCATCCCGCCATCGTCCCATGGCATTAAAGTTCTCCAATGCGAGGCCCAAGGGATCCATGCGCATGTGACACGAGCTGCAAACGGGATCACTCGCATGCAGCGCCAGAGTTTCGCGCAAGGATAGTTGGGTAAGTTCCCCTTCTCCAACCGCATCTTCCAATGACGGAATGTTCGGCGGTGGAGGGGGTGGCGGCAGACCTAAAATGTGGTCGAGGATGAATACCCCCCGCTTGACCGGCGACGTTCGGGTCGGGTTGGACGTGACCGCCAAAACCGTGCCCTGCGTGAGCACCCCTCCCCGCGGGCTTCCTGGAGGCAGGATCACTTTGCGCAATTCGTCGCCTTCGATTTTAACATGGTCGACGCCATAGTGCTCAGCGAGATCCTCATTCAGAAAGGTGTAATCACTGTCGAGCAGCTCGAGCACACTCCGGTCTTCACGCAGGATGTAGTCAAAATAGCGTTCAGTCTCCTCCCGCATATCCTGCTTTAATCCACGACTCAAATCAGGTTTGGGCAGGCGATAAAATGCCACCACGGTTTTCCGCAGCTCCGTATATCTGGCGACCTGTTCGGGCGTGCGTTCCAAACGTCGCACGCGGCTGAGACGCCGATATTCTTGAAACGCCGCCGATATTTCCGGATCCGGATTCTCCCGCAAATACACCTCTAAACTGCTGATCTCGACATTAACGATGTCCCGCACCTGCAACCACTGCCCCACGAAGTTCTCCACAAACTGGTCTGATTTGGAATCACTGAGCATACGCGAAACCTGCTCCGGCAAATTCGCCCGGAGTTCCCCCGTTTCAGCGAGACGCAGTAACTCCTCGTCCGGCATGGTGGACCAGAGGAAATATGACAACCGGGAGGCCAACGCATACTCATCGATCAAAGGATAACGCTCACCCGAGCGGAGCGGCAGTGCTTCTTCCTCCCGGAACAGAAACCGTGATGAAGCCATGATCCCGACCATCGACTGGGCCACCCCTTCTTCGAACGTGCCACCACTTCGTTCGGCGACCTCCTGAGAAATCTCCACCAGCCGCTCAAGGGTGACCGCGTCCACCGGACGACGAAAAGCCCGGCTCGCAAAATCGCCCAAAATTTCCCGGGCATAGTCACGCCGCGCGGTTGCATCCGCCGGCACGGGCCGGGGGAAAAATTTCGCGTAGTCGCGCAACGGCGCCCAATGCTCAGGCGCCATCGGACCGCGCACGATAACGCTGTCGAGCCTAACCCGCAGTTCGCGTTTTTGCTCCACGGCCGGATCGAGCGGATAAATCTCGACGATCAAGTCGTATTCTCCGGACGTAAGCGTCTTCGGGAAAACGTAGTTAAACTTCCGATACCCTTCGCGGACCATCTCTTTTTCGAGCAACACTTCGTCACCAAGTTTAAAAACTAAACGACAACGATTGAGATCAAATTGGTTGTCCACGTATCGTTCCACACTTTGGACGTTGATCTCGATTTCGTAGTCGCCGTCGTGCTGCAACGTCGTCGACGCAGCCACGGAAGCCGGGGAGTAATAAAGCAGGTCGAGGTCATTGCCGTTCACCACCCCGGCTTGCCAAATTAGGGCCAACGGCACCGGCTCGGCGACCACCGCGGTGGCTTCAGCGTTGTCCATCGATGGAGTCTCACCTGACTCCCCCGCGACGTATTCTGCCTCGGCCACAACCGGCGCGATCTCTACGGTAGACTCGAAACGAGAGCCCGAGAGCCACCGTTCCTGCACCTGCCGGGATTGGCGCGGAACCGCCTCCTCGATAATCGCTTGAGCAGCATCGAGGTATTTCTCCAACAGCATCGGCGAAATCGTCAAAACGTCGGCGATATTATCGAACCCGTGCCCCGTATCGTCGGCCGGAAATTCTTCCGTAGTGTCGTAGTCGACCCCGATCAGATCGCGGACGCTATTGCGATATTCGACCCGATTGAGCCGGCGCACGCGCACCCGCCCGGGGTCGGGGTTTTCTGAATCGAGCGCAAAGGCCTTGGATTTGATCCAATTCACCATCGTTTCCCGCTCGAGAGCCGTCGGCTGAAACTCATCAACCGGGGGCATAATTCCGCCCTGCACGTTTTTAAGGACGCGCAGCCACACGTCATGATCCGCCAACTCCGCGTCGTTGCTAAACTCATCCAGTGTGACTCCGCCCTCGCTCGTGCCAAGTCCATGGCAGTCGTAACAATACTCATCCAACACCTTTGCCATCTCCGCCCGAAAACTCGTGATCAACGGACCTGCCGACTCCCCGGAGGAGGGCGCCACACCGTGAAGTGGCACACTCGCCCAAAAAAGCCCTACACCGGAACAAATTAGCCTAGTATAACGAATGGGGAGGAACGGCATCAAAAGCATGATGGAAATAGCACCCAGGGTTCAGGGCACTATTGTCTGACGATCAAGCAAATCTCGTTCCGACACAACTCAAGGGAGCGAGTTTTGGCGTAACTGTTAAATGGCCTCTGGGGATCCTCATTCGAACATCGTTGTGGAGCCGGAGAGGCATCAAAACGGACGAACCGTGGGAGGCATCACTCGAACCTGAGCTTCTCGGCACGCTCCGGCCATGATTGGAGGCGGAAGCGATTTCCGAACGCGCCCACGAACCGGGCAGATGGAGATCTCAGTTCGACGAGGCCTTTTACGTCTTCATTGTCGGGGAGAAGGAGCTCGAAGCGGGCAGGCTCTGCATGCCTGCAAATAAATACCATTCGTTATACCCTTCCGGCCCATGACTTGATCCTACTCACTGCCGGAGGATAATTTCATATCTTTGTGGTTTGCCATCCTCCTAGGTTGAATCCCACAGCTCTCGCGTGCGCAAATTCCGTCTTTACCCTCCCGTTTGGTTTCTCGCCATGCTCACGCTGCAATGGGTTCTGCTCCGCAATATCGCCAACCCGCTCGATATCCTGCCGTGGATTCGGGTCGCAGGCTGGGGCTTCGTTATCGGTGGCACCGCCGTATTTATCACCGCTGCGTTCTCGTTCCGAAGACACCGCACCACGATTCTGCCCTTCGAAGACTCTACGGATAAATTGATCCAATCCGGAATATTTCGGGTCAGTCGGAACCCCATCTACCTGGGAGAAGTAATTATCCTCACCGGAACCGCGCTGCTGACCGGTCAACTCAGCCCTTGGGTCGCCGTGCTGCTCTTCGCAGGGGGAATTGATCGCAACGTCATCCGTTGGGAAGAACAGGCCCTGCAACGGAGATTTGGAGCTGATTTCGAGGCCTACTGCCGAAAAACCCGTCGATGGCTTTGAAAATTTACAAGGGATAGCAACTCCCCCAGCGTATCACCTCACATGGACGAGTCTGATCGCTTAAACGCTCTACTGAATCGCTGGGAAATATCGCCCTCGGCTCAACCCGACTTTGCCCAGCAGGTTCGAGCCCGTATCGCCTCTCCCGCTAAAAACGGCCTCATCGCGCGTGTATTGAAATTTCCCGCCACTCTGCCTCTCGCCGCGAGTATCGCAATCATGCTCGGCGCGACGGCTGCGATTTCCACAGATCGGGCGGAACGCACGGATCAACTTGCCACCGCCTACGCGCAAAAGATCGACCCGATCCACATGACCTCCCACGACGGTCACTAAGATGGTTCCTGCACTTCGTCTTCTTATGGTAGTCCTGATCGCGGGTGGCGCAGCCTTCGCGTTGACCCGACACTTCTCCACGCCCGTCCCCACGATCATCAACGAAGTCGAATGGCTCACGCAGGAGTTTCAGCTCGATAACGCACAGTCACTAAAGATCGCCGCGCTGCACACGGCCTACCAACCGATCTGCGCCGATCACTGCGCCGCAATTATTAGCGCTAAAGACCGCATCGACGCCGCCAAG
>JABIRI010000216.1 GCA_018667915.1 Opitutaceae bacterium | reverse complement strand
GTCGTTCATGCGGTTGAGGCAGCGCAACAACGTCGATTTACCACAACCGGATGGGCCGATAAACGCCGTCACTTCCTTCTCCGGAATTTTCAGGGAAATGTCATGCAACGCCTGCGTTTCGCCATAAAAGAAATCGAGATTGGAGATGTCTATGAGGGTCTGATGCACCTCACCATCATCCGGAGTGGACTTATCCGAGACAGAGGCGGCGAAAGGTGTTGGCTTAATATCCATAAGAGTGTCGGCGGACATAATGAGAAGAACACGCCACTACCAGCGGTAGCGGGAACGCAATCGATTGCGAAGCACAATTGAGGTGGCGGCGATGAGGGCGACGATTCCGAGAAAGACAAATGCGGTGCCATATTGCACCCGTTCCGAATACTCATTCTGAGGGATTTTTGAACTCACCACATAGATATGGTAAGGCAGCGCCATCACGCCTTGGAATAGGAAATCCACCGCGCGCTCAACCTCCCAGGGCAACTTGTCCCGCACGACATAAGCGGCGGTAAACATGATGGGAGCGGTCTCGCCCGCCACCCGCGCGATACCCAAAATCGACGACGTCAAAATACCGGGTGCCGCATAAGGCAGAACGGCCTTACGGATAGTCTGCCATTTGGTTGCACCGAGCGCGAGGGAGCCCTCGCGGAACCCCTTGGGCACTGCTTTAAGCGCTTCTTCCGACGCGGTAATCACCACGGGTAACACCATAAAAGCCAACGTAAACCACCCCGCCAATAACGAGACATTCCAGCCGAAATAGATCACAAACATGCCGAACCCAAATAGGCCGAACACGATGGAAGGCACGCCCGCCAGGTTGAGGATCGACAATCGGATGAAGCGCACCGTCGGCCCCTGTTTGGCATACTCGTTCAGGTAGATCGCACTCGCGACCCCAAGGGTCAGCGCGATCGTCATCGAACCGATCACCAACAGAATCGTGCCCACGATATTGGGGAAGATTCCGCCCGCCGAATAAACATATGACTTCGTCTTAAGCACGGGTGCGGGCCCTCCGGCAGCAGCCGCTTCTTCCTCCAGTCCAGTCCGAAAAGCGCGAAAGTCGTCATCCGCCATTTCGAAAGACTCCCCCTCATGCTCAAATACGTAGAGCGTCTTCGGCGCTTCGGTCAGAAACGCGGTATTCACAAACGGGAAGGAAGTTTGAAAAACGGTTCGAGCGCCTTTGAATATGATGTCGCCGAAAACCGAAAATCCCGCGACCAAGATGATCAACGTGGCAATCCGCAGAACCCAGACGACCGCCCCTTCCGCTCGTCGACGGAAGCTGGGACGCAAAGAATAGATGTGGCGATCGGTGGTCTTCATCAGAGGTGATCAGCCAATGGAAATGCGGTAGCGCTGCACGATTTTCTGAGCTAAAAAATTAATGAAGAGCGCGATGAAGAAGAGAAAGATTCCCACGACAAATAACGCGCGGTAGTGAATGCCCCCCTGCACCACTTCGCCCATCTCCTGTGCGATAATTCCGGTCATGGTATGCACCGGCTGGGTAAAGGCCGCAATGCCTTCGGTGAAATCGGGAATCGCGATACGGTTTCCCGCACAAAGCAGCACCACCATGGTTTCCCCCACCACCCGGCCAAACCCGAGCAATACCGCCGATATAATACCCGATAGTGCCGCCGGAATAATGATCCGAATAATCGTCTGCAATTTCGTAGCTCCCAACGCGAATGAGGCTTCTTTAAAAGCCCGTGGCACATTTTGCAGGGCATCCTCAGCTAGGGTGAAAATCGTCGGCACCGCAATGAGAGCGAGCAGCACGCCCGCGGTCAGCGCGTTAAGCCGTTCGATCACTGGGAATCCCGGAACCCAACTAAGAAAATCCCACTGCGAAATGATTCGGATCGCCTGCCCCAACACCGCGATACCAAAGAAACCCAAGACCACCGAAGGAATGGCGGAGATGAATTCGATGCACGGTTTGATGATGTTCTGCTCTCGCACGGAGGCCAGTTGGTTGACGTAGATCGCTGCTCCCACGCCGAGTGGCACTGCGATAAAGAGGGCTACCATCGAAACCATCAAAGACCCCGTCAGCAGCGGCAGCACGCCATACAAGTCCTGCCAAAAACTAGCGGTCAACCACCGCTCCCCGGTGATGAAGCTGGTCCATGCTTTCCAAGTCGGAATCGGTCGATTGGGATCCCATGCAGCGAGCTCCGCTTCAATCGCAGGGAAGCCATCAATATATTGCTCCACCAACTCGTTAAATCGCGTGAATCGAGCCGCCAATTCTTCCGTCGGCATGGTCGGAGCTTCTGCGGCCAATGCACTTCGCATGCTGACCGCGAACTGTTCATTGAGTTGCCCGTAGGTCGGCTTAAAGGCCATCAGAGGCTGCCGAGCGGCAACCAAGTCGATGGTCTGCGTCTCAACGGCGGCGGCCGCTCCAGTTGATCCGGCGTCGCGCAGTTGTTGGCGCTCCACCAAACGGTCCTCATTGACCAACATCCGGGTCTTCGTCGCCGTAACCAGCTCCGATAGATCGTAGACCGCTCCGCGGAGCGGCTCGATCGTATCTCCAAAATCGTAGGAGTAATCGTCAAACGCCATCAGACGCTGATTGGCCTCCGCCAGGCTCGCGCCTTCGACCTCCGTGATGTGTTTGAACATCCGGACCCGGAGATCGAACAGGTAGCGCGTCAGCGCCGTGTGGTTTTCCTCCTGCCGCTTCAGATGATCGACATACTCCAATCCCGCGGTCCGGTAGACGACGAGATTGGACTGATTCTGCTTAAAAAACCCAGAGCCCTCTCGAAACAAAAACACCGTAATCAATCCCAGCACGATGACGGCAACCAACGCGTTGCCGCCAAAAAATGCCTGGATGCACTCATCCATCGTGAGCCCCAAGAAGCGCGTCCGCGTTTTACGGATCGCGAACTCAGGACGTTTAGAGGGTGGCATGGTGGGAATCGAAGACGACGAGGCTTTTCAGCGTCGAATCAGTTGACCGGAACGAAGCCAATTTGACCTGCGACCTTCTGCCCCTCTTCGCCGAGCGTGTATTCAATGAAGTCTGCCGCGACACCTTCGGGCTCGCCGTTGGTGTAGTAGAACGTAGGACGAGCATAGGGATACTTCTTGGCCTGAACGGATTCCTTGTTGGGTAGGTTTCCATCGATCGAAACGACCGTGGTGCCGGGCGTGTCGATGTAGGCCAGTCCGACGTAGCCAATGCCGTTGACGTTACCCGCGACCTCGGAAGCGATTTGTTCGTTGCCGGCCATTTTCTGAGAAGACGGCGCATAGTCACGGCGCTTCATGGCGAGGGCCTTGAAGTCTGAATACGTTCCCGATGCGGTGTTGCGGGTGTAGATCGAGATCGGCCCGGGATTGCCCCCTACGGCGGACCAATCCGTGATGTCACCGGTGAAGATCTGTTCGATGTGTCGCTTACGCAGATTCTTAATCGGGTTGTTGGCATTCACCAAAATCCCGATGCCGTCGTAGGCCACGATGATGGGATTGAGCGTCACGCCTTTGGCCGAACCGGCTGAGACTTCCGTCGGTTTGGCCGCCCGCGAGGACATGCCGATTTGGGCGGTGCCATCGATCACCGCGGCGATGCCCGTGGATGAACCTTCAGCGGCAATCTCGAAGGAGATACTCGGCACCTTGGCCCGGTAACCCTCAGCGAGTAATGGCACCAATTTCGCCCCGAGCGTATCGGATCCTTTGATGACGAGTTGTTGAGCGAAGGCAGGCAGCGCAATGAGAGCAGCTGCGAACAGAGGCAGTAGTTTTTTCATATGGTGAAGATTAATTCCTGACAGAGGTTAGGTTTAGAAATTGATGGCAATCTGGGAGCGCAGACCATCGGCGGCCTCTTCGACTCCGTTTTTCTCGACCCACCCGCGAACGTATCCGGCCTGGATCTTTAGATCGTTACCGAGGATGTAATAGTTCATCCCGAGGTAGAGTTCGGTGAGGTTATCGCCGGTGAACGCAGACGGCGCGGAACGCACCCCATCGGACACCTTGATACCGCGGTCGTCAGAATTCACGTAGCTGATACGACCGACCAGTTGCAGGGCATCGGAAGTGAAGTAGGTCGATTCGAGGAGAATGCCCCAAGGGTCAGCGTCTTGGCCGGCTCCGGCTCCGTTCTCGATCGTCGAGTGAAGGTATTCGGCCATGAAGTCCAGTTTACCGAAATCGGCGACGGCGTAGGCGTTGTAGACAGTCAAATCATCGCTGCCAGAGATCCGGCGGCCGCCCTGTTCGGGCAGGAATCCCACTCCCGCGCCGACCCGGAATTTGTTGTCTCTAAACGTCCCGGAGTAACCGACGTCGCCCCAAAAGGCCTGCTTGTTGTTGACGGCGGAACCCGCACTGGCGGCGTCGGCTGATTTAACGGCCCGCTCCGGATTGGTGACCGCGAAGCCCCAATAGGTGCCCTGCGACTTCATCTTCCGATTGTTGGTGTGGGCATCGACGAATACGCCGACCCGATAGGAACCCGCTCCCAGTCTACGGCCGTTATTGCTCTCGACAAAATACCGAGTCGTGCCCGCTCGCTCGAGTGCGACCAAGCTACCGGACGACCGCCACTCCTCGTTAACATTGTTCACCTTGCGAAGGCCCGCGTAGATCTCGAGAGGGGTATCGCCGTAGCTGTCTTTGTAGCGCACGTAGGCCTTATCGAAAGTCCCGGCGGCAAAATCATAAAATAGGTCGGCATCCCAATTCTCACCCACCTTGCCCTGAACTCCGAGTCGGAGACGGCGCAAAAACATATGGTTGGTTTGCTCAACACCAGCGGCATCCGTTCCGATCAAGGCGTGTTGGACATGAGAACGACCATAGACCACCACTCCCCGCGTCGGGGATCCACTGGTGGTATGCTCGAGCACTGCTGCTTTCATGTCCGAATCCAGTTCGGAGCGAATGCTCTTCGCTTCATCATGAGAAAGAATGCCTTTCTTAACCAATATGTTTAGGAGTGCGCTGTTTTCCTCGGCAACGACGGCGGAAGAAAGGCCGCCAATTAAGGCCAACAAGGTCACGATTCGAATGAGGGATTTGGTGATCATGGATACGGTTCACGGTTTGCGGAAGCGATGGCTTCCTGTGTTCGTGACCGACCATGAGTAACATAAGTTACAGTTGTGTTACGGCGCTGTTACGTATCCGCGATATTCAGTGTCTTTGTCACCCAATCGCCCAATTTCCGTAACAGGTGTGACGGCAATGAGTGATTTTCATGAAAACGGGACCGGATTTTCACCCCCGGCCCCGTGAAGCGAAATAGCCGCTTAGTCGAGTTCGTAGACTTCGACCAGTGCGTTACCGGTAACGCCATCCACCCCGCTTACGATGGCGGTATAGACTCCGGGCGTCAGCACGGAGACGAGAGTCGCATCTTCGGAACCTGTATCCAGGGCGAAAGCACCCAACTCGGCGGCGAGCGCCACCGATTGGGTGGTGACCACGCGACTGGTGACGAGTGGCTCGGTGGCTCCGGCCCGGAAGAGTTGTACTTGCACGTTGGACAGCGGGCCCGCGACACCGAAATTCGCGAGCGAGGGTCCGATCGCACGAATAAGAACCGTCTGGGCCTGAGTGCCTCCAATAACAAAACCGGCGGTAATCGGGGAACTGGTTGTCACATCCGAACGCGAGGACAAATTAACCGGCTTGGAGGTCGAGCCGCGCACGATCGAGACCATGCTATCTTCCGCAATGGACTCAGAGGGATCTCCTCCACCGTTGCCGAGATCAATGGGTAGATAACCCGCAATGGAGAGGGTCGTCCAACCGGAGATCCAGAGATTATCGCCAAATGCTCCGACGTAGTTCGTAGCGGGAATCCCGGTCAGATCATTGGTGACAGCAGTGGTCCAAATCGGAGAGGTCGCGCCAGAGGGACGCGGGTCGAGTTCGGCGGAACCGGCAGTGTATGCGATTCCTTTGACCGTGGGATCGGCGATCGCGTTGTTAAGCCCGGAGTTAGTGAAGTAGGCCGTCGCATCTTGGTCGCTGGAGGAACCTTGGGAAGTGCCCCACGCCGTCGTGGTATTGGCCACCGAATCATGGCTCCACCATACGTTGGAGGAAATGACCGGAGCGACGGTGCCGATGTCGCTTTCGATCTCAATACCGCGGGCATAATTCACAAAAACCGAGTTATGTAGATTCACCGTAGCATTGTCGCGTGGGTTGATCGTAGCATTGGACCCGCTGCCGTCGCCCGAGGTGCCGACCCCGATTGCAGTCAGATTCGAAACAATGACACTCGAGATGGGAACAGCGGTAAGAGGAGACGTAGCTCCGTCCCACTCGATCGCTTTGTCCCCTGGTTCTTGATCCTGAATTTGGATCGTGAACAGGTGATGCAAGCTGCCGCGGAATCCTTGGTCGAAGTCAAAACTGTCGTCGCCGCAGAACGCCGCGACCAAGTGATGCGCGTTGACCGCACCACCAAAGAATTCGAAGCCGTCATCCTGATTGGCGTAGACTTCGACGTAGGAGATGGTGGTGCCGGATCCCACTCCGCCAAGGGTCAGGCCGTTGATCTCGTTGCCCGTGCCAATGACCGCGCCACCGTGACGGATGGATACATAACTGATAACACCTGAGTTATCCGTATCGTCCGTGCCGCCGAAGGTAATCAAAGGAATCTGGTCACTGCTGACCGACATTCCTTCAATTTGATCCTGAGCCGGAGTGCCGGCTGCCTCGCCATCCGAGCGGGAGTTGATCGCAGCGTTACCCAGCACGATCAAACCGCCCCAGAGCCCCTTGCGATCGGATCCGAGAGAGCCATCGAGATTGTCCAAACTGGAGGTGAAGATGATCGGCTTTTCCGCCGTGCCTTCCGCCATAATTTTGGAATTCTTGGTGATGATCAAAGTAGCGGCACCAGCACCGGTGCTGACTTCTCCTTTGATGACCGTTCCAGGTTCGATCGTAAGCGTCGCTCCAGAGGTTACGAAGACGTAACCACTCAGCACGTATTCGTTATCCGCCGACCAAGTTGTATTGGTGACGATCGAGCCGCTGACGTTTACCGTGGCGGCTTGAAGGGTTGCAGCAGCGGTAGCGATGACGGCTGCGAGCAGGATTCTCAGTTTCATTGGGTGTGTGTATGTTTTTTTAATGTGTTTAAGGAACACGTTGGAGAAATTTGGGTTCATTCGAACCGGTAGGTAAGTGAAAGGCTGTAGCTGCGCCCGGAGGTGTAGCGGCTGTAGGTCAGATCATCGCCATTCGGAATCGAGATAGTCTTCTCGCGATCCGGGTTGATTAGATTTTTGGCGGCTAATTTGAGGCGCCAATTGAGGCCTATTTTCTGGCTCAGAACGAAGTTCAGATCAGGAGCGGGTTGTTCATAAACATCCGGCAGAGGGCCAAAGATAACCAAATCTAGCCGCTCCCCCACTACATTGTAGGACAACGTCGCGGAGGTGCCCCAATCATTCCGAGTGTAATTGACGTCGGCGTTAAAAACGTAGGGCGATTGCCCAAGAAGTTCACGAGTCCGTGAAGCGCTAGGATTGGCCGCCGCAAGCAAGGCATACTCCGCAGCGGGAATCGAAACCTCGGACTCAACGAACGTTAGGTTACCGCCGAGCGACCAACGTGCCCACGCATCGCCGAGGAAGGCTAGGTTCCGACGAAACTCGAACTCGACTCCATAAACTTCACCTGACTCGACATTCTGCGGTTGGATGGATCCGACGCTGGGCTCAAAGAGCACTTCGATCGGATTTCGCATATCCTTGTAGAATGCGCTCACGGCGACAGCCTCCCCCTTGGCAGGAAACCACTCCCACCGCAGATCAAAGTTATCGATTTCCGTGAGCTCCAGATCTGGATTACCGAGAAAAACATCACCGGTGAATACGTCCTCATACCGAATATCGGAAAGCTCCTTGTAGGTTGGGCGAGCTATCGTGCCACCGTAAGCGGCTCTCCAATTCATTTTCGTATTTTGGGCGTAAACAAAGTTGAGCGCGGGCAACACGTGGGCGTCATCGATCTCCGCTACCCGCGGAGACAAACCCGGCACTTCGACCGGATTCGCCACCATTTCAGTGCTCTCATAACGTGCCCCCCAAACCGCCCGCCACTGGTCCGAGAGATTCACATCCATCATCGCGTAAAATGCGCTGATATCTTGGGTGGCAGTGTATTGATTGGGCTCGAGTAGACGACTGATGGTATTGCCAAACGTGACTCCACTGTCGTCTCGCTCGATGATCCCGACCGCGCCAGGAAAGGTCCTCAACTCGGCGGGAGTCCGCGGGGCTGAAAAATACTGAAACCGTTCTTCGCGGTAATCGCGCTCGTTGGCCGAAACCACGCCACCAAATTTGAGACGATGTTCGGAACTGTTGATCCAAATTGGAATTGTGACATCGATTCCGCCCTCGGTCGCCTGCTCCTCAAGTTCGCGGAAGTAGCGATTCGGTTGCACCCCGGTGGCATTCACCGGACGGCCGCTCACATCGTATATTCCAGCCATGGTGCGATAGTCCGGCTGATCCTGCGTGCTCTCCGACTGGGAGAATCGCCATGCTAATTCCATGTCGTTAAGGCCAACAAAAAGGCTTTTCCCCGCCAGTTGGGCCGAGCCGACAGAACGCTCAGTTCTCAACAGGTCGTAGACCTCATAAACAGCTCCTTCGTAGTTGATGACCTCTTCACCCACACCACGACGAACGGTGTCATCCACGCCTTCGTTGTAGATCAGATTCAAACTGAATTCGTGATCAATCGAAGGGCGAAATGCCAAATTCGCCAGACCGCCCTGCGACTCACTCATCGTGCCCGAACTCACCCCGAAGCTAGGTGTATCCACGGGAACGTCGGCCCGACTGAAGCTCAACTGATTTTCGTGCGGCGTGAACAACAGATTGATCTCAGGATTTTCAGCCGTTCCACCGAAACGACCGGCCTCACCACCGGAATAAGCACTGGCCGAACGATCATGGTTGAAG
>JABIRI010000068.1 GCA_018667915.1 Opitutaceae bacterium | reverse complement strand
TCGGCGATTCGCTGGCTCGCTATGCGGCGCAAACCAAGATGCCGGTATTTCGGATTCGGATGGATAAGGACTCCACCGCGCAACAATTCATCACCGTGATGGACGCGTTAAAAACCCAGAACCTCACGAAAATAACCTTCGATACTCAAGTAACCGCCCAATAAAACCGGAATTCGTGCGTTGAGATTAAGATGAGTGCCACCACTGCCAACTACATGCCCCGCGGGCTGAGTCTCTCGGCGGTGCTCCATCTGGCTGCGATCGGGGCGCTCATTTTTGTGGCATGGTGGTCGCAGCGAATCGATCAGGAGCCGCCGGCGGTTTTCCAAATCGTGGCGGGACCGGGAGATGATTACACTGCCACGACGGCTCCTACGACCACCCAAGAGGTGGCTCCGAGTGTAAACGTGGACCTGCCCGAACCGTTGCCCAAATACGTTCCGCCGCCGCCAAAAATTTTACCGCCGCCGCAGACCCCAATCGAACGGGCACCTGAGCCGGCGCCGCCAGTGGTTGAAAGGGCTCCCGAAACGCCGGCGCCGGTAATTAAGCGCGCACCCACTAAGGTTTCCTATCAGGATTTCACCCAAGAGCACGGAGCGCCGAAAACACCGCAGGTTAAGGCTGCTCCGCCGATCAAACTTAAGCCGATCAATGTGAATCGGATCATGTCAGACACGAACATCATTTCGGCGGGAGCCGGTGGCACGGCCATGACCGCGGACGAGGTTTCGCTGTCCAAACGCTATGTGGCGATGATCGTGCAGCGTATTCGAGATGCCTTGGAACGCGAAGGCATTTCCGATGTGCGGGATGCCGGCGTGCGCTTCAGTGTGAGTGTGCGCGGCGAAATTTCCAATGCGACCATCACCCGTTCCTCCGGCAGCTCATCATTTGACCGGGCAGTGCTTTCCGCCCTGCGGAGTATTCCCGCGGTGGGTTCTCCTCCGACGAAGCGGGCGGAAGTTTTCCAAACCGTGATCCGGTTGACGGAAGGGTAGGTTGGTGTGGAGAAGAGGTGAATCGCGCGGGTTTCCCCCATTTCGCTTGAGCCCGGGCCTCTTTCGCTCGAAGGGCTACGGCGGTCAGCCTTTGAAGCTACGGCTGGCATGCCCGCCATAGTTTTAGTCGTTCCACGACCGCGCTTTGCGCGGCGAAGGCTGGTGGACCCTAGCGGGATCGAACATATAATAGGTGTCGAGATACTGTTTGTATGATTGTTTGTCGCTTAGCTCAAGGACTCGTCGTTTAGTCAGGAGTGTTAGAGTTTGAAACAGCTGAAAAATATGGAGAGGCAGTTCCTCTCCGAACTCAAAAAGCCCAGCTCTGACGTGCTCCTCGCCGATTCCTTGTGGGGCTTGTAATCATATTTGGTCCCTAGGACACTTTTCCATGACTCTGTTCGTACGAATCATACTGTTTTTACTGACCTCGATTGGATATGGTTCATCTCTAGAAGCTCAGATATCGGACCCTATACCCGAGGCAATCGAACCTGGAGAAATCGTCATGCCACTAGAGGATTGGTTGCAGGCTCCTGCCACTGGCCCTGAACCAACCTTGGCGCGCCTCTCAGTGATGAAGCCCGCTTATGACGGATCAGGTCGGATTTTTTTGGCCGACCTGCGGGGGCAGATGTATGCGATCGATGGTGACGATATGACCGACTATGCGAATTTAACAGATGTCTTCCCTGACTTTGTCGATGCGCCTGAACGCGGAAGCGGGTTTCACGCTTTCGCGTTCCATCCGGACTTTTCTTCCAATGGTAAGTTCTACACCGTTCACACTGAACCAGGGAGCTCTGGCGTGGCTGACTTCGGTCCTCTTTTGGAATTGGAATCGACTCTTCAGAGTGTGGTCACGGAATGGACGGCGAACGATTCATCGCTGCAGGTTTTCAGTGGCACTCAAAGAGAAGTTCTCCGGATTGAATACCCGATCGCTTTCCACAATATTCAGGAGGTCGCTTTCAATCATCACGTTGGTCGCGGTCATGAAGACTATGGCATGCTCTATGTGTGTGTTGGAGATGGCGCGGCCGTGAATCTCAACCCTGTGCTTGGCCATCGGTTGGATTCAGTGTACAGCACCCTTCTGCGGATTGATCCTTTGGGCTCAGACTCCGAGAATGGTCAGTATGGCGTTCCTGACTCGAATCCGTTTGTGAACGACAATTCGGGCGACACGTTGGGGGAAATTTATGCTTGGGGGTTCCGAAATCCACATCGGATTTGTTGGGATCCTGCGAACCCGGATCGAATGTTTCTTGCTGATATCGGCCAAAGCCAGATCGAGGAGATCAATCTGGTGATCAAGGGGGGAGACTACGGTTGGAGCGAGCGCGAAGGGACATTCCTCCTCGATGCGGAGTCCGACGACACCGTCGTTTATCCTCTTCCACCGAATGATACGGATTTTGACTATCTGTATCCAGTCGCACAGTACGATCATGATGATGGTATGGCCATCACCGGCGGATTTGTCTATCGAGGCCTCCAACAGCTGATCGGGTTACTCAAACTGGTCCACCTAGATGGTTAGTCCGGTCGGGTTGATGTAATGGTGCAGGGAGTAGAGTAGGTCAAGGGATGGGCGGAAGGAGGCCG
>JABIRI010000098.1 GCA_018667915.1 Opitutaceae bacterium | reverse complement strand
TTGCTTTCGTCTGCCTGTCGTTGAGCTGCTCGCCGAGCCGGTCGAAGAACTTTGTCTTTGCGATGGCGAATTCCACGCGGGCGAGCGTTGTTCGCTGAGCCTCGAGCACGGTTTCAGCGAAATAGTTTAACCAGCTCGTGATTTCGTTCGATTCGTTGATGCTCTGCAACGCGGTGTAATAGGTCTTCTTGTTCTTCTCGATCGTCTGAGCGAGGGCAATGAGGGTCGGCTGACCAAGCTTCTCCGCGAGGGCCTTCTCGGAAATGGCGCGTCCGATCCGGCCGTTTCCGTCCTCGAACGGGTGGATGGAAACAAAATACGCGTGCGCGATGCCGGTTCTGGTGAGGGCGGGCAGGTTTTTCTTGGTGCGTTGGAACCACGTCATGAAACGCTTCATTTCGAAGGGAATCGACGTGGAAGGCGGAGCTTCGAAGTGCACCTTCGGTTGATGGATGGCTCCTGAAACGATCTGCATCGCGCCGTCGTCCGTGCGGTAGCGGCCGATCTCCCTAATGCTTCTTCGTCCGCCGAGAAGCATTTCGTGCCATCGGAAGAGCGTTTGGTGCTCAAGCGGTCGATCGAAATGCTCGTAGAGGTCGACCATCATTTCCGCGACCCCTTGTTCGCTAGGCGGAATCTTGCGCGTCTCTGTTTGCAGGCCAAATTGTTTGCGAATCGACGACTGGAGGCTTTCGCGATTGAGGTATTCGCCCTCGATTTCCGAAGTCTTGAGAGCCTCGTCGCTAAGGAGGCTGATGGTGATGGATTGTTGCTCGTTGCTACTCAGGTGTTTGAACGCACCGAGTAGCGTGCCGGACTCGCTTAGGAAACGGTTCTCAATGTCGGCGAGAGTTTCTTTGTCGTAGTCGAAGTTCGGCCAACTTTCCTGTTCCCAGTTCCATGCCATGAGTTATAGCTTTAGTCTCTATAGCTCATAAAATCAAGATTTATGAGTTATAATATTTTACCTATACCTCATGCCAGAATAGATAGACCTTCAGGCCAACCCTTGAGGAGAATACGGATGGAGAACGCATTTGGCCTGCCCCAAAAGACCGTTCGATTTTTGCGCTGCGCCAGAGGCTATATTTGTTTCCATCCGTTTCCCCCCTATCACTCGATGCTATGACTACCCCCCGAAGATCCTTTCTCAAACAATCTAGTCTCGCGGCGACAGCGGTCGCGGTCGCGCCGGGTTTACTCCATGGTCAAGGTGCCGAAGGCACGGGAGAGAAGGGCTCCATCATGGAGCAGCTGACTGCCATCAACGACGCCTTGATTGAGGACCTGCTTCCTCAACAGGTCGAACTGCCCGGCGAGCGATGGGACGGTGGTATGGCTGATCGGTATGAGATCATCAATATCAACAGCACGCTGGCACTCGCGGGTCGGCTGGGGAATTCCTATTCGTCCCCGTCTTCGGAGTATTATCTTTCGCCTCGGTTGGAAGTCCCGATGGAGCGAGCGATGGCCTGCGTGTTGCGGGTTCAACACGAAGACGGAACCACGGATCTGCACACCACCAACTTCCACTCGACTCCGGATGTCGCGTTTCTGGTGAACTATATCAGCCCGATATTCGTGAACCTGCGGCAATTGGATCGTCCGGGATTGGCGGGCGTGATTGAGAACATGGAGCAATTTCTTCGGAATGGAGGACGAGCGCTGGCGGTGGGCGGAATTCATACGCCCAATCACCGTTGGGTCGTGGGTTCCGCGTTGGCCCGCGTTCATGCGTTGTTTCCGTCCCAAGCATATGTGGACCGCATCGACGACTGGTTGGGCGAAGGTATCGATATGGATCCGGACGGACAGTTCACGGAACGCAGTGTGAGTATCTATTCTCCGATCTGTGATAACATGTTCCTGACGATGGGACGTCTGCTGCAGCGAGACGAACTGTTGGATATCGCGCGGAAGAATCTCGATATGACCCTGTATTATATCCAGCCGGGTGGAGAGGTGCTCACCGACGCTTCCGGTCGGCAGGATAACGCGCGAATCGGTTATGTGGCCAACTACTACTACGCCTACCGCTACTTTGCCCTGAAGGACAATAACCCGGTTTATGCGGCGGTGTGCAGGCTGATCGAAGACGAAATGCCGGAGCGTATTACCCGGTATATTTCGGAACTGCTGGAAGACCCCACGTTACGCGAAGCACTTCCGGTCGCGTCGAAGATCCCCGACGACTATGCCAAGCGGTTCGCGCATTCGGGTGTTTTCCGGATCCGCCATGGCGACGCTGATCTCTCGGTGATTGAAGAGAACCCGACGTTCATGTCCTTCATGAAGGGCAACGCGGTTTTACAATCCATCCGACTGGCGGCGGCGTTCTTTGGCAGCCGCGGCATGTTTATTTCCGAAGGCGCTGAGTTCTCCGGCCGGACCGTGACCCTGACAAAATCTCACACCCACGGTTACTATCAGCCCTTTCCGGAAGATGAGCGAATCGCCGATGGCGAATGGGAAAAAATGCCGCGGGATAAGCGTGCCATGAGCGAGTTGCAGACACTCAACTATCGCGTCGAGGTCACCGAGGCGGGAGGCAAGGTCAGTATCGATATCCAAATCGAGGGCACGCCCCATGTTCCGGTATCAATGGAAATGAGCTTCCGCTCCGGTGGTGAATTGGAAGGGGTCGTGGCCGACAAGAATCTGGACGACGCCTACTTCCTGGAGAGTGGAAAGGGACAGTATAAATCACCGGATGGAGATGTCATCACGTTCGGTCCCGGTATCTCTGAACACAAGTGGTCGGAAATCAGAGGCATGCTCCCCAAGCAAAATGGCGACAGTGTCTACCTTACGGGTTTTACCCCGTTCCGGCATACGCTGCAGTTGGGGTAGGCTGGGAAGGCAGGCGGGAGGCGGACAGGCAGAAATCCACGCTTTCGGCCGGTGGCCTCAAGCGCGGCTACGGGAGGGGAGGCGGAGAATGTGCCGGATGTTGAGATCGGTGTAGCCGCGTGTGAGCACAGCGAAGAGGTGGTGGCAGTGGTAGCCTCTTTAACTGTCCAAGATGCTCTTAGGGAGCGAAGAGTTCTGCTAGAATGTTAAGAACTTTGGTTTGAACGGGTGAGGAAACTCGCCCCAGCCGTCGGACTAATCGCGCTTTGTCAACCGTGCGGATTTGATCAAGCACCACTTGCCCCTTAACATGCTGAAAAACGCAGTCGATCCGGGTCGGGTAAGAGCGGCCCTTTGAAGTCATGGGAGCGATGATCACAGTAGCAATCCGCTGGTTCATCACGTCGGGAGAGATTATGAGGCATGGTCGAGTCTTCCGGATCCCATTGCATTTTGTTGGATCTAGAGCAATCAGATATACATCAAATCGCTTCACTTCCACTCCCATTCGTTTTCATCCCACGATGTCGGGCACGGCTGTTCTTCGAGGATGTCATCCCCGGATGCCGCCATGTTTGAGAACGCGGTTTCCCAGCCAGCGCGAGCAGTTTTGACTGGTGAGATGAGTAACCCTTGCTCGGAAACCGCCAACTCTACCTCCGACTCGAAGCGACACTGCGCGAGGATCGGTTTGGGGATCCGAATACCCAGCGAGTTTCCAATATTGATGATCGACGCCTTCATGGACTCACAAAGTAATTACAGGAGTGGCTCGTCAAACTCTTTTCACCCGATTGGGGGGGCGGGGGGAGAGGAATACAGCGAGATTTCCATGGGGGGCCAAGAGGCGCGAGCCGAGCTGGAGCTCGGCGTTCCCAGCGGATGTCTCGGTCTGAGGCCATTTCTCGAAATAGCGTGACTTTGCTGCAAGCAGTTGTCCCAGCGCGTCTCCCATGGTTCTTTGGCGAATCGAGACTTAGTTTTTATGACCAAACCGTGAAGTGTGACGTTACGGTTCATGGTTGTGGCATAATGTTTGTGACGAGGTTCTTGTGTTTCGGAAAAACGGAACACTTCGTTTGATGACTGAAGCGGAAATGCGTTGATCAGGGAGTGGGTGACTCGCTGACTTCTCGGTGATGCATGTGCCGCTGGAATATGGGACCGAAGGACTGCCGCTGGACTTGTCGGGTCTCGATGTGACTGTCGTCGCACCCACCTTTTTGGACGGTCTGGAGGATGA
>JABIRI010000112.1 GCA_018667915.1 Opitutaceae bacterium | reverse complement strand
CGTCGGCGCGCCGGGCCGCGGACCTTACAGCGGCGCAAAGGGTGGGGTGAATAACCTGACTCGCACCATGGCGGCCGAGTGGGCCGACCACGGTATCCGCGTCAACGTCGTCGCTCCGACCGTCACGCGATCACCCCTCGCCGAACAAGCGATGCAGGAAAATCCTGCGTTCGCTGAATCCATCAAAACCAAGAATCTCTTGCGCAAAGGTCTGGCCGAACCCGCCGAGATTTCTGCACCCGTAATCTTTCTCGCTTCCTCCGCCGCATCCATGATCACCGGTCACACGCTCGTCGTGGATGGTGGTTGGACGATTGTCTGATCTCTTCCTCCCCTCATATTTTAAATGAAGAAACTACTCCTATCCCTCGGGCTCAGCCTGTTAACCGTTGCCGTGGTCTCCGGCAAGGTGACCCGCGAGCGCGACGTCATTTACCAATACGCCGAAGGCGTCGCATTGACCCTGGAGGTATTTACTCCGGAAGAGCCCAACGGCCTCGGCATCGTCAGTATCGTGAGCGGCGGATGGAAATCCAGTCACGGCCGGGTGAAAGACGATCACGGGAAGTTGTATACGGACGCCGGATACACGGTTTTCGCCGTGGTGCATGGATCGCAACCGCGCTACCAGGTGCGCGATGTGATGGGGTTCGTGCATCGGGCCGTGCGGTTTATTCGCTACAATGCGAACCGTTGGGACGTGGATCCTGATCGGTTGGGGGTGACGGGTTACAGCGCGGGTGGGCATCTGAGCCTCATTCTCGCCACGCAAGGTTCTCCGGGAGATCCCAAATCCAAGGATCCGGTTGAGCGGACCAGCAGCGCGGTGCAAGCCGCCGCCGTGTTTTACCCGCCGGTTGATTACTTAAACTGGCGCCACGCGGGTGACGATGCCGTGGGGGTGGGACCTCAAGCCCGATGGCAACCTGCTTTTGGCCCGGAATCGGCGACGGCTGAGGGACGCCAGAAATTGGGCCGGGCGATGTCGTCCTATTATCATATCAGTGAAACTACCGCGCCGACGCTCATCATCCACGGCGACATCGATCCGATCGTGCCACTCTACCAAGCCCACCGCTTCATGGAAGTCGCCGAAGCCAAAGACGTCGCCACCAAGCTCATCGTCAAGAAGGGTGGCAAACACAACTGGCCCGATCGTCACAAAGATGAGGTCGCTTTCCTCGCTTGGTTTAATCAACAGCTCCAACCCTGATTACTTATGTTTGAATCCCTGACTACGCGCTCCCACGGCAGCCGACTTTTTTCGACCATTATTTTGTGCGTCACCGTTGCGATGGCGAATCCCACTTCGCTCATGGCCGGGGAGGGGTTCAGGGTCGGCACCTGCGATTGGACCATTCGTATGGCCGGTCAACTCGAGGCTTTTGGATTCGCTAAAAAATCGGGCCTTCAGGGCATTCAATTTTCTTTCGCCGAGGCCGGTCAGAATATCGATCTGCGTGAGCGCGCTGACCGTGATAAATTCCGCGCAGCCATCAAGCGCACGGGTGTTGCCTGTTCTTCGCTCGGTATCGCGGTGCTGAACAAGATTCCTTTGTCCAATACCGATGCCGGCGAACAGCTCGTGGTCGACTGTATCATCGCAATGGCCAAATTGAAAGCCGAGGCCGCCGAACTCGATGACCCGAAACTCGCCGCCATGGTTGCGCCGAATATCGTGCTGCTGGGCTTTTTTGGTAAGGGCAATATCAACGGCGAACCCGAACTGATGGAAAGCGTCATCACCAAGCTCAAACGCCTCGCGCCCATGGCGGAGTCGCATGGCATGGTGCTCGGTCTAGAAACCCTTCTCAGTGAAGCGGACCATCGGCATATCTTGGACAGCGTGAATTCACCGGCGTTGAAGGTGTATTACGACACCGCCAATTCCGCCCGCATGGGTTACGACATCTATGCGGAACTGGAGAGCCTCGGCGCCGAGAATATCTGCCAACTCCATCTCAAGGAAAACGGCGATTTACTCGGAGGTGGCCCGATCGATTTCCCCCGCGTGAAACGCATCCTCCAAGAGATGAATTACGACGGTTGGCTTATCACGGAAGGATCGATCCCCAAAGGCATGGACCGCCTCGAGGCCAGTGCCCTAAGCGCTGCCTACGCACTGGAACTTTTCGGGCGCTAGAATCTCAACTCTTTCGATTACTCCATGAAACGAATCTTCCTTTCTCTCCTGCTTCTGCCACTCAGTTTGTTCGCGGCGCAGCCCGCCCAGCCCAACATCATTCTTTTTCTGGTTGATGACATGGGGCTGATGGACACGTCGGCACCAATGTTGGCGGACAACGCTGGCAACCCGCAGTCGGAGCCGCTCAACGCATGGTATCGCACGCCCAATATGGAGCGGTTGGCCAAGAAAGGGATTCGGTTCAGCCAATTCTACGCCCACACGGTTTGCTCACCTACGCGGGTGTCGATCATGACGGGACAGAATTCCGCCCGGCACCGCACTACCCAGTTCATCAGCCCGCGCGGGAAGAACACCGGTGACCACGGACCCGAGGGTTGGAACTGGGCAGGACTCACGGCAGACGAAGTCACCTTGCCTGGTCTCTTGCGAGACGTGGGTTATCGCACCATCCATGTTGGCAAGGCCCACTTCGCTCCGCCGGATCATATCGGCGAAGATCCGTCCAATTTGGGATTCGACGTCAATGTCGGTGGCGCCGCGATGGGCCAGCCGGGGAGTTATTGGGGGAAGGACGGTTACGGAAACCTGAACCCGAAACGGCAGACTTGGGCCGTGCCGGGTATGGAGAAGTATTACGGCACCGATACATTTTTAACCGAAGCTTTGACCCTTGAGGCCAAAGCGGAAATCGACCGGTCGCTCGAAAGAGAGACTCCGTTCTACCTCTATATGTCGCACTACGCGGTGCATTCACCGTTTCAATCTGACCCTCGATTCGAGGACAACTATCCGGAATCGGAAAAAGACGAACGTAGTCGAGCTTATGCCACTCTGATTGAGGGCATGGATAAATCATTGGGTGACCTGCTGAATCATCTTGAAACCCGTGGCATCGCCGAAAATACCCTCATTATTTTCATGGGCGACAACGGTTCCGATGGCCCTTTTGGCGGGGCGGACAACATCGCCAGCTCGGCGCCGTTTCGCGGTAAGAAGGCCTCGCGCTGGGAAGGCGGCATTCGCGTGCCCTTCATCGCGGCATGGGGGAATCCGCAGCAGGGTAGTCCGGTGCAGAAACGGCTCCCCATCGAAGAGGGAGGCGTGCAGTCGCAAGTGGGAATCTGTTACGATGTTTTCCCCACGATTCTAGACGTCGCGGGGGCGAAACCTCCCGCGGACCACATCGTTGATGGGCAGGATTTGAAGCCCCTATTTTCAGGTGATCGAGACCCGGAGCGGAAGGAAGTTTTTCTGTCTCATTTCCCCCATGAACATCGCAATAGCTATTTCACCTCTTACCGCGCGGGGAACTGGAAGTTGATTTACCACTACCTGCCGGCGTCCGGAAGCGATGCGGATCGCTACGAACTCTACAATCTGCGCAAGGACCCGTCCGAGTCGGAGAACCAAGCGGCAGCGCAGCCCGAACGACTCGCCCGTATGACGCGGGTCATGACCCGCCAACTGGATGCCATGAAGGCGCTCTATCCGATCGTGGACGGAGTGGAGCAACGCCCGGTCGTGCCAAGCTCCTGAGCCGAGCAACATTCCGATTTTTAAATGATTATGAAACCCCGAACCCCTCTCTTTCGTATTCTCTGCACGGTTGTTGTCGTTGCCTTGGCTTCCGCGGTTTCCGCTAAAACCTCTTCGGTGCCCAAGGATATGCTAGGTTTCTGGAGTCTGGACGTCGACTCCGGTGAACCTGCTTGGCTGCGGGTGACAGAAGTCGATGGCGAACCTATCGTGACCATGAGACTCTATGTCGGACCCGACGGACCGTATGACGATGCGCGCATCGAAGACGATCGCCTTAAGTTTTCCCTGCGCCAACGCAAGCTAGCTAAAGGCAGCAAGGTGAACATCGTCCAATCGGTGGACGCCGCGGTGAAGCACGGTAAACTCAAAGGCGTGATCAGCGTCACCCGCGATGACGGGGGACCTACCCAACAGAAGCACTTCACCGGTAAAAAATCTCAAGATTTACCGACGAAGGCGCCGAACCTGAGCAAAGTGAAATTCGGTCATCCGATTTCACTTTTCAATGGTAAGGACCTCAGTGGTTGGCGTGCGCACGAGCCCGACAAAGCATTTGGCTGGAGTGTTATCGATGGACTACTCGTGAATACGACCCCCAAGACGGACTTCAGTGCCACCGGTGCGTTCGCGAATCTACGCACCGATGCCGAATTCGAAGACTTCTGGTTGCACATCGAATTTTTGATTGAAGCCGACCGTAACAGCGGCGTCTACCTGCGCGGGATGTGGGAAGCCCAAGTGGTCGACCGCGACAGCCGCATGCAAGGCCTGCAGGGGGTGGGCGCCATTTTCAGCCGCATCGCACCGTCCGTTCAAGCCGGCCGCGAACCGGGTGAGTGGCAGACCTACGATCTGACCCTGGTCGACGGCCACGTGACCGTTGTGCTCAACGGCACTAAAGTGATCGATAACCAACCGGTAGGAGACCCCACCGGTGGCGCGATCAAATCCGATATTTCGGGACCAGGCCCTATCTACCTCCAAGGCGACCATACCAGCGTAAAATACCGAGATATCTACCTCTCCCCAGTGATCAAGAAGTGAGCTCTATTACGGCTCCGGACTCCGCACCGGTGCGGCACGACTCCATTTTTTAAATTTGAAGCCAGAAGGGAGGTTCATTGAGAGCTTGAGAATTTCAAAAAAGTGCTAAATAATGACCTTTAATGAGTCCAATATTAAGTCCTTTATCGGCCAGTATTTCTGAGCTCAAAAAGAACCCGAGTCAGTTGATCGAACGGGCGGGTGGTGAAACGGTGGCTATCTTAAATCACAATAAACCAACAGCTTATTTGGTTCCGGCTGAAGCCTATGAGTGGATCAGTGAGCTGATTGAGGATCAGGAGTTGAGGGATTTGATCCAGCAAAGAGAACAAGAGAAGTCATCGGCCCTAGAAGTGAGCCTCGATGAGTTATAAACTGAAGTTCCTGCCGAGTGCCCTCAAGGAATGGCACAAAATCGGATCAACGATCCGAGATCAGCTGAAGAAAAAGCTGCGGGAACGCTTGAAGGAACCCGTGGTCCCGGCGGACCGGCTGCACGGGTTCAAAAACCACTATAAAATCAAACTACGATCAGCGGGCTATCGATTGGTATACGAAGTGGATCACGGAGAAGTCACCGTGCTCGTGATTACCGTCGGTAAGCGGGAGCGTTCGGCGGTTTACATTGAGGCGAGAAAACGAAGTTAGCGGATTTGTTGGCGCT
>JABIRI010000069.1 GCA_018667915.1 Opitutaceae bacterium | reverse complement strand
GGTTCACCATTGGCGCTGGTGGGGGCCCGTGGGCATAACGGTTCTCTGGCTTGTGTTCGGACTACGTTTCCCCTGATACCTCTCCAATGAAGAGCGCATACGAACTCGCGATGGAACGCCTGGAAGAATCAGATCCATCCGCCAACCAGCCCCTGACAGACGAACAAAAGGCCAAACTCGCCGAGATTGATCAAGTCTACCAAGGTAAGATCGCGGAGCGTGAAATTTTCCTGCAGCAGAAATTGGAAGAAGCAATGGTCGACCAAAACCTGGAAGAGGTCGAAAAAATGCGTGCCCAGATCGGTAGCGAGCGTCTCCGGCTCGAAGACGAACGCGAAGACGAAAAAAACCGCGTCCGCGAGGGCTGAAGCAAGCAGCCTATTCGCACTTCAGGGTGATCGCCGGATCTACCGACATCGCCCGACGCGCCGGCAAATAACAGGCCAGCAAGGAAACTACGGTTAAGCCCACCGCCACCCCGGCAAACACGGGCAAATCGAACGGGCTCAACCCGACCAAGAGTCCGGAGAGCACTAGAGACAGGCCCACGGCGATAACCAGCCCCACGACCAGTCCGACCACAATCAGTATAAGCCCACCGCGGACCACCAACCGAAACACATCGGTGCGCTCGGCGCCCAAGGCCAAACGAATGCCAATTTCCCGGGTGCGCTGACTGACGGAATAGGCAACCACGCCGTAGACTCCCATCACCGCCAGAAGCAGGCCAATGATGCCCTGACCTCCGGCAACATAGGCGGCCATGCGCATGGGCATAAATCCAAACGCGCTGGAGCGCAGATGTTCCTCCATGGTCTGCGTATTGAAAACCGGCAGGTCCGTATCCAAGCTTTGCAGCATTCCCCGCACCGTAGGAATGACAGCCGCCGCATCTCCCCGGGTGCGTAAGAAAAGGGTAACGGGAGCGTTATAAGCCTGAGCAAAGGGCTGCAGGTAGGCTGGTCGCGGCGCCTCGCTAACCATCACATACTTCCCGGTCTGCACCACGCCGATGACTTCCATCGGCTCACCCCACCGGAACACCAACCGACGGCCCAAGGGATCTTCTCCCGGCCAAAGTTTGTCCGCCAAGGTCTGATTGACTATCACCACGAGCGGCGAATCCGCGGTGTCGAACGCATTGAAGTCCCGCCCGCGAATCAGGCCCGACTCCATGGTTTTGATGAAGTTCACATCCACTATGTTGCTGGCGGCCTGAATCTCGCCTTCCCGTCGTCCGGTTTCATCCAGTTGCGGTGAATCGGCATCGGACACTTCCCGAAGTCCGGGGCTCGTGCTCATCGGCAAAACATTTCCGTAGGCTACCGACTCGACTCCCGGCAGCGCCGTCAATTCAGCCGTCAGTTCATCCAAAAACAGCTGCCCCCGTTCAGGGCTGTAGCCCTGGAGATCCAAATCCAATGAGGCCATGGCCAGGTTTTCTGGAGTGAAGCCCAATTGGATCTCCGTCGCCTGCTGGAGACTGCGCACAAAAAGACCGCCCGCCACCAGCACGATCGCACAGAACGCTACTTGCGAAATCACCAACATGTCGCGCAGCCAGTGCCGTTTCCGATCACCCCCGGCTCCACCTTTGATGACCTGCACCAAATCCAAACGGCTCGCCCGCAATGCCGGCAGCAGTCCGGTGACCAGTCCCGCCAACAACGAAATCACCACGGCGAATACCATCGGCCAACCACTGCCCGTGCTGGAGCTGTCCGACATGGGAATGTCTCCGCTGGGATTGAAGCCCTCCATCATTCCGCCGGCGATGCTGCTCAACCCCCAACCCGCCCCACCGGCCAGTATCGCCAACAACAGGCTTTCCGTTAGCAACTGTCGGGTCAGACGACCGCGCGTTGCGCCCATCGAGGCCCGAATGGCCATCTCCCGTTGTCGGGTGGCCGCTCGCGCAAAAAGCAAATTGGCAACATTCGCACAGGCGATCAGTAAAATCATCAACACCAGGCCGAGAAATACGGTCGCCGCTAAAGGTAAAAATCCACTGACCGATGGATCGGGCCGACTCCGATGTTCGGGCACGACCTTGGTGACGACATCGTCCATCGAGCCCGCTGCGTGGAGTCCCGCGATGCGTTGATCGACGGTCGCCAGTTGCGCCACCACCTGCTCAAGGGTTTCCCCCTCCGCGATTCGGCCGACGGCACGGAAAGCATTCCAATTGCGGTCCTGGAAAAAATTCTCCTCCCAATGGAGCAGTGGCGGCACCGACTTCGCGTGGGTCCAAAGGGCCGGCGAAATCCCCCACTGCATTCCCGAAAAATCCTCTGCCGCAACACCCACAACTTCGCATGACTGGCCATTGACCATGATCGCACTACCGACAACCGAGGGATCACTGCCCAGCCGGTCTCGCCAGTAGCGATAAGACAAAATGACCGTGAGGTCAGCGCCCGTCGCAAGACCCTCTCCCGGCAAAAACAGACGTCCCAGCGCTGGCCGCGTGCCGGCCAACTCAAAGTAGTTGGGACTGACAAACTCGACCCAGGTCCGATGGGCTGCCTGCCCTGGCCGACTCAAGTGAGCCGGACGAAAAAGAATCACCGCCAAATCGCTGAAGCCGGGCACATTATCTCGATAGTCTTCGTAGTCTGCCCACGAAATTGCCGAAGCAAATTGGTTGCGCGGATCTTCCCGCGTCATGACCACCAGTTCTTCGGATCGCTCCACCCCCGTGATGGGTTGGAAGAAGAATACATCGATCACGGAAAATACCGTAATGTTAGCACTCAGACCCAACGCCAAAGTGAGCACCGCGATCACAGTAAATGCCCGGTGCTTGCCCAGCATCCTCACCCCATAACGCAGGTCTTGTTTGAACTGGGTGAACCACACAAACCCACGCGCCTCACGCGCCGCTTCCTCGATGCCACCTCGCGCTCCGAACCGACGGTTCGCTTCGGCCTGAGCTTCCGACTCCGACATCCCCGCAGCTAAATTGACCTCGACCTGCGCCTCACGATGAAAGCGCATCTCTTCCGCCATGTCCGTTTCAAGATTTCGGCGTCGAAACAATACATCGATCGCCTTGGTCATTCGTTTCCACATATGCTGATCTCCGCTTAATCCGCTTTGGCCAATACGTCGCCCACGGCGGCGGTGAGGCGTTGCCAGGTTGCCGTTTCGGTTACCAGTTGCTTCCGCCCCTTACGGGTCAACTGATAGAACTTCGCTCGACGGTTGTTCTCCGAAACCCCCCACTCCGCTTCGATCCACCCTTTTCGCTCCATACGATAAAGTGCCGGATAAAGTGACCCCTCCTCGATGCGCAACGCATCGGCGGAAAGGAGATGGATCTTTAGCGCAATGCCGAACCCATGCATCGGAGCGGACTGCAAAACGCGGAGGACCAAAAGGTCGAGAGTGCCTTGGAGTAATTCAATTTTGCTCATAACTTCCCTAGATCAACTAGGGTAAAAAATGACTTCCCTAGATTGGCAAGGGGAAAGTAAGATTTCACCGGACGATCTGCCATTTCGGTTGCCGACCCTCCTTGAAGCCAAATGCTTCGGCCTCACGCATGAGCGATCCGCACTATCGAGTTCATCTGGAAGCACCGACCGAGTCCCCGCTCGCCTTGCCCTTTAGGTTGCGCGGCTGGGTCGCGGCCAAAGAACCGATTCACGGCGTAGGCAACGGTGGGGGAAACGGCGAGTGGCTCAGCCTGAGCGATCGCCCCGATGTTCGAGCTGCGCATCCTGAATGGCCGCATATCGTAGGGTTCCAGGGGCAGTTGGGCGCAGCCGCCCAGAACGGAGGCAAGATACTCTTGGCGCTGGAATTTTCCGACCAGATTCAGTCAGCCGAGATCGAGATTAAGCAGATTATCATTCCGCCGGACCACCTGCAGGTGCGCCAAGTGGGCAGCGTCTGGGGCGATGACTTTTATCCCGCCGGTCGTCGCATGTATGATCAAATCGCGGAAACGTTTGCCGCCATCGACCGGCCCCTCCCCCAAGCCAAACGCATCTTGGATTTCGGCTGTGGCTGCGGACGGGTTTTGCGCAGTTTCGGCGAGGTCCCCCACGACGGAGAGGTATGGGGAAGTGATATCGATGATGAATCCATCAAATGGAATCAGCAAAATCTGAATCATTTGGGGCAGTTTGTAACCAACCCCACTCTACCACCGACGTCGTTCGCCGATGGGTTTTTCGACGCGATTTATTCGGTTTCCGTATTCACTCACCTTCCGGAGGAAATGCAGACCGCTTGGATCCAAGAGATGCACCGCATATTGGAGCCCGGGGGAATTTTCGTCCCTTCGGTGCATGGGGAACGCTACTGGTCGCAAGATCCCGAAGTTGAGCAGGAAGTGCGCAAATCAGGTTTCGCCTATCGGACCGGCGAGATCACGGACGGGTTGCCCGATTTCTACATGGTCGCGTATCACGCTATCGAATATATCGAGCAAAAATGGGCACCATGGTTCGAGCTCTTGGCCCATCATCCCAGCCACATCGACGGCGCCCACGATGCGGTCGTCTTACGAAAACGTTCCGCCTAATCGGCGAACTCGAAATCGGCCACCAAAGCGTGGTGATCCGAGGCCATCGTCGGAATGACTTCATGGCTCACGCAACGAAACGGCGCGTTGTGAAAAATGTGATCGAGCACGTAGGGCTTCCTCCGCCACGTAACTTCATCCCGCTGCACGGCCTCGAAACCTAATTTCCCGTATTCGTTCAATAACGAGTCCGTATTGCTTACATTAAAATCGCCCGTCAGCAGCGTAGGGAGGTTTGCTTTCGCCAAATGCTGTCCGATTTGGGCCCGTTGCCCGCCATGGACTTCACTACTCGATTTGAGCATAAAAAATGCCAGGAGATGAGTCGTCACTACGGCAATTTCACGGTCGTCGATGCGGGTCTTTGCCCCGATCAGCAAACGATCCGTGGGCGTTTTGGTTTCACCAAAAAAATCAAACTCCACGGCTGGAGATGGAATATACTCATGGAAAGTATCGTGGAGGGGAAACCGGGAAAAAATGGCCATTCCAATGCCAAAAGGCAGCTCACGTTCGTCTGCTCGGGGATATGAAAAATGGGAGTGATAACCGGGTAACGCTTCCTGGAGTTTTCGGAAATGTGGCGGTGGATCTATCTGTTTTCCACCAACATTAGCGCGTTCGACCTCCTGCAATGTGATAATATCAGCGTCATGTCGCTGAATCTCCTTAATCGCATCTTCAACTCGAATCGGCGCCGTATCCGGAGACTCGTCATCCCAGACTTGGCCAAACTGCATATTAAACTGGAGTAGACGGAAGCGACTCATCGGCGGCGAAAAAGTGAAGAGGCAGGCGATTTGACCCGACTCGTTTTATGCAACAGCAGGCTCTGAGGCGCAGCACCCAAAGGAGCCGACTTAACCCACTGCGGATGACGGCTGATCGGGCGGCGAGACACGGGTATTTTTTTCGCCGCAATCACCCGTTGAAAAAGGTTCGTCTTCCCCGAATGGAACACCTGTTCGCTCGGGCGCATGACCTTATTTTTCTGATCCAAACCGCGACTGTTCGAGACGTTTTGAGGTCCGGGCTGAAACCGCTACGCGACAGATGCCCCGCTGACAACGCCCGCGCTAACCAAGGCTAGCGCCGCGAATACAATCGAAGCTGGGATATTAGGTCGCATTCGGAAACTGAGAGGCTTGGTTGCGAACGATTGGCGGCAAGCCTAATCTCTGCTCGCGATATTGGACTATTCCGGCTCCGCCGTGCCTTCCACGACCCATTCCTGAGCCTCCGGCACCTGGTTTAAGAACTCTTTTAGCACTGCACTGGCGTGCTCGGCGTATCGGAAATGCGCGCCCATCCCCGTGCGCAATTCACACTCGTAGATGAACTTGTCGGCGTGCGTGCTGTGTTCAAACGGCGTTTGGGCGCCCAACAACAGCGTGTAAACGTAGGCGGCGCTACCGCGTTCCATGAGCTCTTTGGTGAGGGCGGCTTGATCCGCCAACAATTTGGTGTGGGTTTTACGGTCAACTTCCGGCGGTAAATAAAACCCCGCTTGAATGCAAGGGGTCCAACGATGACCCGTGCGGTGACGGTTAAGATCACGCAGCTCGGCGAGGGCCATATTGTTCCAGGCGAAGGAAACCAACATCCGCCGGGTCGCGCTACCTTGATAGCCATAGCGGTTTGCCCGATGTTTGAGGGCCTCGGCGATGGACTGCGATTCTCCCAACCACGGCGGCGTGGACCGATCCACCTTCACCCACACTTCATCAGCAAGATGGTCGGTGGAAAGACGTTCCAGCCCCATATTGAGACTCGTCGCCAACTCCTGCTGGGCCTGAGCTTCATAAGAGGTTTCGGCGAAACTGTGCCGCATCAGGCGGGGAGACTGCTTCACCAATTCGTCGCGAATCAACGCAGCCGCCGCTTTGGCCTCGGGATGGGGAAGTGAATCGAGGTGCTTCACGGTCGTCGCCCACATGCGCGAGGTCTGCACCAGCGCAAGATTCGTCCGCGTCGCCATCGGAATGAAATAGCGCGCGCGATCCAGCGCGAAGTTTTTGCGCAGGCGTTTTTCGAGGGCGGGCTTGGCGCCTTCCGGGAGACGAATCCGATCAGGCTCCGCTTTGCCCAGGGCATCCAGCCGCTCATACTCGGAATGGTAAGCGGCAAAAGAGCGGGCCATCAGATCGCGCCACCGGTCCGCTAAATCTTCCGGCACGCCAATTTCGCCCGGTTCCGGAATGTTCGCCGCATCCATCGTGATGTAGCGGGTGCTCGATTCCTGACCGTCGGCCATTTGGGCAATTTCGAAAACTTTTAGCGCCAGCCACATGGATACATCGTCCAACGCGATCGCGAGCCCACCGGTAAGACCGCCAATCGAAGCGTGGCCATAATCCACGAACTTCAAGATGCGATCGATCGATGCATCGGGGTTGGCGATATCGACTTTATCGAGAATCGAATGGATCCCGTCGTTGCTACGAGAGTAGCGCGCCAAGACCGAAGCGAGGAGCTCAGGGGTAACTTGAGGAAGATCAGAAGCCGTCGGAGGCGGGACGATAGCGAGGCCAGTTATACGCATCGTCCAACATGGCCGCAAAAAACCCCGATCAGCGCAAAGGCAAAACCGTGTTTAGACACTAAAGTCGCCGTCCCGATCAGGGAACCCGATAGACTTCGATCAACCCGACCCCCGTGCCGTCATTTGCCCCGGCTAATTCAACCGTGTAAGATCCGGGCGCAAGATCAACGAGGAGTGACGCATCCCCTGCCCCCACCTCGAGGGCAAAACCACCTACCGTAGCGGCGGTTGACGCAATCTGAGCGGCATTCGTAGCAGCGCTCCAATCCTGATTCGTCTGCAGCAGCTCTCCTCCGGTGGACGTGCTGCGAAACAAACGCAGGACGGGATCTGCCAACGCCCCGGTAACCCCGAAGTCCGTCAGAGCGGGACCCACGCCACGCACCAAAACACGTTGGGGCACGTCTCCCGTGATCACAAATCCCGCCACCATGATGTTCGCCCCCGTGCCGACAGCCCCCCGGGTGGAGAGATTGGTCATCTGCACCGGCACATGGGCTGCCGCATCATAGACCTCGACGAGGGCTACACCGGTGCCGTCCGCCACGCCTTTCACATGGACGGTGTAGGCGCCCGGAGACAATTGCAGTCGGGTCGCCGCAGAGGCCGTATCCGTCTCGAGACTGAACGCACCCAAGGTCTGAAAAATTGAGCTCAAGGAGATGTCCCATCCATCCACTTCAGCCATCGGCACGGTTTCCCCGGAGCGAAAAACCAATACCTGCGGGTCAGCTAACGTGCCTGGGACCCCAAAATCACCCAACCGCGGTCCCACCGCGCGGATGACGAGATCCTTGACCGTGCTACCCTCGATGACAAAACCGGCTACCATGATATCCGAGCCGGTTCCGACCGCTCCCCGCGTTGAGAGGTTGCTCAATCGGCCTCCGCTCGATGCGCCAATGACCACCGGAGTCACGGCCGAACTGTCCTTGGTCAAAGTGAACTGCCCCAGCCAGCGGCCCGACATGTCTTCCACCACATAGTCACCGGCAAACCCCCGGCCCGTGATCATCCCGTCCGTCCCCGACACGCCGACCGCGTTGGTCCGCCAGGTCTCCGTGACCAGTTCACGATAGGATTCACCGAGCGCCCTTTCCGTCCAATCCGCGCCGTAAAGAGCCGATTCAGCGCGCCAGTGGGCGGTTTCCCAGAAGCCCCACATTTGAATGCCCAGCATCTTCGGGTGACTGAAAGCGATGGTATAACAATCACGGAGATAATCGGCCTTGAGCGCCTCATCATCACCCGTGATATCAAACTCCGTCACCCGCATATCGAGATCAGGGAACTCTGTAGCATAGCGTTCCAGAATTTCCCAGACCTTGGTGATACTCGTCGGCGTGCCCGAGAAGTGGCCTTGAAATGCCACCCCGGTAATGGGACCACCATCCGACTTGATCCGGTTAATCGAAACCGCATAGGCATCTTGTTTCTCCTGATTCAAGCCGCCTCCGGAAAGAATCCCGTAGTCGTTGATGAAGAGACCAACACCCGACTCTTGAGCACCCGCGGTTTTGAACCACTCGGCCATGAGGTCATAGCCGTAGTTTTCCATCACATCGAAATTATCGAACGGCTCGTTGATGACATCCCAATCCGTGAACAACCCGCGCGTGGTGCCCATCACATCTACGATATGAGCCGTGATCAGTCCGGGCACCGATGGATCACTCGCGGAGACCAAGGTCCCGATCTGATTCGGAAGATTGCGTTCCGACGGCCAGACGAGCACGTGCCCGCGCATGGTCAGACCCTTTTGTTGCGCCCACTGCAACGCCGCCACGGTTTGCGGTTGATTAAAACTGGATCCGAACTGCCCCAACCACGCGGGCCATTTGGTATCGTTTTCCAACGTGCCGCTGTTGAAGAGCTCGAGAATCTTTTGGCGATAGGTCGCCGCATCTGCGGAGGAACTGTCCATGATGCGCGAAGCCACCATGGCAGTGCCGAACTCGAAAGCATGCTTTACCTGGCGCACCCGCACCGAGGTGTCAGCCAACGGTGTGCCTTCACCATCCATCACCTTAACGGCGTAGTTGCCCTTGCGATGTTGATCGATCCGCGCCGCCGCTTCGGCGCGCCACGGCGCATCGGCCGCTCGCCCTGGGTAGTCGAAACTCGTGCGCGGCATTTCGGCCAAGGTCTTGGACGTGCCATACCAGAACGCTTCCACTCCGCCAAACTCGATGACTTGAGGCCGACCCGTCGCGCCGAATCCAAATTTGAATCCGAGTTGGCCGGCGCTGTAATTTCCGTCCACCTCGAACGGCACGAAAAACTCCTGCCACGCCCCTGCAACATTAACCCGCTTGGTGACCGACTTGGTGTAACCGGGGGCCGGCCCTTCGACATAAACCTCCATCACGGCCGTGCCGGATTCGTCCGTCGTCTCAATCATCCGGGCGAAGAAATGCAGTAGCACGACATCATTATCCGCCACGCTCCGATCAGAAGTGAACGTGACCGCACTGGAGTAGAATTGCCCCGTCGGATTGAGGGTCGCGATCCGCGTCGCCTCCGCAAACGACTGCCCCGTAACCGCCACAATTTCCCGCGAAGTCACCGGACCATCACCCGTGTAATAACCCGCGGTACCCGGAGTCGCCTCCACCAGCATTTCACTGCCCCCTGTCGGGATCTCCTGAGCGATGGCAGTTGCCACCAGCGCGGCAAACGCACCAGCCACCAACGAAGGGCGAAGACGAAAAAAAGGAAGAGCGCGAAAAGAGGTCATGACAGAAAGCAGTCTCAGAGGGTGAGAGATCCGCGAAAGGATCAAACCACCGGAGCAGTCACCCTATAGACCAGACCACAAAAAACCCGCCCAGTATCCGGCGGGTTCGAAATACGTTAAGCGGACGGCTGAGATCTCGTAAATAGCCTAAACTCATGGGAGGCTTTCTTACTCATACTTAGCCAGATGCCGCAAATGGCGTGGGGGATATTCCGGCCATAGAGGCACCTTCAGGCGCACATTTCGCCAGAAGGTCCAATCGAACGAATTGTCGTCCCCCTCCCCTGCGGTGATCCGCAACTCCAAGGCCGTGGCTCCCGCGGGTATAGCCAAATCCAGCTCCTGATGACCACGGTCACTTTCAATCCGCGCCGGATCGAGATAACGCCCAAACAGCTGTTCGGGCCGCCCCTCGGCAGTCGTCACCCAGATTTCAAAACCCGCTCCGTCCGTGCCGCCCTGCGATTGCTGATGCGCTCCTTCAAAGATTCCAAACTGCGCGGTCAACGTCTCCGCCCCTTTCGGTAACGGGCGACTCATCCGTGACGGCGCATGAGCCAAGGTATTCCGATCGCTATCATACGGCTTTTCAACCGGAGACTCTTTTTCGGTCCAGTCGGCGGCCGTAAGCAACTGATCAAACATGCTTCGATCTATGATTTCATCAGGCGATCGATTGCGGCGATAGACCTCGAAATAACCATCTCCATGGGTCCACACCTCCATGAAGTTTTCCAACCCGCCCGGTTCCATTCGCACATCAAAAACCTTCGCGAGCGTATATTCACTTTCGAGTAGATCGGGCGAATTACGTCGCACCACCTCGAGTTCCAACGGCCGCATCACGAGCCAGTCGGGTTGCAATCCTTCGATCAACTCATCCCAACATTCCGGAAAGATACGACTACGCGTAAGACCTCGGGCCGCGATGACTTCAGGCGACCCCAACCCCGGATAATCATACATCTTAAGCTGCGAGAAAAAGCCCACGTAGCCCAAGCATTCGAGAAATACCGTGTCATCCGGACCGGAGGCATTCGCGCGCAGCCATTCTCCTATAACCTTACGATTCCCCCACTCGACCACTTCCTGCTGCACTTTGACATGCCGGGCCGCAACCCAAGTCGTGTGCGCCATTCCGGAGATTAACACCACGAACGCCGATACGGCCACGCCATGAGTCACCCATCTCGTCGCGTTGCTCCGGGAATCAGACTGCAACCAGCTCCACAATTGCACCCCTGCCACCACCAAGGCGAACAGGCCGGTGAATGTGATCGTCGGAATATACCAGGGAACCCCCACGCCGATGACCGAGGTCATGAAACACTGCCCCGCAAAACTGATGAAGGACGCCACTCTCGCCTGCCACTTGAGCCAAGGCACCAGCCACAACGCCATCGTGATCACCGCCAAAACCGTCGATGCCGAGAGCGCCCACGCGGGCCAACTCAGCAAGGGCGCATAAGCCGGCGTAAACGTCGCCTGTAACACCGCCGAGTTCTCGATCATTTTTTCCGGAATCATCAGCGCCCGCTCCCACAGGCTATGCTCGTGTGGGAAAAGGCTTTTCGCCGTCACGGTGTTGGGCACCGGCGTGCCATAATACCACCCCGCCCAAAGCAGCCACGGCAGGTAGAGAACCGTCGTGATCCCCGCCGCTCGAACCATGGTCTTAAAATAGCGCACTCGCCCCTGCCAGCCACCATCCGGACCTCCCACCAAAAGTGTCCCAAATCCCATCGCCGCGATGTAGATAAACGAATCGGGACGACTCCACATCAACAACGCCCACGCTCCCCCGAGATGAATCACATAACGATCTGGGCGAGCCGCCAAAGTCCATAGCAGCCACGCGAACCCAAGCAGCAGATACGGAGTCTCCATCCCATTGGTGGCAAAATCCAACATCTTCGCGTCCACCGCCAAAACCGCGCCGAGCAGAATCGCGGCAATCGTCCCTGCTCGCGCTCCCAAGGTCCGCCGTGCTGCCATCGCTACCAGCGTAACCGCCCCGGCCAAAGCCAACGCCCCCATGATGCGAAAGACCCAAAGCGCCGCGCGGTCCGATTCGCCTCCGCCGATCACATACGCCGCCGCCGGCAGCAACACCCCGAGGGGCGAAGTAAATGAGTGCACCCGCTCGCCAACCGTGAAGGTAAGGCCATTACCTTCCGCCAGGTTCTTCGAAGCCCGATAGGTGATGAAGTAGTCTTCCCATACGTGATCCGTGTAAGCTACCCAGCCGACCGCGAGGAAGAAGACGCCTAAGAATATTCCGGCACGAAAACTTAACCAAGACTTCGCACCTTTTGGCATCAGCGTTTTGCCTCTAGCTGAGACCTAACCAAACACCGAGTGGGCCTTGGTAAAACCCGAGCAACACCGAAGCCAACGCTGCCGTTGCGAGTAAGATACCGGCAGGCATGCCCACCGTTTGGCGCGGCGGCTCAGGGACGGGGTCGTCGCCTTCAAATACCGGCGGGCGCCACTGAGGGAAGAAGGCAGCTTTGATCCAGCCGAAGTAATAATAAATGGAGAGCACGACCCCCACCACTGCTACCGCCAACAGACCATAGAGACCGGCCTCGAACGCTCCGAGGAAGATGAGCAACTTACCCATGAACCCGGCGAGTGGAGGAATACCAGCCAGCGAACCGAGCCCGACACCGAGCACCGCTCCGAGGAACGGATGCGTCTTGGCCAGATCGGTATAATGATCCAGATCCTGATCCGCATCGTCAGCTCCGGAGACATGGGTCATCACGCCAAAGACGGCGAAGGATCCCAGCATGTAGGCGAAGAGATAGAAACAGATCGCACCCAGCGCGAACGGCACATGAATCGCGGCGATCACACCGATCAAAAGATAACCGGCATGGGATACGCCGGAGAGGCCAATGAGTCGCTTCACATTGTGCTGAGTCAGAGCAGCCATGTTTCCGAAAATAATCGTGGCGATGGCCATGATCGAGAGCACTGTGACCACCAACGATTGGTAGGCGTCAAAGACGGATACGAGCGTGAGTAAGATCGCAAAACCCGCTGCTTTGGAAGCGATGGCGAGGAACGCGGAAACCGGCGTCGGTGCACCTTGATAAACGTCCGGGATCCAAATTTGGAAAGGAACCGCGCCCACCTTGAAGGCCACACCTGAGAGCACCAAAACGATGCCTACGGCTGCGATCGGGCTATTCGGATTGGCATAAAGAAAGATCCTTAACGCCTCGAAGTTCATTGGGTCCGTGGTGGAAGCCATCATGGCCTGGCTACCTGCCGCCCCGTAAAGCAACGCGATGCCGAAGAGCAAAATTCCCGAGCTCAACGCACCCATGATCAGATACTTCAATCCCGCCTCGAGGGAGAGCGGATTGGTGCGGGTGTAGCTCACCAACACATAGAAACCGACCGTGATGGTTTCGAGAGCCACGAAGAGCATCACGAAGTGGTTCGATTGGCCGAGGAGCATCATCGCTCCCGTGACCACGAGCGTGATCGCGAAGAACTCGACCTTCGGCATGGCTTGGCGTTTCAGCGCGACTACGCCCAAAACACTCACCCCGGTGGCGGCCATCAGGAAAAATAACCGCAAGAATTGTCCGGTGCCGGAGTGATGGAGCAGACCATTAAACGTAGTCTGCCCGACGTAGTCGGAGTGGTAGTTAAAAATCAGTCCGCCCAAAATTCCCAACAGCCCGACAATGGCGACGGAGGGAATGATCTCCTGGCGCTCTTTAGGCAGGACAATCTCGAGAATGAGCAGAAGGAGCGCCAAGCAACCGACGAGAAGTTCGGGTGCAATGGCCGCCCAGTGGTTATCGGCAGCAGCTTGTTGAAGCAGTTCGGTAGGCATCGCTTAAAATTAGTTGCGGGCTACATCCGTCGGGACGACCGCTTCAGCGGCAGGATAGATTGCGGTCACCGAATCGTTGATCGAATCGGTCATCAGTTTGGGCCAGAAGCCGAGGGCCAACAGCGCGACCAACAACAGCAGCGCGGGTAGTTTTTCGGACCAGGTAAGATCGGTGGCCGGCTTTTCCGCCAGCACCTTGTCAAAAGCTTCCGTTTGCGGACCGAAGAAAACTCGAGCCGCAGCGCGCAGGCCGTAAATGGCCGAAATCACCACACCAAGAATGGCAATGACCGTGAGGGTCGGAAACACCTTCCAAGCCGCCACGAAAATGGTGAGCTCGCCCCAGAAGTTGGCGAAGCCGGGCAACCCGATACTCGCCAGCGTAGCGGCCACGAAGAACGCGGACAGCACCGGCGCGTGTTTCACCAAGCCGCCCATCTCGTCGAGGTCGAACGTCTGGGTGCGGTGATGGATGCTGGTGGAAAGCAAGAAGAGCAACGCCGCGGAAAAACCGTGCGCGACCATCATGAAGACAACGCCTCCCACTCCAACGACCGACAGACAGGCGACACCGAGGAAGGCATAGCCCATGTGCATCACCGAACTGTAACCGACGAGTTGCTTCAGGTCGCGTTGGGCCATTGTGATGATGCCCACGATGAGCACGTTACCGACAACCGCGAGCGTCGCGAGGATCACGGCCCAGTGCTCAGCACCTTGCGGCAGCAAGGGCAGGGCCACTTGGATAAGGCCGTAGAGGCCAAATTTCTTGAGCACGCCGGCATGTAACATGGCGACCGAACTTGGTGCGGCGCCGTAACCCAAGGGAGCCCAGGTGTGCAGCGGCCAGAGCGAAACGAGGACACCGAAACCAAACATCAGCATGCCAAAGATGTTCTGCTGGATTCCGACGGATATCCCTTCCACGAGCACCGCCTCGCGCAGAGCGATCATGTCGAACGTCTTGGCACCGGATGTGTAATAGATGGCAATCAACCCGAGCAGCGAAAGCATCGCGCCCACGGTGAGATAGATCGTCATCTTCATCGCCGCATAGTTGCGGTCGCGCCCACCCCAGATTCCGACCATGATAAACGTCGGGATGAGGGCCAGTTCGTGGAAAAAGTAGAAGAAGAACACATCCACGCTAGCGAAGACCCCCATCAGGCCGCCCTGCATGATAAGCAGTAGGACAACGTAAGTGTGCAGCCGTTCGGCCCCGGATTGCAGCGCATAGAGCCCCGCGGCCAAGCCGACGATCCCGGCCATGACAAACAACGGCATCGAGATTCCGTTGAGACCCAGCGTAAGGTTGATACCCAACTTGCTCAGGCCCGTGTCGTAAGTGGTGAGGAACGCGTAGGTGCTCACCTTAGCCGCATCGCCATATTGGCACCACAGCACGATGCTGATGATGGCCGGAATAGCGAAGCCGACGTAAGCGAGATTACGGGTAAGCGCTTTAGGCAGGCCGAGGACCATGGCCAAAGCCAAAGCCAACGGAGAAACGATCGCGATCAGTAGCAGATCCATTAGAATAACCCTCCTGCAAAGCCCCAGAGCAGAACCGCTCCGAGCAAGAACCAGTAAACGTAGGCGTGCAGGCTACCTACGTGCAGCGCCCGGGCGCCCAAACCAAAGAGGCCCACGATCCCGGCAAGTCCGCGAATGATCAAACCCGCGAGCAGGATCTGCTCGAGGAAGTTCATCAGCATCGCGAAACGATCCTGAACTTTCGCCACGTAGTAGTTGTAACCCTTATCAAAAGACTCCTTGAGCGCGGTAAGCCCAATAAATGCCGCCGGCATCTTGGTCGCCAGACCGTCGGAGGGCCCCGGCTTGTAGAGGGCGAAAGCCAGACCGGCACCCACCACGAGAATCGCGATGCTCATGATGAATACGCCCGCGCCGGATGCGTGTGGGATCTGCGACCATACCCCATCAAAGGAATGACCGTAAAGAAATCCCAGAGGGCCATGGGTGTAACCTCCAAAAATGGAAAGCACGGCGAGCAGCACCAGCGGCAAGGTCATCGAGAGGCCACCTTCGTGTGCCTTCTCGGCCGCGTCACTCTGGGTTTCACCCATGAAGGTGATCCGCCACATCCGCACCATATAGAACGAGGTCACCACCGCAGTGAAGACGAGTAGACCGAAAACGATGGCATTCTTCTCCTGAGCGAGGTGAAGAATCGAATCCTTCGAATAGAATCCCGAAAGAAACGGCAGACCGGAAATCGCCAAAACGCCGATCAACATCGTGATGGCGGTGAGCGGCATCTTCTTTAACAGGCCACCCATCTTGAAAATATTCTGTTCGTGGTGGCAGCCGTGAATGACCGAACCCGAACCGAGGAAGAGCAGCGCCTTGAAAAAAGCGTGCGTGGTCAGGTGGAACATTGCCGCACCGACACCCGCCGCGATCAGCACTTCACTGCCATCGTGTTCGACAACCAATGAACCGAGTCCAAACGCCGCGACCATGTAACCGAGCTGGGACAGAGTCGAGTAGGCCAAGACCTTTTTGATGTCACTCTGCACGATAGCACAAAGCGCGGCGTAGACCGCCGTGATCGTGCCGACCCACATGATGACATTTAACGCATCCGCGACCATGAGGACTTCGATCCGGCATAGCATGTAGATACCGGCCGCGACCATGGTGGCCGCGTGGATGAGAGCCGAAACCGGAGTCGGACCTTCCATCGCATCCGGCAACCAGATGTGCAACGGCATTTGCGCCGACTTGCCCATGGCGCCACAGAATAACAGCAGCGGTATGGCAATCGACATCATCGCACCGCCCGCGATCACGTCCGGCAACGCATTGAGATCGACCGTGCCGTAGTGCCAGTAGCACATCAGAATACCGATAAGGAAACCAAAGTCCCCCACCCGATTCACGATGAATGCCTTCTTGGCCGCATCGGCAGCCGACTGCTTGAGGCAGTAGTGGTTGATCAGCAAATAAGAGCTGAATCCCACCAACTCCCAAAAGATGAACATCATGAACAGATTGTCCGCGAGGACGATGCCGATCATGGAGAACATGAAGACCGAAAGACCGCCAAAGAAGCGGGCCTTGTCCTGATCGTCGTGCATGTAACCCAACGAAAAAAGGTGCACGCAGAATCCCACGACACCGACAATCGTCAGCATCAGGGCGGCAAGGTCATCAAATTTGAATCCGAGCGAGAGGGTGAATTCACCGAAGGTGAACCACTCCGCCGAGACATCGAATCGATGACCGCCGTAGGCGAGCATGACCGCTGTCACCGCCACCACGGCGGCGGCGACCGTCGAAAGGTAGGATGCCACCGCGCCGGCGCGGCGCAGAAACAGCGCGATCACCGTCGCCGAAACGAGCGGGACGAGCAGGGTTATAAGAGCGAGTTGAGTGGAATCCATCAGCAGGAAAAGTAGCAGGTAGCGAGTAGCGGGTAGCGAGTAGCCACGCCCACGGGGGTCAGAATAAAGTCGCGAAGGATCAGGGGCAGCGTCCCCACCCAACGGAGCCCGGCTTTCGCCTCATGCTCACTACTCGCTACTCGATGCTCACTACTTGAATTCATATTCAGTTCTTGAGCGCGTTCAGTTCCTCGACTTGCACCGTCTGACGACGGCGGAAGAGAGCAACGATGATGGCGAGACCGACGGCCACTTCTGCGGCGGCGACGGTCAGGATGAAGAACACGAAGACGTTGCCGTCCATCGTGCCGTTAAATCGGGAAAAGGCGACGAACGCGATGGTCGAGGCGACCAGCATCAGTTCGAGGCACATGTAGATCACCAGGGTGTTCTTGCGGATCAGCACGCCGACGAAGCCGATGACAAACAGAACCACCGCTACGGTGAGATATTCAGTAAGGCCGACACTCATTATTTAATGTCCTCCAGACCTTCAAATTTCTTGCTCAGCACAATCACGCCGAGCATCGCGATCAGGAGAAGGAACCCGACCACTTGCACCGGCAGCAAATAGGTAGTGAAGAGTTGATCGGCGTAGTGCTTGAGGTTCGCCCCGACACCGATGGCGGATCCCGCTTCCGCGGTTTCCAGTGCGCCGATCCCTTGAAGCAAAGACGTCGCACAAACGGCCAGCAGTGCCGCACCGATAAACCCAGCCACCGCCGTCGGACGTGAGAACGGCTTGCGTTCCCCACCCTGCATATCGAGTAGCATGATGATGAAGAGGAACAACGCGACGACCGCGCCAGCATAGACCAAGATCATCAGCACCGCCAAAAGGAAGGAGTCGAGCAGGACGAAGAGTCCCGAAACCCCCAGCAATCCCACGAGGAAGGCGAGCGCGGAGTTCACCGCGTTCGGGTTGATCACGACCGCCACCGCACTACCGATGGTCATCGCCGCGAAGATGTAGAATAGAATGTCCGCCATCGATTTTTTAAAATACTGCAATGCTGAGACGCTGAAAAGCCGAGATCCACCCGGAGATCAAAGGATGACAGGGAAGTTCGAAGCTCATTAAAGATTGATAGAGGGTTCGCATACGTTTTTAGCGTTTCTGTTTTCAGCTTTCAGCGTTTATTAATGCGCTCCGTTACCGGCCTCCTCAGCCGCTTTCTTTTTGTCCCACTTGAAGTGCTCATCCGGCAACGTGCCGCCGAGCTCATAGAGACGTTCCTTGTCGTTGACCAACTCTTCGCGAGTGTAGCCGGAAACGGAAAATACGTTCTGCAACCAGATCGCCTCTTCCGGGCAAACTTCCTGACACAGGCCGCAGTAAATGCAGCGCAGCATATCGATATCGAATTCCTGCGGCGCCTTCTCGACGTGAGCCGTATCGGCATCGGCCGAAATTTCGCCCGGCTTAATACGGATCGCCTTCGGCGGGCAGACAAATTCACACAGCTGACAGGACACGCATTTTTCGCGCCCGTTGGGATCCTTTACGAGCGTGGGCACACCCCGGTAACCTTCGGGAATCGGGGGACGAGCCTCCGGATATTCGAGGGTCTCGTTAGGCTTCACCATCTTTTTGAATGTGTGGGACAGACCATTGAGGATCTGCGGCACATAAGTGCGCTCAGCCAAAGTGAGGGGTTTGCGTTCGACGGTTTTGAAAGACATGGCGCGTGTGGTCGGTTAGCTGCGTTCGATCACAGCGATCGCGAGGGCGTAAAAAATGACGTTGGCAATAGCGAGCGGCAGTAGTTTCTGCCAGCCGAGCCTCATGACCTGGTCGTAACGGAAACGCGGCAACGTCCACCGGACCCACATGAAGAGAAAGATAAAGAAGAAGGTTTTCCCGAGGAAGAACGCGGCTCCTAGCAGGCCACCCAACCAAACCGGAAGGCCGGCGATCAAGGGTTCCAAGGGCACCCACGGCAAGGGGTTCCAGCCACCGAGGAAGAGCAGCACAAACACCGCAGAACCGATGGTCATATGGGCATACTCGGCGACGAAGAAAATAGACCACTTGAACTCGCCATACTCCGTGTGGAAACCACCGACCAAATCGGCTTCGGATTCCGGCATGTCGAAGGGTTGGCGATTGGTTTCCGCAAAGAGCGAAACCAAAAAGATAAACGCACACATCGGCATCAGGAACACGAACCACATGCCGCCGAAGAGTCCCGCTTGGCTTTGACTTTCTACCACCGCGAAGAGACTGAGGGTGGCTTCCGGTCCGGGAGCATTCACCCACAGGAAAACTGGGATGACCGATAGCGTCATGGAAAGCTCATACGAAATGAGCTGAGCCGAAGCCCGCACGCCGCCGAGAAAAGGATACTTCGAGTTGGATGCCCAACCCGCGAGAATCAGTGCGTAAACGCTCAGCGAACCGATGGCGAATACCGCTAAGATGCCGACATCCACATCCGCCAGAATCAACGGCTTCAGGGTTTCGGAGGCCGCATCAAAATAGGCCCCAAACGGGACCACCACCACGGTGCATAGCGAAGGCACGAGGGCCACGAGCGGTGCAAGGTAGTAATAGAATTTGTTAACGTGACCGGGAACAACGTCTTCTTTGAAGACGAATTTTGCCCCATCGGCCATGAGGTGGAACACCCCGAGACGCTGCAGGATGGGTCCGAGAATCGGAATATAACCGAGTCCCCAAGCCCGAGCGCGATTGGGACCGGGACGACCTTGAATCCAGGCGGAAACCTTACGTTCGGCCAGCGAGCAGGCACCGGCCACCGGGATAAGGAAACCGATTGCAATCAGGCCCTTGATGGCGGCCTGCACCCAAATCGGGAGACTGAGATAAAGATCAATCATGGCGCGTGCTATCAGGCCGAAGCTTCGGCGGTCGCGGGTTTAAAGTGGAGGGATTCACCCTCGGGAAAATCGAGCCCCGACCACGCCGAGCCATCAATGAGGAGGCCGGACTTCGGAACGTTGGCGTAGGAGATGCCGCTCAAAGCCGGCACCGTTTCGGCGATTTCGGCCCAGACCGAAGCGAGATCGCTGCCCTTCGCCTCGTCGCCTAATTTCTCGAGCAGGCTCGCGAGCACGACCCGATCATCGGCCGCACCCTTGAGGCCCGGAACCGCTGATTTAAATTTCTGGATGCGGAACTGCTGGTTGATGAACGTGCCGCTCTTCTCGAACACGGTCAGCGTAGGGATGATCACCGTAGCGGCGGCACTGGTCGCGTTGGAGTGAGAACCGACATAAACCAGATTCACCTTAGCGAGTTGTTCGTCACTGAGGCCGGCAGCCGTGAGGTCTTCTCCTACCGAAAGAAGCGTGGTTACTTTGCCCGCATCGATGTCGGCGGCAAGTTGGCTCAACTCCGTGGTTGGCAGTTCGGAAATCAAACCCGTGACCAAAGCGCCCCGAGTATTGGGATTGCGATCGGCCGAAATCAAGATGCCGTCGCCCTCGCCGTGACGGCCGACGACGTAGCTGGCGGCGCCAATCTTCTTCGCAAGTTTTGCGGTGAGGAATTGCTCTTCCACGGAACTGCGACCGGAGCCCACGATCGCGACGTTGCCATCATCGAGCAGACTCGCTGCGGCGCTCACCGAGGTGGCAAGCTCACTGGAGGGCTTAAGTCGATTGTCGGCCTGAACCTCTTTATAGAGCACGCGGCCACTGTCGGCCATCCACGTGTCATTGACCTCATCGTTCTGGCGCGGAGTGATGCGGTAGATTTCGCCCTCGCGCGACCAAACGACCGTGTTCGCACCAACGGAAGATTCCGTATCAATGCTATCGGTTTGTTTAAGAAACCAGACGCGCATCTTGAACCGGAAATCGGTCGAGGTGAGCGCGCCCACCGGACAAATATCAACGGTGTTGAGTGAGTAATTATTGCTGAGTTCTTTGCCGGGGTAGCAGGTCAGCGTGGAATAGCTGCCGCGATCGACGAAGCCGAGCACATCGTCCTTGGCCACCTCTTGAGAAAACCGGATGCAACGGGAACAGAGCACGCAACGTTCGTCATCGAGCGTCACCCGCGGACCGAGTTGGGTGCGCTTGGGTTTGACGTTCTTCTGTTCGATGAAGCGCGAGTAACCGCGGCCGTAACCGGTGGCTTGCTCTTGCAGCTTACACTCTCCGGCTTGGTCACAAATCGGGCAATCCAATGGATGGTTGATGAGGAGAAACTCCATCACGCCTTCGCGGCACTCCTTCACCATCTTGGACTGCGTCTTCACGTGCATGCCCGGCACGACAGTCGTGCCGCATCCGATCTGGGGACGCGGGATCCAATTAATCTTCTGCTTCCCGGTTTCCGGATCCATGATGGGCTCACGGGTCGCACGGTCGGCCATCGGCATGCCGAGCTCGATGAGACACATGCGGCAATTACCCGCGACGGAGAGCTTCTCGTGGTAGCAGTAATGGGGCACGTCGGTGCCGACCATTTTGGCGGCTTCGATGACGTTGGTGCCTTTGGGCACGGCGATCTCCTTGCCGTCGATGTAAACGGTGACGAGGTCGGGTTGGGCGGGTTGAATCATTGCGGAAAAAGTAGGAATCAGACGAGTTCGAGACTGTCGGATGATTTCGAGTTTTTGTCGTCTTTGTAAGATTTAAACTCGTCGCCGAACTTGGCCACGAAGCTTTGAGTCGGCCAGGAGCAGGCTTCGCCAAAGGCGCAGATGGTGCGCCCGGCGATCTGATCGGCGACGTTCTTGATGAGCTCACCGTCTTCTTCGCGGGCTTCGCCTTTAACCATGCGGGAGGAAATCTTCTTCATCCACAGGGAGCCCTCTCGGCAAGGGGTGCACTGGCCGCAACTTTCGTGGGCATAAAACGCGTTAATATTAGCGAGCGCTTCGACCATATTGACCGAATCATCCATCACGATGACACCACCGGATCCACCCATCGTGCCGGCGGCAGCGAGGGAATCGAAATCGAGCGGGATGTCTTCTACGGCCCACTCCTTGGTCGTTCCATCCTTGTTCTTGATGGTGAATTTTTCGCCGAAACGGAGAATCTTAGCGGACGAGCCGCCGGGAATGACGGCTTTGAAGGTGCGACCGGGAAGCGGTCCGCCACAAACGTCATTGAGCAATTGTCCCATGGTTACTTCGCCGCAGGCATATTCGTAATAGCCGGGCTTTTGCACGTGGCCGGAAACGCAGAAGATGCGCGTGCCGGTATTGTTCGGGGTGCCGATTTTGAGATACTCATCCGCGCCCATATCGAGGATGTGTTTCACGTGGCAGAGCGTCTCCACGTTGTTCACGATCGTCGGACATTGGTAGAGGCCGAGCACGGCCGGGAAGTAAGGAGGTTTAATCCGTGGATTGGCGCGTTTGCCTTCCAGCGACTCGATCAAGCCGGTTTCTTCACCGCAGATATAAGCGCCGGCTCCCCGATGCACGAAGATGTCGCAGGAGTATTCCGTCCCACAGATATTTTTGCCCACCAAACCCGCGTCACGTGCTTCCTGAATCGCCTGTTCCAAAATCCGGGCGCCTTCCGGGAACTCGCCGCGAATGTAAATGTAGGCCTGCTTCACGTCATTCGCGAAACACGAGATCATCGTGCCTTCGATCAGCTGATGCGGATCCTGGTGAATGATGTAGCGATCTTTAAATGTGCCGGGTTCAGACTCGTCAGCGTTGACCACGAGGTAAATCGGTTTGCCGCTCTTACGATCAACGAACGACCACTTGAGTCCACAGGAGAAACCGGCGCCACCACGGCCACGCAGGCCTGACTTTTTGACCTCATCGCGCAAGTCTTCGGGTTTCTGGGTGACAGCTTTTTTTAGAATCTCGTAGCCGCCGTGCTTTTGATAGCAGGCGATATCGTTCGAGTAACCTTCCTCGTCGATGTGCTTAAAAATGATACGGCGTTCAGCGGGTGCGGACATGTTATGAAAGGCTGAAAAACTGAGAGGCTGAAAAACTGAAAGCCGCAAGAGATGAGAACAGACCTGTGCTTCGGCGGACGGGAAATTCGAACGGTGGGTTCAAAATGGGAAAAGTGGACGTCATGTTGGGAGGTTCTGATTATTTCAGTCGTTCAGCTTTTCAGACTTTCAGCTTTGATTGCGTCACTGATCTCCTTGGCTTTCGCTTCGTCGACATTCTCGTGCAGGGTTTCGTCGATCAATACGACCGGGGCGGTGCCACAACTGGCGAGACACTCCACAAACTCGACGGTGACTTCGCCGTCGGGCGAAACCTCACCGAGGTGGGTGTTGAATTCGGACTCGAACTTGGCGCAGGTGCGGTAGCCACCGGCCAAGGCGCATGACAATGTCCGGCAAACCTTGATATGGCGCTTACCAATCGGTTCGCGCCGGAACATCGGGTAGAAGGTCACGACCTCGTAGACGTTGATCGGCTCGAGCTCGAGTTTCTCCGCGATCCATTCGATCGCTTCGTTCGAGATATGGCCGACATCCTCCTGAATGAGGTGAAGCAGCGGCAGTGTCCCGCTGCGCTTCTCGGGATAATGGGTGATGACCTCGTCGATTCGGGTCAGGGTTTCAGGCTTGAGATTCATTCGGTCTGGAAAGTAGCGGGTAGCGAGTAGCGGGTAGCGAGTAGCTGCGCCGGAGTCGCGGTTTTCAGGGAATCTGGAATTTGGGAAATCATGCTCACTACTCGATGCTCGATGCTCACTACTTCAAATATCAGCGGTCGCACTCGCCCATGACGAAGTCGAGGGAGCCGAGGATGGAGACTACGTCGGAGACGAGCTCGTTTTTGCACACGTGAGGCAGGATGGAGAGATTACAGAATGACGGGCCACGGATCTTCATGCGCCAAGGCACTCCCCCGCCCTTGCTGACGATAAAGAAGCCGAGCGTCCCTTTCGGGTTTTCCGCTTCGAAATAAACTTCACCGGCGGGCATCTGCGGACCTTCGGTGACGATCATGAAGTTGTTGATCAGCTCTTCCATGGAGGAGAGCACCTTGTCCTTGCGGGGGGCAAAAATTTGGCGGGCATCTTCCGCGTAGTAAGAACCGCCGGGCAATTTGGCGATGGCTTGGCGGATGATGCGGATGGACTGCTTCATTTCCTCGCCGCGGCAAAGGTAACGATCGTAGCAATCGCCCTTCGAACCGACGGGGACGTCGAATTCGTATTGGTCGTAGCCCCAGTAAGGCCGGTCCTTGCGCAGGTCGCTCTTCACGCCGGAGCCGCGGAGGTTCGGTCCGGTGAGACCGTATCCGATGGCGTCCTCGGCCGAAATAACACCTACGTCGACCGTGCGGTCCATAAAGATCTTATTGCGGGTCAACAGCTTGAGGATGTCATCCAGGATCGGGAGGAATTGATCGCAGAACTCGAGGACCTTGTCCGTCCAGCCTTCCGGCATATCGCGGGCGACGCCACCGATCCGGCTGTAGCTGGTGGTAAAGCGGGCACCGGTCAGCTCTTCGAAAAGCGTATAGAGTTTTTCGCGCTCGGTGAACGAGTAGAGAAATACCGACCAGGCACCGACATCGATACCGTAGGCGCCAAGTCCCATCAGGTGGGATGAAACGCGCGCCATTTCGGACGTGATCACCCGAATGGATTGGCAACGTTCCGGCACTTCGAGCCCGGCGAGTTGCTCCACCGCCGCCGCGTAGGCCGCGTTGTTGGCAAGAGGCGCGAGGTAGTCCAACCGGTCCGTGTAAGGCACGAACTGGTTGTAAGTCATGTTCTCGGCGATCTTCTCGTCGCCGCGGTGCAGGTAGCCCAAAACCGGATCACATTCGGTCACAGTCTCGCCATCCAACTCCAACTGCAGGCGAAGCACGCCGTGCGTGGACGGATGGGAAGGTCCCATCGCGAGGGACATTTTCTCGGTTTCAAACTCCTGATTCGCTGCTTCTGCCGTTTTGGCGGCGGCATCAGGGACGTTAAGTTCGGTCGGCATGAGTTAAAAAATTTAAAGGAGCAGCTTACTCGGGCTTGGGCAGTTTCTCGTTCCAGCTCTCGTCTTTGGCGCGAGGCTCGGCGTCGGTCAGGTTCATCTCGCCCTTGTTTGAAGCGACAAACGGGCCGCCCATCATGGGCGCGGCGATGACCTTGGCTTGGGTTTCCTCGGCGACCTCGATGTCGGGAAGTTCCGTCTCGATGCCCGCCAAAGGAAATTCCTTGCGCAGCGGATGGTGTGGGTAGCCATCCCACATGAGGATACGACGCAGATCCGGGTGATTCTCGAACTTCACGCCCATCAAATCCCACGTTTCGCGTTCATGCCAATCGGCGGAGGGCCAGAGGTGAGTGACCGTGGGTGCGACGGGATCGGCATCATCGACACAGTCGGTCACGACCCGGATGTAACCATGATGGGTCATGGAGTAGAGGTGCCAAACCGCGCTGAAGCGGGGGGAAACGTCTTCGGACCAGTCGATCGCAGTAACATCGACCAGGAAATTGTAGCCCTGTTCATCCCTGAGCCACTCGAGCACGGCGACGGCGTCGGCAACGGGAACGTTTACGGCGGGATGATCCAGCGACTCGCGAGCGTTGGCGGAGGGAAACTTGGATTGGAGAGCGACGATCGGGTCGTCAGCAGCGGTCTCAGACATGGTCAGTTGAAGCGGAAAAGATCAGGCGGTGAGGTTGCTGAAGGAGGGTGTTTTCTTCACCTTGTTCTGGAGTTTGATGAGCGCATCAAGCAGCGCCTCGGGCCGAGGCGGGCAACCGCTGACGTAGACGTCGACCGGAAT
>JABIRI010000278.1 GCA_018667915.1 Opitutaceae bacterium | reverse complement strand
GTGTTGGTGAATCCGCCTGCGGCAGGATCGAGCTTGAGGGCGTTGCTGTAGAGCGCGGAGATGGTGCCCTGATTATTGATGGTGGCGGAGTTCACCCCGATTTGGCCGGCGCCCTCGATCGTGACTTTGTTGACGAGGGTATGGGTCGCGGACGAACCGTAGATGCGGTTGTTGGTGTTGTTGGAAAGTGAAACTTTACCCGAACCGTCGAACGTGGTGGTGGCCGATGTGATGATCGCGTTGGTGGTGTTGCCGGCGGAATCGAGATGCAGGGTGCCGTTGATGGAGAGCGTGTCCGCGATGTTGAGGGCGCTGAAGTTGTTCAGATGAACGTTGGAGCCGGTATCGATGGTGACGCCGTCTGACAGCACCGTCGTGCCGGTGGCTTTGATCGTGCCCGTGCCGGTGGTTTTAAGCGTGCCGTCTTTGATGGTGATGCCGCTGAGTTGGACGCTTCCGCCGTTTTCGGCGAGGACGGTGCCGCTGCTGTTGTTGATGGCGCCATTGATGAGTTGGAGCAGTCCGCCGTTTGCGGCTTTCAGCGTGCCGCTGTTGATGGCGTCGGCCGAAGCCGAAGGATCAAAGATGAGAGCGATCGCGTAGAGGGCCGCGATGGTGCCCTGGTTGTTTACGATCAGACTGTTGTTAGAGAGTTTACCGGCGCCCTGGATGGTAGTCTGGTTGATGAGAGTAGCGGCGCCCGAACCGGAAATTTGGTTGTTTGAGTTATTACTCAGATCGATGGTGCCGGTTCCGCTCGCCGTGGTCGTGCCATCGGCGAACTGCAAACGTGTGGTATTTCCGGCCGAATTGAGTGCGAGAGAGGATCCAGAATTGAGGACGATGGAAGCGGTCGCGCTTTGGGGGTCGAAACTGAGACTCCGGGTGTTGGCCACCGAGACGGTATCGTTGGTGCCGATGGTGAGGGAGGTTGTCGTGGCTGCGATGTCTACATCTACGGTTACGGTAGAAGAATTCAGCGGATCGATTTGGGCGTGGCTATTGCCACCGGGCAGGCTGTCGGTGCTCCAGTTCCCGGTCGTGCTCCACGTGCCCGACCCTCCGAGCCATTTGATATCAATCGTCACGGCGGCGACGGATGTCACCGTCGCCAATGTCAGCAGCGAGGCAGTGATCCAGCGAAAGTTCATGGGGTGTTCCGGAGCAATCGCCCCGGGAGAGTGCCGGCGATTATCGCGGATTTGGGGTCCCGGTCAATGCGTTGTGCAAACCGGTTGCGTGGGAACAGGTTTAGGTTGCGATCGACGGTCGATGCGGGGTGATCGGGCGTGAGGTTTGGCCGGTAGCGCCGTGCTTTAGCCGGCGTTTCAGTGTGCCGGCTGAAGCACGGCACTACGCTTACTGGGTTCAACCGCGTCGTCGGTGACTACGATGTCGGTTTATTCGAGATCTTGGCCGTGGGGCAAGCGCACTCCCCCGCTCCGCCACAACCTTGGCTCGCTCGCTTGCGATTTACCCACCAGCGCCTCACCAAATAACCCACGGCCACGGTGACCGTGAAGATGGCGATGATGGACTGGGTTTCGGCGTTCACGATCGGTGGGACATCAAAATCCCAGCGCGGTGCCAGTTTGGTAGATGATCAGACACAACAGCCAGGCGAAGCCGGTTTGATAGCCGACTTGAAAGAGCGGCCAGCGCCATGAATTGGTTTCACGTTTCACCACCGCGAGCGTGCTGACACACTGCATGGCGAAGACGTAAAACACCATCAGCGTGAAACATACCAACGGCGTGAACAACGCGCGGCCGTCGGGCCAGGTCGCGCGGCGTAAGGCCTCGAGCAACGGGGCAGTGTCCTCTTCGTCTTCCTCCACATTGAATACGACGCTGGTGGCGCTCACAAAAACCTCACGCGCCGCAAAGGAGCTGATGAGGCCGATGCCGATCTCCCAGTTGAAACCGAGCGGCGCGATCACGGGCTCGATGAGTTTGCCTGCCTGACCGGCGTAGCTTTGCGCGACCTGTTCGGCCGGGTTGATCGCGTCATCGGATTTCGGATACGTGGTTAGGGCCCAGAGCACGATTGAGATGGCGAGGATGATGGTGCCGGCGCGTTTGAGGAAGAGTCCGGCGCGTTCCGCCATTTGCATGGCGACATCCTTTACCCGCGGGCGCCGATACGGTGGCAGCTCCATGATCATCAGTGGCGGTTCGCCTTTGAGGAGGGTGCGTTTAAAGAGCCACGCGAAGCCAAAGGCGCCGATCGTGCCCATCGCATACATGAGAATCATGAGTCCGACCTTGGTAGCTAGTGGCACTTCGCCGGTGGGCAACAGCGCTGCGATCATCAGCAGGTAAACCGGTAGCCGCGCGGAACAGCTCATGAAGGGCGCTACGAGAATCGTGACCAGTCGATCTTTGGGATCTTCAATCGTGCGCGTGGCCATGATGCCGGGAATGGCACAGGCGTAGGAACTGAGTAGCGGGATGAACGATTTTCCATTCAGACCGACGCGACTCATCAGGCGGTCCATGATGAAGGCGGCCCGGGCCATGTAGCCGGTGCTCTCGAGCATCCCAATGAAGAAAAACAAAATAAGGATCTGCGGCAGGAAGATTAACACGCCCCCTACCCCGGCGATGACTCCATCGGTGACTAGGTCGCGGAAATCTCCCGCCGGCATGGCCGCTTTCACTCCATCAGCCAGTGCAACCGTTCCCGCATCGATCCAATTCATGGGATGCTCCGCGAGGGTGAAGATGCTCAGGAAAAGCGCGGTCATGATGCCGCCCAAAACCGCCCAGCCCCAAAAACCGTGGGTCACCACGGCATCGATCTTGTCGGACGTGCTTTGATCGACGGTTTGGTCAGAAGTCTGCACGCAGTCCTGCACGAGGGTGCCGATAGCGTCGTAGCGCGCGCCGACGAGGGTGCCGGACCAGTCAGTGCCTTCGTCGCTCCAGCGTTTTTTCCACCCGTCGAGGATGGCGGCGGTGCGATCGCTCAGCGGTTGTGATCCGGCGACGCGGAGTTGGTCTTGGTCCGTGAGCAGGAGGAGTGCTTCCGCCCGGGCGATGAGGGGAGGCTTTTGGTCGTTGTCCTGTAACGAGGCCTGTATCTCGGCCACGGCGGAGGAAATGGCGGCGGGCACGTCCCAACGGTGGTGAGGTAGTGGGAGATCGGGCCGACTCATGGCGAGCTTGAGCTCGATGAGCCCTTTGCCGCGGGAAGCCTCAGCGGCGATGACCGGGATTCCGAGCTCCTGTTCGAGTTGGCCGGTGCGCACCTTGAGCCCGGCCTTGTCGGCCAGGTCCATCATGTTGACGACCAGGATTACGGGTCGGCCCAGATCGAGAATCTGGTGAACGAGGTAGAGATTACGTTCGAGGTTGGAGCCATCGACGATGCACACGATGCGATCTGGCATCTCGGTATCGTTGGTGCGACGCCCGAGTAGCACATCGCGGGTGACGGCCTCATCCGGCGAACGGGCAGCGAGCGAATAAGCTCCCGGGAGGTCGATCACCGTCATGGGTTGCCCGTGCTGCGAGTAGGCTGTGCCCACTTTGCGTTCGACGGTGACGCCGGGGTAGTTGCCGATCTTCTGTTTGAGACCAGTCAGCGCATTAAAGAGCGTCGATTTACCACAGTTGGGATTCCCGACAAACGCGTAGACGGGTTGTTTGGTCCCTGATTTGACGTGGGCGGGCAAACTCACGGCGTGGCGATGGGTTCGACCAGCACGTGGTCGGCTTCGGATTTGCGCAGCGTGAGATTGTAGCCTCGCACCTTGATTTCCAGCGGGTCGCCCATGGGAGCGGTGCGCAGGAGCGTCAGGGTGGTTCCGGGCAAGAGTCCCATTTCGCGCAGGCGCAGAAAGGCGGAGCCGCTGAGAGGAAATTTAACCAGCCTCGCGGAGGACCCGATGGGCAGCGACGAGAGTGCGATGGAGTCAGCCATGACTGGCGATGGGCGCGAAGGTTCGGGGCCTTAGGCCGAGACGGGTGGGTGGCTGGGGCGCACCATGATTTGGCGCGCGGCGTCGTGACTGAGGGCGATGCGGGTGCCGTTGACCTGGCAGATGATGGTGGATTTTCCGGAGACCTTTTTTACGGCCGTGGATTCACCAAAACCGAGTTCCCGCACGCGTTGGCGGAAGGTGCCCTCCCCTTTGAGCTCAATGACCATGCCCATGGAACCAGCGGACAGCTGGCATAGGGGAAGTAATGAACTGGTGGCGGGATTCGACATGGATGAACGACAATTCGATTGAGACTCAGTTTCAATGTCAATGCCCACCGGATCGATCCGGGCACAAAAAAACGCACCCTCGAAAGGATGCGTTTTTGAAAAGGAGGAGTCTTCCGAGCTTAGCTGGAAGGGCTCACGGTGATCACGTTGCCAGGAACATTCACCACCACGGTGCCACCATTGGCGGCTTGAGCGGCTGCGGTAAGGGCAGCGTCAAGGCTGCCGAGCTGAGCGCCATTTAGTGCACGACCATCGGGCGAGATGTCTGCGATGAACGCATTGGGGATCGTGAGATCAGTTACTGAACCACCGTTACTGCTGATCAGGTTGGTGACACCTGCAGGGAAGTTGGTTACTGCAACAACCGTGACGATGTTGTTGTCGGAAGTGGTGGTCACGACGAAGTTGCCGTAGGAGAGCTGAAGGCCGAAGGAGCGAACAATGATAGGAATAACTTCCTCAGGAACTTCGATCACAACTTGTTCCACTTCGGTTGGAGTCGTAGTAGTCGTTGTCGTGGTGGTCGTAGTCGTAGTCGTCGTAGCGGGAGCGCTGGTGGCTTGCACGATTGATTGAACGTTGGCACCCGTGGCGACGGCGCCGGCAACAGCACCGGAACTGGCACCGGAGCTGGCGGACTCAGTTACTGTGGCTACTATTTCGGCTGAAACGCCTGCGGTGGTGGCGGCTTCGCTCGCGCCAGTGGATGCTCCAGTGGAAGCAGCGGCAGCAACGACGTTTGCCGAATTAGCGATTCCTTGATTGGTGGATTGGGCGGCCGCAGTTACAGCGCCGGTAGCAGCACCCGATGAGGCGGCTTGAGCGGCTGCAGCGACATCACCACCGGTGGCGGCGGCTGATGCAACCGCACCTTTGGTCGCACCAGAAGATGCGGCGCTCGCCATTGCGGCGACGGTTTGGGGATTAGCACCTTGAGCTTCGGACGCGGCAGCGACCACGGCAGTAGTCAGAGCCTGTGAAACGGCAGCGACTTGCGCGGCAGGAACGGAAGCGACCACCGCTTGGATAACCGCGGAAACTTCAGTTACGTTTGAGATGTCAACACCGGCAGCACCCAGTGCTGCTTGAATCTGAGCTGAAGTAGCCCCACCTGCGATGAGTGCCGCGAGCTGAGCTTGCTGTGCCGGACTTAAGACGGGAGCAGGAGGAGGAGGAGCTTGAGCGAGGGCGGTCCCGCCTACGAGGAGGCTAACGAGGAGCGCAGCGAAGATTTTGCGGATTAGGTTCGTGATATTTGTAGGCGAATTGGAAAAATTTTGGAGGGAGAGTCTCTAGGAAGTGTCGAAACCAGAGCGAACTCTAGTTTTCGCTAGTTGATTGCAATCAATTATTATTCACAATCAATGGTGAATAATTTTGGGGTTGGGAGCAGGAAACGTGCCCGATTGTTGGATAACCCTGTTTCGAGCAGACGATTACCGGCGCTTCTTTTTGATCAGGAGTTGAGCGACGGAGAAGCGCACGACGCTTTCGAGGCGTTCGATCTCGGCGGCGTCGATCTTGGAGCCTTTGGCGTCTTGGAGCTCGGCTTGGGCGCGCTGCATGGCCTTTTCGACCGCATCTTCATCGATCGAATTCTCCTCGATGGCGTGTTCGGCGAGCACGGAGACCTTGTCGCCTTGCACCTGAACGAAGCCATCGCCGATGACTAGGGTCTCGTTAGCGGAGCCTTTGGCTACGCGCAGTTCGCCGTCGGTGACTTGCGATAATAGCGGCAAGTGACCGGGGAGCACGCCGATCTCACCCTCGACGGTTGGAATCACCACGTTGTCGACGGTGTCCGAGTAGACCCGGGCTTCAGGAGTGACGATTTCGAGAGTGAGGGACATTTTTTAGTAGTGGGTAGCGAGTAGCGGGTAGTGAGTAGGTGGGTGAAGCTGCGGTATTCTGGATGCTCGCTACTCGCTACTCGATGGTCGCTACTTCAAACAGTTATTTCTTGGCTGCTTCGAGGACCTCGTCGATGCCACCCTTCATGTAGAAGTCGCCTTCGGGGATTTCGTCGAGTTCGCCATCGAGGATCATCTTGAAGCCGCGAATGGTGTCCTTGACGCCGACATATTTACCGGGGCTGCCGGTGAAGACTTCGGCCACGTGGAAGGGTTGCGAGAGGAAACGTTGGATCTTACGAGCGCGGTATACAGTGAGCTTATCCTCAGGGGAGAGCTCATCGAGGCCGAGAATCGCGATGATGTCCTGGAGATCCTTGTAGCGTTGGAGCACGCGCTGAACTTCACGGGCGACGCCGTAGTGTTCTTCACCAACAACGGCGGGTTCGAGTGCCTTGGACACGGAAGCGAGCGGATCAACCGCCGGGTAAATACCGAGCTCGGCGATGGAACGTTCCAACACGATGGTGGAGTCCAAGTGAGCAAAGGTATTGGCGGGCGCAGGGTCGGTGAGGTCATCGGCCGGCACGTAGATGGCCTGCACGGAGGTGATGGAGCCCTTGGTGGTGGAGGTAATGCGCTCCTGCAGGGCGCCGAGGTCCGTGGCGAGGGTGGGCTGGTAGCCGACAGCGGACGGGATGCGGCCGAGCAGGGCGGACACCTCGGAGCACGCCTGGGTGAAGCGGAAGATGTTGTCGACGAAGAGGAGCACGTCCTGGCCCTCGTAGTCGCGGAAGTACTCGGCGACGGTGAGGCCGGTGAGGCCGACGCGCGAGCGCGATCCCGGCGGCTCGTTCATCTGGCCGTACACCAGCGCGGCCTTGGAGCCGTCGCAGGAGCCGTCGTCGTTGTTCTTGATCACGCCGGACTCGACCATCTCCCAGTAGAGGTCGTTGCCCTCGCGGGTGCGCTCGCCGACGCCGGCGAACACGGATACGCCACCGTGGTTGTTGGCGACGTTGTTGATGAGCTCCATGATCACCACGGTCTTGCCGACGCCGGCGCCGCCGAAGAGGCCAATCTTGCCGCCCTTGGCGTACGGGGCGAGGAGGTCGACGACCTTGATGCCGGTGACGAGGATCTCGGCGCCGGAGCCCTGCTCGGTGAAGGTGGGGGCCGAGCGGTGGATCGGCAGCTTCATCTTGGAGTTGATGGGGCCCTTCTCGTCGACAGCCTCGCCGATGCAGTTCATGATGCGGCCGAGCGTCTCCGGGCCGACCGGGATGGAGATCGGCGCGCCCTGGTCGGAGCACGGCTGGCCGCGGGTGAGACCCTCGGTCGCCTCCATGGCAATGCAGCGCACGGTGTTCTCGCCGAGGTGCTGCGCGACCTCGAGGAGCGTGACGGGGGTGGTCTCCGGGAGGCCCTCCACGGTGAGCGCGTTGAGGATGGCGGGGAGCGCGCCGTCCTCGAACTGCACGTCCACGACGGCGCCGATCACCTGCGTGATCTTGCCCTGGGCGGCGAAGCCACGCGCGAGCGTGGGGCCGGCAATACGGCGAGCGGTGTTGGCGATCATATTTTCAAGTCCTGCGGGGCGCGGGGCGGGGGAGGGCGGCGTGAGCACGGGTGGCCGCGACGAACGGGAGGCGGCGCGGGCGGGAGCG
>JABIRI010000071.1 GCA_018667915.1 Opitutaceae bacterium | reverse complement strand
GGGTGGAGCATGTAGAATGCCTTTTTCCCTTCGCGGCGGTCTCTAACCATTTCACTGGCTCGCAGTTGGGCGAGCTGGGAAGAGATCCGCGATTGGGCCATATCCAGAATCTCTCCAAGTTCACCGACAGAGAGTTCTTCTACGCGCAGCAGCGAGATCAGCCGCATCCGGGTTGGATCTGCCAAGAGTTTTAGGATGTCCCAGGTGCCGTTCACGAAAGGCGAGTTAGGGGGGATGCAGCCCGGGGCGGAAGCCAAAAAAACCGCCGCCTCGGGAAGAGGGCGGCGGTCGAAAGAGGGGATGGGCTCGATCAGGCAGTTGCTACCGGGATACGCTCGAGTTTGGTGATCTCGTATTCTTCTTCCGAAGAACCAATTTTGATCTTCACCTTTTCGCCCACGCGTTTGCCGAGCAGAACTTGGCCGAGTGGGGCTTTGTAAGCGATGATGAACTTATCGGGATCACTGTCCCAAGCTCCCATTACCTTGTAGGTAGGAGTCTGGCCGTCACCGAGGTTTTTGAGTGAAACGATGCTGCCCACGCCAACTTGGTCGGCGACGGATTCGCTGAAGTCGGTAATGCGAGCGCTTTCGAGTTCTTTCTCAAGCTGCGATTTCTGAGCCATGAGCAAGGTTTGATCCTGTTTGGCCATCTTGTATTCGGAGTTCTCCTTCAAATCGCCGTGTTCGCGAGCCGTGGCGATCGCCTTGGAATTCTCCGGAATCTTGACCGAAACAATCGTATCGTATTCTTCGCGACGGCGTTCGTAGCTCTCGCGGGAGACGAGTAGAGCCTCTTCTTTACCTTCGGCATCTCCGGCGACCAGCGACTGGATGTTCGGGAAGATTTTGATGAAGCGGGCCAGCAAAGACTTCTTGGTCAACTCTTCGAAGCCCTGATTGAGCATGAGGGTGTTGGCCAGATCGCGGGCGTTCTCAGGGTCAGCCGTGGATAGGAGATCGGCGATCAGGTCGGGGTCATCGCTGAGGATATCGCCCAACGGAATACGGCGAGCCGAGGCGGCTTGGAGGGCCTCGTAGTCGATAGCGAAGAAGATAGCGCTGAGCAAACGAGGGGTAATCAACTCGTTGAGAAGCTTAGCGAATTTCTTCGAATGACGATTCTTGACGATCCAGAGCAAGACGGGGGCACGGAGATTTTGCTCCACCTGCCAACGTTGGAAGGTCTCGGCGAGGTCATCGGCGTATTCGTTTTCGATCAGGAAGTTGATACACTCCGTAGTGAACTTGCCTTGGCTCGACTTGAGCAGGGTGAAGACCGCGTCGCGGCACTCGATCGGGTGGGTGACCTTGATGAGTTGAAGAAAGCGGGATTGGAAACCCACCGGAATGGACTCGGCGATTTCGGGCAGATCACGAACGTTTTCGATGATTTCGCCTTGAGTGGGGGAAAGCGTCTCGACCTCGACTCCGGCAAGTTTTGCCAAATCGTCCCGCATGGCCGCTCCGTAGAGGCGCTCGGAAGTGGTGATTTGGTTGGAGTCACGCACGGCTTCGGTCACGACGTGGAGGACTTTCACCAAATCATCGGTGTCTTCGTCCTTGGCATCGACCGCAGAGATCAACTTTTCAGCAATGCTGATGCGACGGCGGGCGGATTGGGTGCCTTCAAAGGCTTCCATGAGCTCATCTTTGGCGGAGACGGGTGTCTCACGCAGGATGTAGCATTCCGTTTTTTTCGCCGGGACGGCGACGCGGGGGTCTTTGGCGATGACCTTCTTGGTGGCGGTCCACCATTTCTTGAACTTGGTCTCACCCACGACTTGAGCGAGGGTGATCTCGAGATCGATCGCGGTGGTAGCGTGGTTGTCGTAGGACTTGAGCGCCTCGACCACGAGTTCGCCGGGCTGCTTGTTGATGAGGTCCTGGATGTGGTCCGCTTCAGTTTGCTTGCGGGCAAGAATATGGTTGTCGGCGAGCACGTCCATCGTGCCGACGCAGAAAGCGGGGTCCATGGGGTGGCCCGGCTTGTCCTTAAAGTCGATGATCAAGCGCTCGGCGGCTTCGTCATAGCTTTGAATTTGTCCAAATCCCCAGCTTCGGTGGACGACATAGGTGCCAGGTTCCATGGCCTCCAGTTTAGCGGTGGCCGCTTTGAGCGACGGTTTTTTAGCAATGAGCGCAGATACGGCTTCCAGATTCATAACAAAGGTCTTTCTAGATAGAATTGGACATTGGAGAGGATCGGACTGGGTCATGTCAACAGGCACCTCAACTCCATCGAAATTGGGTTATTGCTTGGCAGAATCCTTGGCGGGGCGGAGGGTGCGCGCGTGAAACGATCTTCCCAGCACTCAACATACACCCCCACGGACGCCTGGTCCTGGTCGGTGCGGTTGTTGGAGCGATGGCTCACCGGCACCGAACGGGTGGACTGGCTGCTCGAGTCTCTGCCGACAAATTTGAGTGGTGGAGAGCGGGCGCGGGTCCAGGCATTGTTGCTAGGAGCGGTCCGCCACCTCGGGCGCATTCAGGCCGAATTGGCGCGGTTGGTGAATCGCCCGCCTCGCTCAGTGGTGGAGGCGGCATTGATAATCGCGGGTGCGGAGATGCTGGATGCCGGAGATCAATCCGGACTCGGTCCGAAGGTCGCGCACCACCTGGTGGAGAGACTCAAAACCCTCGCCAGCGCCAAGGAGGCGGGATTCGCCAATGCGGTGGGACGTAAGCTGGTCGCCGCGTTGACCGCTCCGCGCTCGGAGCCGTGTGAGCAGGATGATCTAAGCGTATGGGAGGAATATTATTCTCATCCGGCCTGGCTGATCGTGCGCTGGCGCGAGCAATTCGGGGATAAAGAAACCCGTGCGCTCCTGCAGAATAACCAGATGCCAGCCGGAGTGATCTTGCGGCGACGAATGGCACCGGATGCGACTGCGGTCGATTGGCCGGATTGGTTGACCCCGGTAGAACAGACTCCTGAATTCTTCACCGCGGCGCCCGGGCACTGGCCGGAACTGCACGCTTTGATCGATTCGGGGGCGGTGCACGTGCAGGATGCGGCGACGCGGTTGGCGATTGATTTGCTCGAACCCAAGAGTGGGGAGACGGTGCTCGATCTGTGCGCGGCACCGGGCGGAAAAAGTTTGGCCATGGCCGATCGGATGCAGACTGGAAAGATCGTTGCCTTCGATATGCCGGGCCGTCGTATGCCGCGTTTGAAGGAGAGTTTGGAGCGTGTCCCGACGGGAGTTGAGGCGGTGATTGTAACCGGAAATTTATTGCAAGGAGGCGAGCGAGCGTTGGAAGCGGCCCAGCAACCAGTGACCTATTCGGCAGTGTTGATCGATGTGCCGTGCTCAAACAGTGGCGTCATGCGACATCGGGTGGATGTGAAATGGCGACTGCAGTCCGAGAGCTTTCAGCGGCATGCCTCCCAACAACTCGACTTGCTCGTCGCGGCGGCGGCCCGGGTCGCACCGGGTGGCCGTCTCATCTATAGCACGTGTAGCATCGACCGGGAAGAGAATGAACAGGTGGTCGAGGCGTTCCTCAAGCAGAGTGAGGATGCCTTCGAGTTGGAAACCTCCGCGACGAGTTTGCCCTGGCAAACCGGCTACGATGGCGCGGCGGCGTTTCGGTTGCGGCGCACGGCCTGAGCCTCAGGGCACCAACGCGAACGTGTCTGCGGAGACGGAGACTTCTTCACGGCCTTCGAGCAGGGTGTATTCGATTGTGCCGCCCGCATCGATGAGGGCCTGATAGCGGGTCAAATCCCATGCATCGACCGGTTCACCATTGAGTCGAATGACTAAATCTCCGATGGAGAAGGCAGCGGCAGAGGCCGGCGAATTGGGGGCGATCGCGGTGATTCGCCAATAGGCCCGGACTTTGGCGAAACTGATGCCAGAGCTCATTTTGGGCGCGGGCGGAATTATAAAGTCATCGTCCGGCCGGTAGAATGCGACTTCCCGATGCGATTGATCAAAGGTCACCTCGAATTGTTGCAGAATCTCTCCGCCAATTGAGGTTAGAATTCCGCTCAAATCGACCACCGGAGTTTCTATTTGAAAGTCACTGATATGAAGCGTGTCGGCCAGGCGTCCGAGAATTTGGCGATGATTGCCGTGTAAAGTCCCGATCATGGTGCCTTGGCGGGGGGCTTCGGCAAATTCCTTATCCAAACCGGCCGGATCGAGACTCAGGCTGCCATCACTCCCGCTATCGATGAGCGTTAGTAGCGGACTGTCGCCCAAGGTCGCTTCGAAAAAAGGAACTCCGTTCTGAATCGTAATGGGGATGACGCAGCCGCGCAGCGGTTCTTCGTCTTCGAGCTCCGACATGACGATGCGCCGGCCGGGGTAGTCGAGGGTCAGCCGGGCGTCGGCGAAAAGGTGAAATCCCAATACGCCGTCGATTTTGAGGCCCAGATGATCGGAAATGACCCGACAATCAAAGACCAAGGCCCGCACGTTGCTGAAATGCGCCGGGCCAAAATCGACCTTGTCCAACAATACCGAGTCAACGGGCACAGCTTGGCCGGTAGCATCGCGTAACCAGACGGTAGGTGCCCCCGGATTGACTTGGCGACTGCGACGGCGAATCGCAAACTCCGGTGAAACCAGGGTGGCCGATGAACCCGTATCGATCAGGAAATTCCACGGTCCGGCGTCGTCATCGGCCTGCACGACCACGAGGCCGCCGATTAACTGCATGGGAAACTCCGCGCTGGTCGGCGACTCCGGCTGAGGTTCGGCCACCACGGGAAGGGGCGATAAATAGATGGTCGATTGATCGGGCGCGTCTGCCGCCGTGTCAGTCGAACGGCAACCACCTGCCAAGGTCGCGAGCACACTCGCGACGAGGAGGGAGACATGCCGTCGGATTGGATTCATTTAACCGGTGGAGGCAGGCGACGCGCCACCCACCAGCTGCCCAAGCTCAGCGCCGCCGCGGCAGCAAAGACGGTGGGTCCGCCCATCATCCAGAACATGACTCCCGCCGCGATGGGTGTGATCGCTCGGGCCAACGACCCGAGGGAACGAAAGATTCCGAGGATGCGCCCCTGTTCCGTGGCACCCGCGTAGAGGGAAATGAGTCCTGAGGTCGCGGGATTCACCAATCCGGCCCCCAGCGCGAGCACGCCCAAGCCGATATAAAGGGTGACGACATTTGGCGCGATGCCCACCAGCGCGAATCCGATCGTGGCGATGATCAATCCACTGAGTAACACGCTAATCTCGCTCCGTTTCTTTAGCAGTCGTCGCACAATCATACCTTGGGTGATAATGGAGCAAAATCCCAAAAAGGCCAACATGATGCCGTTTTCGCGGGCGGTAAAACCGAAGCGGTCTTGTCCCAAAAACGTCAGCGAGAACTCCATGGCACAAAACGCCAATGCGAACGAGAAACCGACGAAGTTGATAAGTTTGATAGCGGGTGACTCGATTTCTCGCATCGCTTTTAGCGGATGCCGCAGTCGCAGTCGCTCGACGCCGTCGGAGCGATTTTCATCCGCGAGCGTTTCGTCGAAGCGCGCGCGAATCCAGATCAGATTAATCACACTCATCACAAGTGCGATGATCGCGGGCACCGAAAAGGGGTGGATCCCGTAGTCGGCCAGGGAGGGATTGCCTTCGAGTAAATTGTATTGGGCCGTGATTGCGCCGATGCCCGGTCCAGTGACCAAACCCAGCCCGAATGCGGCGCCCACCAATCCCATGGCCTTGGCGCGTTCCTCGCGGGTGGTCACATCGGCAACAGCGGCGGTGGCGACCGAGATGTTTCCGCCGAAGATGCCGCCGAGAAGACGGGCGGCCACGAACATCCAAAATGAGCCGCTCACGATCCAGAGCACGTAGCTCAGCGCGGTGCCGGCGACCGTGTAAGTCAGAATATTGCGGCGACCATGCCGGTCACTCGCCGCTCCCCAAAAGGGGGCGAAGACGAATTGCAGCAGTGCGTAGATCGAACTCAACGCTCCTCCGAGTAATACCGCTGCAAAATTGCTGCTTTTTCCAAACGCCGTGGCCAACCCCTCGGTGATGGTCATCAGCGCGCCCAATATGCCGTTCTCACCCTCGAGCGTGAGATAGTGGGCGAGAATATCGGGAACGAGCGGGAAGATGATCGAAAACCCGATCAGATCGATATACAGGGTCAGAAAAATGACTCCGAGGGAGAGAGGGCGTTTGGATGCAGGGCGACTCACAGGCGTTTGAAACGGATAGGAAGACAAGACGGATGCCGAATGGAAAGTCTCGACTCGAATTCATTCAAGTTAGTGGGCGATTTTGATTTCCCCGTCCGCGATGGTCGGTTGAGTGATTCCATGATTATCACCATAGCGTTGATCCTGATCGTCGCGCGTCTTCTCGCGGAATGGCTGCTTTCCGAGCTGAATCTGCGGGAAGTGACGCGGAACGCGACCAAAGCGCCGGATGCGGTCGCGGCGATGATGGATGAGCCGACCTACCAGAAATCGGTCTCCTACACGCAGGCCAAGAGTCGATTCAACCGGCTCACGCTGTTGTTCGATGCGGGGGTGCTCGCGCTGGTTTTGGTAAGTGGCATCCTGCCGCAAATTTTTGCCCATGTCGCGGCGTGGGCTCCTGGCGCGAATTGGGACGATGCGCTTTTTATCCTCTTCGTCAGTGTGTTGCTTTCGATTCCCAGTTTGCCGTTCGAGTGGTGGGCTCAGTTTCGACTGGAGGCACAGTTCGGCTTCAATAAGAGCACCCCTGGCCTATGGGTCTCCGACAAAATCAAAGGTATCGCGCTGCTGTTCGTGATCGGGTTTCCCCTCCTTTGGGGACTGCTTTCGCTGGTGGGGTGGGTAGGGGACCTTTGGTGGATCTGGGCCTTCGCGCTGCTCTTCGGGTTCCAGCTCCTCATGATGGTGCTCTATCCCAAATTGATCCTCCCGCTGTTCAATAAGCTCACACCGCTACCCGAAGGGGAGCTGCGTGACCGACTGATGGCCTTGGGCGACCGCACGGGTTTTGAGGCTTCCACGATCGAGGTGATCGATGGCAGTAAGCGTTCGGGTCACTCCAACGCTTATTTCACCGGCTTCGGTCGGTTCCGACGGATCGTGTTGTTCGATACCCTGGTGGAGCAGTTGGAGGCCGAGGAGTTGGAAGCGGTTTTGGCGCATGAAGTCGGCCACTACAAACGCGGCCATATTCCCAAGATGCTGGCGGTCGCGGCATTCATGCAATTTGCCGCGTTTGCCTCCATCGCGTGGCTACTGTCGGCCGATTGGTTTTTGAGTGGATTCGGATTTCCCGCCGGGGAACTTGCGCCCGCCCTGCTGCTGTTCGGATTGCTCAGTGGGTTGGTCACGTTTTGGTTTTCTCCGTTGAGCAATATCATGTCGCGGAAACATGAATACGAAGCCGATGACTTTGCCCGCCAAGCCATGGAAGGTTCCGGACCGTTGATTGCAGCCCTACGCAAGCTCGCCAGCAAGAATCTCAGCAACATGACGCCGCACGCGTGGTTCAGTGGATTTTATTACTCGCATCCCACGCTGGTGGAGCGGGAACGCGCCATGGTCGCGTCGGACTGACGTGAAGTTGTCGCGTAAAATTGGGCTGGTGGCGTGGGCGTCGTTATTAGCGACGGCTTTGCCAGCGGACACGGTTACGTTGGCGAGCTATAATCTTGCCAACTACAACCTCACGGACCGTCAGATTGAGGGCGCGTTTCTCGCGTCTTATCCCAAGCCGGAGAAAGAGAAGTCGGCGCTGCGTCAGGTGATTCATGCCATGGATGCCGACATTCTGGCGCTGCAAGAAGTCGGTGGAGAAATGTTCCTGCGTGAACTCCAACGGGACCTGCGGAAGGAAGGCCTGCATTACCCGGAGGCCATCGTGATGAGTGGGGTCGACGAGCAGCGTAAAGTAGCGGTGCTGAGTCGCGTGCCATTGACGGCGGTGCGGCGGCATTCCGATTTGGATTTTAAGTATTTCGAAGGCCGCGAACTGGTGAAGCGTGGTATGTTGGAAGTGCGTTTCGATTCCGCGGCAGGTGAGGTCGCGCTCTTTGTCGTGCATTTAAAGAGCCGGCTGACCGCCCGCCGAGATGATCCGGAAGCCAAACTGCGGCGAGGGAAAGAGGCGACTGCGGCTCGGGATCGCATATTGGAGCTATTTCCGGAAGTGGAAACGGCCCGCTTCATCATTGCGGGTGATTTTAACGAAGGTCCCTTGCATCGTCCGGTGCGTGCTTTTTCGCGAATAGGTTCGCGAGCGATCAGCACCTTGATTCCTGCGGCAGATTCGCGGGGTGAAACCTGGACGCATCGCTACTGGCGCAATGATGAGTATTCCCGAGTCGATTTTGTGATGGTCTCCGCGCCCTTAGTGGATGCGGTCACAGACGGAGGGGGGAAGATTCTCGATGCACCGCAGGTATTGGACGCGAGTGATCATCGACCCGTCGTGATGGAGTTTGATTTTGGTAAAGTGGCGAACGTGGATTGAGCGAGATCGGGTAAAAGTAAGAATGAATTTTCATTTGCCGGTGTGAACTAGACAAGCGGGCGGCGGCCCCTCACGGTCCGACCTGAATATGACGTTCGTGGACTGGATCATTGTCGGTATCTACGCCATCTCCACGCTGTGGTTGGGCCATTACTTCGGCCGTCGCCAGTCTTCGACGAAGGAGTATTTCATCGGGTCGGGTTCGATGCATCCCATGCTGATTGGCGTGTCGTTGTTCGCGACGTTGTTGAGCACGATTTCGTACTTGGCGATTCCCGGAGAGATCTCGGGCAAAGGGCCGATTTACCTTACCAATTACATCGCCTATCCATTCGTCTTCTTGGTGATTGGATTTGTGATTCTGCCGGTTTACATGCGGAACCGGGTCACCAGCGCGTATGAGCTGCTCGAGGAGCGCCTGGGCGTGAGTGTGCGACTACTGGGAGCGACCATGTTTTTGATGCTCCGTCTGGTGTGGATGGCGCTGTTGGTTTACCTCACCGCCAAAGCGATTGCCATCATGATCGGCGCCGGACCGGAGGCGGTGCCTTGGATCGTTTTGGTGACGGGCGCCTTTGCGGTTTTTTATACGACGTTGGGCGGACTGCGGGCGGTCGTGATCACCGATCTCATCCAAACCATTTTGCTTTACGGTGGAGCTCTGCTCGTCATCGGCACCGTGACATGGAAGATGGGCGGTTTCGGCTGGTTCCCGACGGAGTGGCAAGGCGACGTATGGGATGCGCAACCGATATTTAGTTTCGATCCCGCCACGCGCATAACGGTATTCGGCTCCTTGATGTCGGTGTTTTTCTGGATGACTGCGACGATGGCCGGCGACCAGGTTTCGGTGCAGCGTTTCATGGCGACGGAGAACGCGCCCAAGGCGCGGCGTGCCTTGGCGGTGCAGCTGACCGTGAGCATGATCGTGGGCGCGACGCTCGGGCTCGTCGGCCTGGCGCTACTGGGATATTTTCAAGTGCACCCCGAATTATTGCCTGAAGCAGGGGCATTGAATGATCAGGCGGACAAACTGTTCCCGCACTTCATCGCTTTTGAGCTTCCGCCGGTGATTACGGGGCTGGTGGTTTCGGGTCTTTTTGCAGCGGCCATGTCGAGTATCGATTCGGGCGTAAATTCCATTACGGCCGTGGTGATGACCGACATACTGGGCCGCTTTGATCGCAAACCGGCGACCGCCAAGGAAAGCGTAAGTTATGCCCGTCGGTTGGCTATGGTGATTGGAGCGGTCGTGGTGCTTTTGAGCACATTCATGGATCGTATTCCGGGAAATTTCATGGCGGTGACCAACAAGGTCGTGAATCTGCTCACGGTGCCGATCGCGCTCCTCTTCATTTTTGCCCTGTTCGTGCCGTTTGCTAACGTCAAGGGCGTCTGGGCGGGGACTCTGGCCAGCGTGAGCACGGCCCTGCTGATCGCGTTCTCCGGAGTGATCTTCGGGATGGACCCGGTCACGGGTTTGCCGCCGGTTACCTTCCAATGGATTTCGCCAGCGGCCGCGGTGGTCGGCCTTACGGTTGGGCTGATTGCTTGTAAGTTATTCGCGAAGGAGAAGAGCTCATGAAGAAATATTTAGTTGTGGCAGCGCTGCTGCTGGTAGTTCCCCGATTTTTAGATGCGGCATTGCCGCCATGGGTGGTCTCGTCTGCCGATTTGAAGAAGGCCAAGATGGTGTTGCGCGAAGGTCTGAAATCCGCGGAGTTCTGGCCCGCGATGCATGCGGCGGAAGCGATGACGATTGCAGGAATGCAGGATGAAGTCGTGGCGCACTTGATGCCTTTGTTGGCCGGGGAATCCGATGATCAACGTCGTTGTGGATTGGCCCGTGAACTCGTTCGTGCCGGTCACGTGAAGCATGCGGAAAAAATGTTCGATATTTTGCGATCCGACGATCCACACGGCCACGTGCACGCGGCCGAAAGTCTTTTCAAAGTAGGGTGGAAGGGCGGGTATGAACCGCTGCGGGTCGCTTTCGCCGAATCAGATAATGTCACCTTGCGCTTGATGGCGGCCGGAGCGTTGGCCAAATGGGGTTCACCCGAAGATAGGGAAAATGCTCTGCGGTATCTTCGCGGGGTGCTTTCGGATTCCGAGGTGATGGATGAATACCGCATCGCGACGTGGGTATTGGCCCGGACCGGCGATCGGAGCGATTTAGCGCGCATGCGGCTAAGATTGCCGGACACCGAGGATGAACGGGCGCGCGCATTTATCTATAATGGTATGGCCGCCTTGGGAGACGATTATGGTCAGCAAAAACTCCGACAAGGTCTGTCTTCGGAGAATCCTGCCTTTCGAACCTATGCGGCTACCTTCGCGGGCGATGCCGGTATGGTCGGGGTGATTCCTGAGTTAGTCCGGCTGCTGGACGACGAAAACCTTGATGCCCGGATTCGAGCCGCGCAGTCGATATTCTCTCTGCGTAGGCTTCCCCCCCAAAATTAATTATGAGATCCAGTAAAACCTTGGCAAAAATGCGTGCCGGCGAAGTGATTCGTGTCTGCAATCTAGGCCACTACATTCCCGGTTATGTGTGTCATGCGGCCAAAGCGGGATATGATTGTATCTGGCTCGACATGGAGCATCGCGCGTTTTCAACGCGAGAGGTTCAGGCGCTGTTGGCGTATTCGCATGTCTACGATATCGATATCATGGCGCGTCCTCCCACGAAGGAGATGACGGGAATTTATCGATTCTTGGAAGATGGCGCGGCGGGGTTGCTTGTTCCTTTTGTGAATTCAGCCGAAGAAGCGCGTCAGTTGGTGCGGGCCGCAAAGTTCCCTCCGATCGGCGAGCGCGGACTAGATAATGCAGGTTTCGATTCAGATTTCATGTCGCACAGCATCGAAGACTACGTGGCGTGGGCCAGCCGTGAGACGTTCTTGGCCGTGCAAATCGAAACCCCCGATGCGGTTCGTCAAATCGACGAAATCGCCGCAGTCGAAGGCGTTGATATCATTTTTGTGGGCCCGGGAGATCTGGGGCTGCGCCTAAAACTGGATCAGGAGTTTGATTTGGATGAATCGTGGGACCGCGTGGCAGCGGCGTGTAAGCAACACGGCACCGCCTTTGGTGGTCCCGTGGGATCCCCCGCGGACATGAAAAAGCGCCGGGATCAGGGCGCTCAGATGCTCATCGGTAATGGTGAATTCATGAATTGGGCTACCGCACTGGCTGACAGCGCGTCGAAGTTCGAAGGCCTCTGATTTGATTTAGCCCGAACCGGATAAGGTTCACGCGTTCGACCCCTCGATCTGCGAGGGTTCTACTCGGTGGGGTTGAGTTTACACGACCTTTTCGCGCAACTGAGTTCCTCGGGGACGGGCCGATGCATGAAGCTTACAGCCTCGTCATCGTCAATCATGACGGCTGCAGTTGAGCTTGTTGACCATGCGTTTAATGTGATTTGATCCTCAAATCTTCCGTTGCCCTGGACCTAGAAAACCGAGGGAGAATTGCACCATCTTCGCAGTTTTTTAGGCGGATGCGTTGGCCTTGAAGGAAGCCGCATTAATTCCGAAAGCCGCACTCCAGGATGAAGAACTTGGGCGAAAGATGGGCGAGCGGTTCCCGGAGTTTATCGAGTTCCACTTTTGCACCGTGGATTTCAAGCCGTTCTAAAGTCGCATAGGATTCGAGGAACTCACCAAGTAGCGTGCCGACATTATCGAGATGCGCCAGTAACCCCTCGGCATTGGCATAGGTCTCTCGGCAGAAGGCGTCATTGTCCGAAAAACTGAAACCGTAGTGGAGGCATCCCGGTTCATTCGCTGTTTGAGCCACGAATTTTTCGCACATGGCACGGGCTTCCTCTAGCTTGTCGTCGGAGATTTTGAAATATGGATGGATGGAAACAGCGGAATCGGAGGTAGGCATGAGGAAGTTTCGGTAGAAGTGATGGAGCGAGGATTTAGAAAACCCAACAGCGTGAAAATGAATGCTATTGAGTGAAACAAAAACCGCCGAGATCCGAAGATCAGCGGCGGTTTTAATGAGGAGAGTGACTTTGCGTTTAGCGCACCGAAATCGGAATCACCACTTCGCCGCCACCGAAACCGGTGAGGTAAAGGCTTCCTGATCCGGGAAGTCCGCCTTGGACCGGAACGCTCACGGAGTTGCTTCCGGCCGGAATCACGACTTCAGGCATGATCACACTATCCGGGACGTCTGTGGTGATATCCAAGAGCAGCCCCCCCATCGAGGCAGCCTGGGGAAGCGTGAAGGTGACCGTTTGAGTCTGGCCCTGGCTGAGGTCCAGCGCACTGGGAAAAACTTCGAGTCCGAGAGGATCTACTCGGAAAGTCCCGATCGCGTGAGAATTGGTCGGTCCCACCACGGCGACTTGATAGTTTCGGCCGGGGGGAATCGCAGGAACGAAGAAGCTCAATGAATTGTTGGATTCGAAGACGGTGCGGGTGGGCTGGCCATTCAGGGTGACAGTATCTTCGGCGGTGAATCCTTGGCCGACCACACCGATCCGGGCACCGACCGGGCCACGATTGGCGATCATGGAAAGCACCGCGCGACTGCGCAGGGTCGCGGTGGTTACGGGTGAATAGGCCTCACGCATGGTGGGGTTCCCGCTAAAACTGATGTCGTAGGTCGCCAAAAAATAGTAAGTGACTTCGGTGCGGCCAGCCGGGAGTTGATAGTCAAATTCATAGATGTGACCACCCACGGGACTGGGGTCCATCCGATGAATCTTGCCGTCGATCACGATCTGAGGATCGAGGGAAGAATCAACGAAACCACGGGACTTCGGGTGGAACTTCGCGGAGAACGTATAGATCTGCGAAGGGTTGGCCGGAAGCTGTGAGGGCGTCAGATTAGTGATCGTGAGTTCATCACAACCGGTAAAAAAGGTGAGAGCAGCGACGGCAGCGAGCCATTGCCAGATTCGTCTCGCTTGAAAGATGCGGTTCTTTTCCATGGGTGTTCGCAATTAAATGGTGGTCGATACGCAACACAATCACTCGGCGTTGGCAATGAGCGAAATCTCAAGACCCGAAGCAAATTCCGGAGAACCGTCCCATTCTCCGTTGGGATTGTATGTGCATGTGCCGTTTTGCGCGACGACATGCGACTTCTGCGCCTTCTACCAAACGGCGCCCACGGCGGCGGGAATTCAGGGTTATTTGGCCGGAATGGAACAGGAAATGAAGTTGGTTTCGCCTTCCCGTCCCGTATCGACCGTGTTTTGGGGGGGAGGCACTCCCGGACTCCTTTCGCCGGGCGATATCCGCCGATTAGGGGAGATGATCCGCGTCTACGCGGGCGGATCTCCCCAGGAGTGGAGCGTGGAAATGGCGCCGGCTTCGGTGACCGAAGCACGTTTGCAGGCGCTGAAAGAGGTGGGAGTCACCCGCATTTCGATGGGCGCGCAGAGTTTTAATCCCGAATTACTCGACGGTTTGGGCCGTCAACACACGCGCGAACAAGTTTTTCGAGCCTATGACCGGGTGCAGGCGGCGGGTTTCGACAGTGTAAATTTGGATTTGATGTTTGCGCTACCGGGCCAGGGAGAATCCGAGTGGCTGGCAGATTTGGAGCAAGCGATCACGTTGGAGCCGGACCACCTCTCGACCTACTGCCTCACTTTTGAGGAAGACACCAAACTCTGGGTGCAGCTGTCGGAAGGGAACGTTAAGCTGGATCCCGAACACGAAGCCCAACTCTATGAAACCACGTGGGAACGATTAGGGGCTGCCGGATACGGCCAATACGAAGTCGCCAAT
>JABIRI010000072.1 GCA_018667915.1 Opitutaceae bacterium | reverse complement strand
GAGTTCCTCGAAACCGTCTCCGACGCCGACCTCGAACCCTTCGGCGGCCGAGCTAAATGGAAAGAACTCATGCTCAAAGCCGCTCGCGCCACCTGCGATTGGTTTATCAAAAACACGCCGACCGACGGAATCCCCTACTGGGACGGTGGAGCTCCCGGTCTCGTCAAAATGGGCGACTACCTGAATCAGCCGGCCGACCCCTTCAACGACCACGAACCTGTCGACAGTTCAGCGGCAGCCATCGGCGCCCAAGGCCTCATTCGCCTCGGTCGCTACCTCGGCACCGACACCGAGGACGGCAAGCGTTACTACCAAGCCGGTCTTACCACCTTGCGCACGCTCCTGACCGACACCTACCTCGGCGTCGACCCGACTCACCACGGCTTGCTCCTCCACTCGGTCTACCACCAACCCAACGGCTGGGATAACATTCCCGAAGGTCAAAAGGTCCCCTGTAACGAAGCCTGCATGTGGGGCGACTACCACATCCGCGAACTCGCCCTCTACGTCACGCGTCTGATCAAGGATCAACCGCACTACACGTTCTTCGGCTGCCTCAAGGATTGAGGCCGGACGAATCTCGCCGTCGCTCTCCCCGAGAGCGACGGCGAGTCCACTAACCAATCTCAGCATCTCAACCTTTCAGTTTTTCATATTTTTCTATGTCCGCTGCTCCTCTCACCGATCTCGACCGGCTCTGCGTCCATACGATTACCACCAAGTCGTGGGACATCGAAACCGCCGCCAAGAAGTTCTCCGCCGCTGGCGTTAAGGGTATCACCGTTTGGCGTGACACCTACGCTGGCCGTGACATCGCCGCCACTGGCCGCATGTTGCGCGATCACGATCTCTCAATCGTCTCGACCTGTCGCGGAGGATTCTTCCCCGGGGCAACCGCCGCCGAACGCCAGACCGCGATCGACGACAACCGTCGCGCAATTGCCGAAGCCCACGAACTCGGTGCTCCTTTGGTCGTGTTGGTCTGCGGTGCCGTCCCTGGCCAACCTCTAGAAGAGTCACGCAAACAAATCACCGACGGTATCGCAGCCGTGCTCGACGATTGTAAAGCAACTGGCGTGAAGCTCGGCATCGAGCCGCTTCACCCCATGTATGCCGACAGCCGTTCAGCCGTAAACACACTCGGCCAAGCCAACGACATGTGCGAGCAACTCGCTTCGCCCTTCGTCGGAGTCGCCGCGGATGTCTATCACCTCTGGTGGGATCCTGCGCTTGAACAAGAGATCGCCCGTTGTGGTGACATCGGCGCGCTCTTCTCCTTCCACGTTTGCGACTGGCGTTCACCCACGATCGATTTCCTAAATGATCGCGGGCTCATGGGCGAAGGTTGCATCGATATCCGCAAGATTCGCGGTTGGGTCGAAGCCGCAGGCTTTACGGGATTCAACGAAGTCGAAGTCTTCTCCGACCGCCTCTGGGCCCTGGACCAAGACCAATACCTCGCGCAAATTATCCAAGCCTACCGCGATCATACCTAATACGCTCTCAGTCTTCGAGCTATCAGAAATCAGCTCTTCTCACCTTAAACTAATTTCAGAATATCAATCCAACTAGCTGACAGCAAATTACTGAAAGCTGACCCCTCAAAACCAATATGAAAACCATCGGAATTATCATGAACGGCGTCACCGGACGCATGGGCACTAACCAGCATTTGATCCGCTCGATCAAAGCTATCATGGACCAAGGCGGCGTCAAAATCGGCGACGAATTTGTCATGCCGGATCCGGTCCTCGTCGGCCGCAATCAAGCCAAGCTCGAAGCCCTCGCCAAACGCGTGGGTGTATCCAAGGTCTCGACCGACCTCGACGCTGAACTCGCGAAGCCTGAGAACACTATCTACTTCGACTCGACGCTCACCGGCCAACGTCCCAACGGTGTCCGTAAAGCCATCGCTGCCGGAAAGCATATCTACTGCGAAAAGCCCACCGCCACCACGTCCGCGGAGGCCATGGCGCTCTACAACGAAGTCTCTGCAGCGGGCCTCAAGAACGGCGTCGTTCAAGACAAGCTCTGGCTCCCCGGTTTGATGAAGCTTCAACATCTCATCGATACCGGCTTCTTCGGCGACATCCTCTCCGTGCGCGGCGAGTTTGGTTACTGGGTATTCACCGGTGAGCACGACACGCTGCAACGTCCTTCGTGGAACTACCGCAAAGAAGACGACGGAGGAATCATCGTCGATATGATCTGCCATTGGCAGTATGTGATCCAGAATCTCTTTGGTGATATCAAGTCCCTCACCTGCCTCGGCGCCACCCACATCCCTGAGCGCGTTGATGAGAATGGTGAAAAATACAAGTGCACCGCCGATGACTCGGCCTACGCCACTTTCGAGCTGACCAACGGCGTGATCTGCCACTTCAACTCTTCATGGGATGTTCGTGTCGATCGTGACGATCTGCTCACCCTCCAAGTCGATGGCACCAAAGGGTCTGCCGTCGCAGGTCTCCGCGATTGCAAATTCCAATCCGACGCGGCCACACCACGCTGTATCTGGAGTCCGGATACCGATAGCCCAATCAACTACAAAGACGGCTGGACTCCGGTTCCAACCAAGGAGCCTTTCGACAACGCCTTCAAGGTGCAGTGGGAACTCTTCATCAAGCACGTCGTCGACGACCAACCTTTCCCTTGGAATCTCAAGGAAGGCGCCAAAGGCGTGCAACTCGCCGAACTCGGAATTCAATCCTGGGAAGAGCGCCGCTGGCTCGATATCCCAGAACTCTAAGTTCTCGTTTTCGAAACCACGAAAGACCCGAAATACACAAAAATCGAAGGAGCGTTTTTCTGCTTTCGTATGATTCGTGTATTTCGTGGTTAACTAAAATCATATGAAAACAGCACTCGTAACCGGCGGTTCGCGCGGTATCGGATTCGGTATCGCCACCGCCCTCGCCAAAGAAGGTTGGAATCTGGTCATCAACGGCGTCCGCGCCGAGGAATCGATCACCGGCCCTCTCGATGAACTTCGCGCTCACGGCGTCAAAGTGGGCTATGCCCGCGGAGACATCGGCAGCGTCGAAGGGCGCGCTGGCATCGTGGCCGCCGCGACTGAATTCACCGGTGGTTCTATCAACCTCCTTGTTAATAACGCCGGCGTCGCCCCTAAGGTTCGCGCCGATCTCCTGGAGACGTCCGAGGAGAGCTACGACTGGGTCGTCGATACCAACCTCAAAGGTGTGTTCTTCCTCACCCAGGCATTCGCCAAAGGTATGGTTGCAGCCAAACAGGCCGATGCCTCCTTCGAAGCGGCAATCGTCAACATCACGTCGATCTCCGCCACGGTCGTTTCGATCAATCGCGGTGAATACTGTATCGCGAAGGCCGGCTTCGGTATGCTCACGCAATTGTTCGCCGCTCGTCTCGGTGGTGACGGTATCCCGGTTTACGAAGTGCGCCCCGGCGTCATCAAAACCGACATGACCTCCGGCGTGACCGACAAATACGACAAGCTCATTGCGGAAGGCCTTTGCGTCCAACCGCGCTGGGGCTTCCCGGAAGACATCGGCAAATCCGTCGCAGCTCTCGCTCGCGGCGATTTCCCCTTCAGCACCGGTCAAGTTGTCATGGTCGACGGTGGCCTCACCATGCCGCGTCTGTAGTATTACGACCACGAGGCGTCCGAACTGGGCGTCGACAAAGCTTAACTCGCAAGGGGCGATCCGTTGAGGATCGCCCCTTGCTACGTCCGGACACCAAGGGTCAATCTCTGCCTCAGATCCCCGCCATTCACCCTACCCCAAACAGCCCATGGCTTTTACAAAATTCACCTCCACGATCGGATTACTTTCAATTTCAGCCTCACTCCTGTGGGCCCACGGATCAGTAAAATTTGATCCCAAGCATAATCCGGAACGCGCGATCGAATTCCCCGATACCGCCGAATACCTCACCCTTACGCTCGATCCGCATACCCATTCGGTTTTTTCCGATGGCCATGTATGGCCCACAGTTCGAGTCGAAGAAGCACTCCGCGACGGCTTGGACGCCGTCGCCATCACCGAGCATCTGGAATATCAGCCTCACCGAATCGATATCCCCCATCCGGACCGGAATCGCTCATGGGAACACGCCCAAGCCGCTGTCAAGGACGGTAGTATTCTGGTCATTCACGGATCCGAAATTACGCGTAGTCAACCCGTAGGGCATTTAAACGCACTATTTCTGACCGATTCCAACGCGTTAGTTCATCGCCCTACAGACGTCGAAGCAGGGTCCGGCGAATATCGTAAAGCGGTCAGCAATTGGCCGGCGGAAAATGCTCTGAACGCCGCGGCCGAACAGCACGCTTTTGTTTTTCTCAACCACATGGGATGGACCTCCCAGCGTCCCAACGGCATCGCCGAGCTGACGGACTTTCACCTCAAGATGATCGAGAAAAACTGGATCCACGGCATCGAGGTAATGAACACGTTTAACTATTCCGAAGAGTCATTCGCCATCGCCCTCGCCCATGACCTCACCATCCTCGGATCTTCGGATATCCATGGTTTGATCGATTGGGATTACCAACCTTCTGATGGAGGGCACCGCCCCGTCACGCTGGTATTTACCAAGGAACGCTCCATGGCCGGAATCAAAGAGGCACTGGTGGCGGGCCGCACCGCAGCTTGGTTGGGCAATCTATTAGTCGGACGGGAGGAGCACATCCGCCCGCTAATCGAATCCTCGGTTACTGTTATAAGTGCGCATTATCTTGCCAAAACTTCCGTGCTCTCGGTGGAGATTCAAAACCACTCCGACGCCACTTTCCAATTGCGCAATGATTCCGACTACACCTTCACCCGTTTCGGTGAAATCATTGAGCTCGCCCCCCACGAGACCACCACCATTGAGATTCGAACCGTTACCAAACTCGACGTTTTTGAACTGCCGACCTCCGTGCTCAATGTGCTGGTTGCACCTAAAACGCCTTTGAGTTTTACGCTCTCTGCTCCCGTAAGCGCCACTCCGGCGGAGGACTGATCCAATCACGGAAAACCCGTCCTTCCGCTAGAGAAAGGACGGGTATCGAACCAACCGGGATCCCCCCGGATGCCCACCTCCTTAGTGGGCGAAAAACATCACGCCGCCAACGGGCTGAAGCTCACTCCGCGGAATCCTTCCCGCAGTTGAACATCGTGGCGTTGCCACAGAATCTCTCGAACGCGTCGCAAATCACGGACAGGTAGATCGAGATCAAGAGCATCAAGCTGTTCCAGCGCGGCCGACGTCGACGGCATACCCAACCACTCGAGCACCGAAAATATATTACCACGCTCACGCACCGCGTTGAGCTCACCCCATTCCGGTGCACAACCGCGCAGGTCCGAATGAGCGCCCACCAGCAAAGCGAGCACGGGCCAATCCTCAAAGTCCTCCTGCAACGCAGGACCCAGCGCTAATGCCGTCAATGCATGCAGCCGGTGAAACGAGAAACGTTCGATCAGGCGCTGCCAGCTCGGTGGGCAAAATTCGAGGTAGGGCTTCCAGCGGCGCACATCAAGCATCACCGCGCCGGCGCAAAAAACATCCCCGCGAGGGTCCGGGGTAAAGGGTCGCCACAAACCTTGACTAATCTCTTTCTCGAAAGCGACTTCAGGCCAAATCGTGACGCGATAAGCTTGGCCCAGATGGTGCCAGATCAAATCAGGGCTGAGATTAACGGAACGAGTGGAGCGACGACGGGAAGCAGTGGTTGGTTTCATGCCGCCTACATTATCAGCTGGCATGGGACACTAACTGTCCCATGCTAAAAAAACTTCAAATTAATTTGAGCAAGGTAGGACCCTCCAAAGGCGGGCAAGCCACCGGGCCGTTCCCATCTACCTCTCAACCCTCCATCGCACCCCCAACCTGTCGGGTCTTAAGCCCGACATCCCCTGCCCCTTAGTCCGTCAACCCTTTCGTCACCTCGCCCCTCACTTCCCATGTCCACTACCACCGGGTTCCGTTCCCGCTTCTCCGTCGAACGTATGATGCTCATTCACGAACGTCTCCGCGACGGTGCCGCACTGAACTGCACCCGCTTCGCGGACGAACTCGACGTGTCGCGCAAAACCATCCAGCGCGACATCGATCATATGCGCGATCGCCTCGGACTCCCTCTCGAATACGACCGTGGCACGCATTCCTACGTCTACACCTCACCGGTGGAAGCCTTTCCCACCGTGCAAATGAGTGAAGGAGATGCCTTCGCGCTCTTCGTCGCGGAGCGCGCCCTCGAGCCTTTGCGCGGCACACCACTTTTTGACCGACTGCAATCCACCTTCGAAAAACTCACCTCCAATTTAAAGGGGTCCGTCGATCTTACCTCCGAAGATCAACAGGTCGTTTCGTTCTCCCAATTCGGCGAAGGCCGCACCAATGCGGTCGCCTTCGATCGCCTGCAAAAAGCCCACAACGAACAACGTGAGGTCACGTTCGCTTACAAGAAACCCGGAGCTTCCCGAGCCGAAATCCGAAACGTGCGGCCTTATCATCTGACCCATCGCGACAACCTTTGGTATCTGGTGGGGCACGATCTAGGCCGAGATGACATTCGCACATTCGCCCTTCCGCGGATGCACGATGTCGCCCTTACCAAGAAAAAATTCACGCTACCGGAGGACTTCTCTCCCGAAACATTTTTCGCCAACGCGCTCGGTGTCGTTGCCGGCAAAGGTGAAGCATACGACATCCATATCCGTTTTTCCGCCAACGTGGCCGAACGCATCGAAGAGCGGGTCTGGCACGAGTCACAACAAAGCAAACGTCGGCGCGACGGCTCGGTCGATCTGCACCTCCGGCTGGGCTCTCTCATCGAAATCGAACGTTGGGCTCTCGGCTGGGGCGCAGAGGCCGAAGTCATTTCACCCTCTAATCTTCGTCAGCAAGTCGCGACCACCACGAAAGCCATGGCCGCCCGTTATTCCTGATGTTTGTCACCATTATGGTGACAAACATAATTTGGCGGAGGACGTTAAAAAACCCGCATCAAAATGATGCGGGTTTGGAAATAGGCCGTATATTTTCGATCTAGCCGAGAACTTCGCTTGGGTCGAAGAAACGATCGATCTCGATTTGGGCGTTCTCGTCGCTGTCGGACGCGTGGAGGATATTAACCATCATCGTTTCTCCAAAATCGCCGCGGATCGTGCCCGCAGGTGCTTTCGTAGAATCCGTGGGGCCGAGTAGGTCGCGCACTTTCGTGACCGCATTCTCGCCCTTCAAGATTGCTACGACCACGGGACGAGATCCCATGAACTTTTCGATCTCGGGGAAAAAGGGCTTGTCCGCAACGTGAGCGTAATGCTCGCGTAGTTTCTCAGGCGTCAGCTGAATCATCTTGGCGGCGGCCAAGGAGAATCCGGCATTCTCGAAACGGGTCAAAACCTGACCGACGAGGTTCTTCGCCATACAGTCTGGTTTAAATATAATGAAGGTCTTATCCATACGAAGGCTCAATCAACCGCGCCACCTTCAGTAAGGGAAGCCTCATTTTACCTCTCACGGAGAGCATCAGACCGACCGCTGAAATCTATCAGTAATCTGTTTAGCCACGAACTCCCCGCTCTCCATCGCTCCTTGGATCGAGGGATGGCGTAGATAGTCGCCGCACTGAAACAACCCACCAGTAGTCGTTTCCCCGGCCAACGCCTTCAGGGATCCGCGCGTTGGGAGTGCCTGTTTCACCACATCATGCCGCAACACTCGCCACCTCTTCACTTGCGGGCCAAACCATACCTCGAGTTGTGCCGTCGCCTGACGCTCGATCACTTGGTTTTCGCCTCCCGTTCCGGGGCGAATCCCCACCATCACCAATTCTTGACCTTCCGGGGCACAGTTCCGATTCACCTGACTCAATGTTACTAAGTGATTAATCACCCCGTCCGTCTCGCCGTTGAGCCGAAGCAAGCCATCTGGAGTGGGGGCCCGTGGAGCAGCAAAGTAGAGGCACCGCGCTTCTCTCCAACCGAGGTCGGGAACTCCGAAACCCAGTGTGGTTGCGGCATCGCCATCAACGGCCAGGACCACTGCAGTCGCATCGATCCGGCTCCCATCGGGTAATTCGATCCCCGATGCCTCAACCCGACGCACCCGTTGATTGAGCGTAATCGACTCGTCGGGCAGTGCCGCCGCCAATTGCCGCGGAATCGCCTGCATGCCATCGCGAGGCACCACCGTTTCTCCTCGAGCAAACATACTAAAAACGAATTCGAGCATGAGATGAGATGTTTGAAGATCCGACTCGAGAAATATTCCACTTAGCCAAGGTCTCCAGAACGTGTTGATCATATCATCGCTGAAGCCCTTCGCTTCAAGGTGCACTAAACTGCTTTTGTCTGTGCCAGTCGGTCCAAAAGAGTCCGGATCGTGCCGTGAGCTCAACGCCCATTTCAGCACCCGCAGTTTGTCCCCAAAAGATCCGATGTCCGCCTGCAAGCTCGCCCACAGGTCTCCGATACCGCGGCGGGGATCGACCACCCGTTGCCAACCTTGCCGGATCCGAATCGCCGCGCCGGGTTCGAATGCCCTGAGGTCGAGTGCTGCGGTATCCAACCAACGCTGACACGCGGGATAGGCAGAGAGCATAACTTGAAACCCGCGGTCCAATAAGAACCCGTCAACATCATCGGTCCGGACCCGCCCTCCGACGTCATCCCCGGCTTCAAAAATCTTAAACGGAATTCCACTCTCCTGCAGTTGGCGCGCACAGGTCAGACCAGCCAAACCGGCACCAACGATCACGATTGGCTTCATGCGGTCTGCAACGTGCCGACAATCTGCCGAGCCAGCGCCAAACCCGAAAGCGCCGCGCCCTCGACCCTCGGCCCACCGAAAGCATCACCACAGAAGCCCAACCGTATTGACGGTAACCACACATGATCTTCTGCGAATGTTGTCTTGGGCTCGCTATAACGCCAGCGGTGCAGTGCCCGGCCGACTATCTTCGAGCCACCCAACCAAGGCGTTAACTCATCCTGTAGTTGGGCGAAAACCTCCTCTTCGGTGGCGCTGTAGTTCGCAGCCGAAAATTCCGGAGTAAGATGAAACGTAATGGCCCCTGGCACGTTTTGCGCGATGCCTTTGCGCACATTATCTGAAACCCAACGGAGGTTTCCTGACTTAATCTCTTTTCCAGCAGCTGGCACTCCACTGGGCCCATCTAATGTGGTGAGCAACGCCAAGCAGGGATTGTATTCAAGGTCATGAAGTGACGCCTCCAAGTGCTCAGGTAAAACCACCCCACCCGCTTCAAGTAGCGCGAGACTTTGCGGAACCGGGCTCGCGAGAACCAGTCGCTCCCCACGAACCAATTCACCACCCGCGACATCCACCTCCCAGCAACCGCACTCATGCCAGCGCACCGCCTGCACCTGACTCTGCAAACTCACCCGCAAATCTTTCGCCAAGGCTTTCGCTAGTCCCGTCATACTCGGACGAGCCACCCAACGTTCCGATTGGTCATCTTCGCGCGGCAATTGCGCCACCACACCTTTTCGCGCCCAACACTGAACCCGGGCGTCGAAGTGCTCGTCTCGCGCGGAAAAGAATTGAGCGCCTTGATCGAACACCGCGCTGCCCACCCGTTTGGTCGACATACGGCCACCGACTCCGCGGGCCTTTTCCAATACCTGCACACGAGCTCCCCGCGAAGCGAGTTCGCGAGCGACCAATAATCCGGATATGCCGGCACCAATGACCACCGTGTTGTTTTTCATGCTGAGACCTCCTTACCGAGCACGTGACCCAGCGCTTTCTCAAGTGAGGGATGCAGAAAGTTGTAGGAAATTTGGTTCAAAACTCCTGGCGAGACCTGACTGTTGGCCAAAAGAGTTTCTTCCGCCATCTCCCCTAGCGCGAGTTTAAGTAGCGGCGCGGGAGCAGGAAATATCGCCGGTCGCCCAAGCACATGAGCGAGACTACGAGCAAACTGGAGCTGGGTCACGGGTTTGGGGGACGTCAAATTTACCGGACCCTCTACCCGGTCGTCGACCAGCAGGCGATGGATCGCATGCAACCAGTCGTCGATCGCGATCCAACTGAGCCATTGTTGCCCTGAACCCAATCGTCCACCCAGCCCGAATTTGAATGCTGGCAACATCTTGGCCAAGGCACCGCCAGCAGGGGTCAACACAACCCCCGTCCGCGCGATCACGACTCGCGTTTTACCATCACGCAACGGAGCCAAAGCTTCCTCCCAGTCATCGCAGACATCAGCTAAAAACCCGTCTCCCTTTGCTGCCGTTTCCGTGGCGCTGCTTTCTCCAGTATCGCCATAATACCCCGAGGCGGACCCGCTGATAAATACAGCCGGTGGCCGATCCAGCCGGTTGATCGCCCCCACCAAGGTTTCGGTTCCCTGCACGCGGCTTTCGCGGATCAAACGCTTACGCGCATTTGTCCAGCGACCACCGGCGACATTGGCTCCCGCTAGGTGAATCACGGCGTCACAATGATAGTCCGCCGGCCAATCAACCTGATTTTCACGCGGAGACCACGAAATCTCATCAGGCGCCGAAGGAGAACGACGCACCAGTCGATCAACTTCCCACCCCTGCGTTTTCAAAAATGGAACGAGAGCTTGGCCGATCACGCCTGATGCACCGGAAATCAACACCCGGCCCGAACAAGCTCGACTGTTCCGCAAATCCTGCGCCGTGATCGTATGGCGGTAAGCGAACATACGAATCAGCTTTCTCCGCACCCTGCCTCGAGCGATATTGGAGAATGGCCTGAGTGGTAGCCGATAGGTGATATCATCGATCAATTTACAGGCATCCGGCCCCGTGGGTTCGAACCGATGACGATGCTCCCAAAAGGCGAACGGCCCGGAGATTTGCCGATCGCAAAATTGCGCTCCCTCACGGTAGTCAAAATGTTCAGCGACCCAAGTAAGCGGCAACGGCCCCACGAAGGATTTCAGTTCCAGTCGCGCACCGTCTTCAATTCCACCTGTGGCGGATATGAGTTCCACGCATTCCCACGGCGGAGTGAGCCGCTTAAATGCCCCGGGGCGGGCATGCCAAGCGAAGGCTGCCTGCGCAGAACAAGGCAGGGTTACTTCACGGACTAATTGTTCATTCATCGCGGTCTCCCCTCTGGCGCGGCATCTCAACATTCGGTGAAAGCTCTCGGTTCATCACGGTCTCGATTTTCTTAGTTCTTGGTAAGCAGCCAGTGCTGCATCGCGTGCCGTCTTATGGTCGACCAGCGGTCCGGGGTAAGTATCACCCAACCTCACTCCAGCAGCGGAAAGGATCTCCGTTGGAGCCTCCCAAGGCGCATGCAGATGCTTGTCCGGTAAACCCGCAATCTCGGGCACCCATCGACGAACGTAGTCACCTGCCCCATCAAATTTGCTCCCCTGCAGAACCGGCGCGAAGACGCGAAAATACGGCGCCGCATCGGCCCCGCAACCCGCACTCCATTGCCAGCCAAGAGAGTTCGCTGCGAGATCCGCATCGACCAAAGTGTCCCAGAACCATTCCGCTCCGCGCTGCCACGGCAGTCGCAGGTGTTTCACCAGGAAAGATGCCACCACCATACGCACCCGATTGTGCATCCATCCCGTGGACCAGAGCTCCCGCATGCCGGCATCCACGATCGGATAACCGGTCTGACCTTTTTGCCACGCGCGGAGGAGCTCCCCATCCGGATCTTCACGCCAAGGGAATCGTTCGAATTCCTGTCGCAAGGGTTCGGTGGGCGTCTGTGGAAAATGAAACAACAGGTGATGCGCGAATTCTCGCCACCCCACTTCACTGAGGAAAACTCGCGCTCCATTGCTGGAAGGAAAGACCCCTGCCTCCTTGCCCAAGGCTTCTGTAGCTGCCCATATTTGCCGCGGGGAAATTTCCCCAAAATGGAGATGGGGAGAAAGGCGTGACGTTCCTTTTTTTCCGGGGATGTTGCGGAGGTCTTCATACGTATCAACCGAACGGGCCAAAAACTCATCGAGACGTTTCGCTGCACCCGCTTCGCCAGGTTCATGATGATCGCCAAACATTTCGGCCCAGCCCAACCGGGGTAGTAAGCCGAGCGCGTTCAGTTCGACTGACGCGGGCCAATGGGCGGGACTAGGCCATTTTTCAGGAGCTCCGGCCCCCACCGCAGTTTTGGGGAGGCTTAGGCAATGACGCCAGTAAGGGGTAAAAACCTGAAAAGGTCGCCCCTGCTTGTTTTGGATCGAATGCGGCTCATGCAACAGCGCCCCATTGAAGCTACCAGTCTCGGCTCCCTGTTTCCGCAACTCTCGTTTTAAGCGAGCATCCCGCCCCACGATCTCTGGCTCGTATCGTCGACACCAATACACCGCGGAAGCACCCGTCGCTGCCACCAACTCGGCCAGTTGCTGAGCACTATCACCCTCCCGAATAACCAAACGACCGCCGCGGCTTTCAATTTCAGCCCCGAGCTTGGCCAAAGAGTGATGCAACCACCAACGGGTTGCCCCACCCGGCTTCCATTCACCTTCGGCGGCTGGGTCCCAAATAAATACCGGAATAATCGCGCCACCCCGCGCGACGGCCGCCGCGAAGGCCGGTTGATCCTCTAATCGAAGATCTTGTCGCAACCAGACAATACATGGCAAATCGTTCACTCGAACCATGCAAATCAATCTGCCGTCGATCGCAAGCTGGGCGGCCTAAACGATTTCTTCGTAAAACGTTTCGTAGGCCTCGACGGCCTGCTCCCAACCAAAGTCCTGTTTCATCCCCCGCCCCTGCACCGCGGTATAAACCTTCCGCTGGCCGTAAAGCTTCAGGGCCCGCTCGAACCCGCGAGCGAATCCGTCTTTGGTGGGTTCTTCAAGAATGCCGGTGCCGTTTTCCGGGTCATCAGCAATATCGATGACCGTATCGATCAGTCCCCCCACTCGAGTCGCGACCGGGATCGTGCCGTAAACCTGTGAATACATTTGATTGAGACCACAGGGCTCAAACAGCGAAGGCATAAGAAAAAAGTCCGCTCCCGCTTCCACGCGATGACTTCCCACCTCATCCAGTTTGGCGGTAAAGGAGACTTGTTTGGACAATCTCGAGGCGAAGTTACGCATCTGTTCTTCCAACCGCGTATCGCCCGCGCCAATGACTATCAACTTACATTTGGACTGCTCGATCAACTCCTCGTTGGCCAGTAAAAGGTGCACGCCTTTTTGTTCGGTCAATCGGCACACCATACCAAAGACTGCCCCACTGAAGAGCGGGTCGAAACCATGCTCCTTGAGCAGCTCAGCCCGACACAGTTTTTTTCCACCGAGGTTTTCGGCTGAATAATGTCCCGGCAACATTGGGTCGGTCGCGGGGTTCCAAACTTCGGTATCGATACCGTTGATCATGCCACTCAGATCCTCCACCCGTTGCTGCACGACTCCTTCCAGGCCACTGCTGTATTCCGGAGTCAGAATTTCTTGGGCATAATTCGGGCTCACGGTGGTCACCCGATCCGCGAATTGGATACCCGCTTTCATCATGCTCGCTTGACCGTAAAACTCGACCCCATCAATCCCCTGTAATTCATCGGGCAGATTGGTGCGATAAAATGACTTCATCGGAAACAATCCCTGGAATGCAATATTGTGGATCGTGTGCACCGTGCGCATCGCGAGATTGAGTCCTCGGCGCTGCTCTTCGACCCGCAGTAAAAGCGGCATCAGCCCAGCCGGCCAATCGTGGCCGTGCACAACATCCGCTTCGAGCTCCAACCGCCGCATGACTTCAATGACGCCCTTGCAGAAAAAGATAAAGCGGTGATGGTTGTCCTCGTAGTCGCGCTCTCCATTGGTGTAGGGTAGCTTTCGATCAAAGAACTCCTCCCGACAAATAAGGTAGATTTTCAGATTCGGCTCCGGCGAGAATTCCCGCACGTCACCGGTCATAAACATGTCTCCCATTTCTATCCGCAGCCGTTGCGTCCGCTCCAGCGGTGACCCCAAATTTGAATGCTCGACGATCGCCCGATAACCCGGCAAGAATACTGAAACTTGATGTCCACGTCGGGCGAGAGCTGGAGCTAGCGCTCCTACGACATCAGCCAGACCGCCCGTTTTGATATACGGAAACATCTCGCTGGCCACGTGAACGATATTCATGCGGCCAACGTCCGCCCGACAGCCCCTCGTTGTCGACCGCAAAACCACCTTTAATTTTTCAATTTTTAATCTTATTCCGCCTCAACTCTGAGGCCCTGTTATGAAATTCAGCTCCTCTCTCTTCGCTCATCTGGGCACGGAGAATTATAAACCCGTCAATGAGGCCGCTCTCGGCCGTCAGCTCAAACTCGATAAAAAGCAACGCCGCGTCTTCTCCCACGAAGTCCGCCTGTTGCTTTCCCGCGGCGAACTCACTCTTGTTGGCGGCGACAAAATCACGCTCCCCCGAGCGTCTGCCAGTGCCAGTGATGGCTACCTTACCGGCAAACTCCGGTTCCGCACGGGGGGCTCCGCCATCGTTGTAATCGACCGATCAGCCCAAGCTGATGCCCCGGAAGTCGTGCAAATCGCCTCCGAAGATGCCGCCAATGCCTTTCACGGCGATACTGTGCGCATCAAACTCGATAGCCGCCCCAAACAACGGCGAAACTTGCGGAATTCCCGCGCGAACGAACCGCGGGGACGCGTGACTGCGATCATCGAACGCGGCTCCGACACCGTGGTCGGCACCTTAAGCAAGGTCCGCCGTAAGTTCTACATCACCCCCGATGATCCTCGTTTCGTGCAGGACGTCGCGGTGGCCGATCCCGCCGAAGGCAAAATCAAGCCTCCCCCGAAAGAGGGCGACAAAGTGGTTGTGCGCCTACACGAATGGACCAACCGCAGCCGTGATCCCGAAGGACGGGTCATCGAACGCCTCGGCCGTCAATGGGAACCGAGTGCCGAGATGCTCGGTATCTACCGAAAGTTTGAGCTCGATCCCCGTTTTCCGAAAAACGTTGAAGCCGAAGTTCGCCAGATTCCTGACAACGTCATGCCCAAGGAGCATAAGTCCCGGCTCGACTACCGCAAGATTCCGACCTTCACCATCGACCCCGATGACGCCAAGGACTTCGACGATGCATTATCCATCGAATTTTTGCCTGACGATCAAATCAAAATCGGAGTGCACATCGCCGACGTGTCGAGCTACGTCAAACCCGGCACCGAACTCGACAAGGAAGCCCAACGTCGCGGCAACTCCACCTACCTCGTGGGAACGGTCGTGCCGATGTTGCCGGAAAAGCTATCCAACGGACTGTGTTCCTTGGTCGAAGGCCAGGACCGTCTCACCAAAGCCGTCTTCCTCACGTTTAATAAAAAGTGCCGGATCGTCGAAAAAACTTTCGCCAACACCCTTATCCGCAGTCGCAAGCGGCTGACTTACAAACAGGCGTTCACGCTCCTCAAGGAGGACGATCTCCAGGCCGCGCGCGATCTGGCTCTGCCTCCCAAACATCAAACGGGATCTACCGGCAAGGCTCTGACCTCCCTCACCGATAAAGAGCTCGGTGATCTGCAGTCGTGGATCCGCACCCTGTGGTCGCTGGCCAATCGACTACGTCGCGACCGCATGGCGCATGGCAGCCTCGATCTCGAGATGTCGGAGACAAAAATATTCGTCGATGAAAGAGGATTCGCCGATCGTCTCGAACTCGTCGAAAACGACGAGAGTCACCAACTCATCGAAGAATTCATGTTGGCGGCCAACGAGGCCATGGCCAAACTGACCCGCCAAAACCGCCTCCCTTCTCTCTACCGGGTCCATGATGATCCCGACGAAGAAAAACTCGCCGAGCTTCGCCAGTTCTACGCCACCTTCGGTATCAAAACCGGCGATCTCACCGAGCGCGAAGCGATCACCGAACTGCTCATCACGTTACGCACCCATCCGCAAGGACACGTGCTTCGCACCCAACTACTGCGTAGTCTAAAAAAGGCCGCCTACCGCTCCTCCCCCGACGGTCACTATGGTCTCCACAAACGCGACTACGGCCACTTCACCTCGCCGATCCGACGTTATTCCGATCTCGTCGTGCATCGCGTGCTGGAACACCACCTGATCAAACAAGGCGACTGGCCGGCCCCTTCGGGTTATAAATTTGCCTACGACGCCGCCAAGATGGATCGCATGGGCCAACATCTGAGCATCACCGAGGTCAATTCGCAGGAAGCGGAACGGGAGAGCGTAAAAATCAAGTTGCTCGAATTCTTCGAACGCGATCTGAAGAAAACGAAACCCACGATCTTCAAGGCCATTGTCACCGAGGTTCGGGCGCATGGCCTCTTCATTGAATTAGAAGAATCACTGACTTTCGGATTCCTCGCGGCCAACGCACTTGGCCCCGACTTCTTCAATCCCAGCAACGATGGATCAGCACTTGTGGGCCGAAAATCGAAACGCCGATTTACCCTCAATGACCGCATCACAGTCGCAGTATCCAAGGTCGACCGCGTCAAACGCATGATCGATTTCAAACTCGTCGACGAATCGGGCAAACCCGTGGGCTCAACCCGCGAGCTGGACGATGGCACCAATCGACGTCCGCCCAACAAGGGAAAGCGACGCGGGAAACGTTACTGAAATCAAACATGGACCTGGGTTTCAATTGCGTCTGACCCATCATTCTGGATCCTCCATTCTCCTTTATTACCCCATGAGATTCCCCGTTCTTCTTCTTTCGCTACTCATAAGCACAACGTCCGGCCTCGCTGCGGCCGACCGCCCTAATCTGGTCATCGTCATGACCGACGAGCACAACCTGCGCACCCTCGGATGCTATCGCGATTTGATGAGCTCGGAGCAGGCCTACGTTTGGGGAGACGGGGTAAAAGTTGAAACGCCTCACATTGACTCCATCGCCCAAGAAGGCGCTTTGCTCACCAATTTCTATGTCTCGACCCCCGTCTGTTCGCCGTCTCGGGCTGCATTCCTGACGGGCAAATATCCGCATCAAGTCGGCATGGCCACCAACGACCTGTCGATGAATGACGATACGATCACGTTTGCCGAAGTGCTAGGTCGCGAGGGTTACGCCACGTCTTACATCGGCAAGTGGCACTTGGACGGCACGGGCAAACCGCAATGGGAACCGGAACGCAAATTCGGCTGGCAGGACAACCGCTACATGTTCAACCGCGGCCATTACAAGAAGTTCAAGGAAACACCAGATGGCCCTCGGGTAGATGCACCCATCCGAAAGGACGGTATCCCGGGTTATGATGTGGGGGACGCCGATGAGAAGTCCTACGCCACGGACTTTCTCATGGACCGAACCCTGGAGTTTATTCGTCGCGAACAAGAGGGTCCCTTCTGTGTGATGCTCAGTCTGCCCGATCCCCATGGCCCCAATCACGTGCGTGCTCCCTACGACGAAATGTATCGACATCTGGATTTTCAAGAGCCCCGGACCATGTTCAAGAGCGACGCCGAAACACCAGGTTGGAGTGCGAAGTCCGGCAATAACTACATCGAGGAACAAAAACTAAATCCCGAAGCGATGGCCGCAATTTTCGGCATGGTGAAATGTATCGATGACAACATCGGTCGCTTGCTCGCCGAACTTGAATCACTCGACCTCACGGAGAACACCATCGTCGTCTTCACCTCAGATCACGGCGACCTCATGGGCGAACATCGTCGTCACAACAAAGGTCTCCCCTACGACATGTCGGCCAAGGTCGCCTTCCTGGTCAAACAACCCGGCGTCGTTCCCGCCGGTAAACGGATCGAAGCCAGCATGACGTCAGCCGACTTCGCACCAACCCTGCTCTCCCTCCTCGGCTCTGACAACACGTTGGCCAATATTCCAGGTCGCGACTTTTCCCTCAACTTCAGCGATGGTCGTTCCACCATCACCTCGGATCGCTCCACCTACCTGCGCGCGACCACGGTAGAACCCAACTGGCTCGCAGTGACCGATTCGCGTCACAAGCTCGTGATCTCAAATCAGGACG
>JABIRI010000354.1 GCA_018667915.1 Opitutaceae bacterium | reverse complement strand
CCGTTTAGGTGGTCCAGTTTGCGTAACCCAACCACTCCCGTGAGTTCTCGTGGAGAGGTTCTCAGAATAGGTTCGAACGGGCCTCATGGAATGGGGACAAACGGGCTCGTGCATTGGAAGCAAACGTGGATTATAAAGATTTCTCGGACATCTCCGTCACGGTGGTTAGCTTTCTTAAGCCTTATTAAAAATTTCAGCTAGGAGATCGAAGCGCGCGATTCTCCTTAAGGGAAATGCTGAACCTCTCACGCCCGCTATTCGAATCACATCCTCCCCATGAGAATACTTCCTCTCTTTCTTCTGCTCGTTTCCCCACTGATTGTGGTTGGACAATCCGAAGGTGAGATTCTTCGCATCAAAATTGAGTGGGTTAACGCAGAAGCTTGCGGCATCGACGGCTGCAAACCCCAAGCTCTTGTCCTGCGAAGTGGAAGCTCGATGACGTTTGGCTGGCCCGAGATTCCCGATCGCGGCATTTTCGAAATCAGGCCTTTGCTGGAGGGAAATCGGGTTACCTTCGCCATCATCCGAATGAAAATGACTCCTGGGAAAGATCCCGAGACTGTCGCCTCAAAAGACGTTTCATGCCGGCTAGGGGAAGCTGAAACCGTCACTCTTAATGAGTTGGAGTGGGAAGTGACGGCAACCACCGTTGAACCCTAACCCGACCACCCGACGATTCCGCTCTAAATCGGAATTCTTGTTAAGATCAACCTAGCTGAGTTCGGCCTTTGAAGCCGTCGGCTAAATTTCTAGATCTCCGAGTACGCCTTGGGCGTGAGGAAGCGCGCGGTATTGCGCGAGGTGCTGTTGGCATACTTCGGGTTGCTCTTCATTTTCTGCCATCCCTCGGACGGACCAAATTTCGACCAGCTCTTCAGGTGAGTCACCAAGTCCGGGCCGGACGTGATGTAACGCAGATGCGGCAGGTTCGGACCTGCGAGCGCCTGGCCGAAGAACATCGGGTTCATGCCGAGGTCACGCATGAGCTGAGTCTCGCCCTCGTCGAACATGGCCATCTTCACGAGCGCTTTGGTTTCGCTATGGCTCTCGTAATCGCGCATTTCGAACACGCGTGTGGGCACCTTCTTCCGTGAAAATGCGGGTTGCTCTAAAACGGGCATACTGGCGAAAGCCCGGAGCAACCAACTGTCAACCCGCTCAAAGGCTGGACTCTTTTTGGGGACGTCCAAATAAGCGGCACCGGCACGCTGCACTGCGGGATCCGCGTTCAGTTCAGCTGTGATGCCGACAAAGTCATTCAGCGACGCATACCGCGTTAACGTCCATACAGGGGAGTCGTCCATCGGCTCACCCGTCATCGCTTTCTTATCCACCACGAGCTCGGAAAACACACCCGTGCCGGCAATTCCTCGTTTATCAAGTGCAGGCAAAAACGCGTCTTCCAAATACCCATCCAACAAATCGGCCCGGCCGTTTTGCTTGAGTCTGCTATCCGCCTTCAGGTGGTAACAACGCACTTCGTAAAACTCCTGTTTTCCGGCCGAAGGCGTGGCCCCTAATTTCGTGCCAAGGGTGGCGGCCGCAGCAGAAGCAGCGAGAGATGACTTGATGAAATGCCGACGGGGTAAGAATTGCATGCGCCATTAAAACGAACTCCAGCTGCTACCCGCAATCGGCAATTAGCTGATCCCACCTACAGGAGTTTGCCTTCTCCCGGCTCTCGCTACCAAAGTGAGGTCCATGAGACGCCTGTTCTTTTCGCTGATAATGGGAGCCTGCACTTTGATGGCAGCAGACGCGGAACAGCCGTTGGTAATCTTAGTTTCGATCGATGGTGGTCGCTGGGATTACCCCGAAAAACACGATGCCCCGTTTCTTCAGAAAATCGCCGGAGATGGAGCTCGCGTCGAACGCCTGACACCCTCGTTCCCCACCAAGACGTTTCCTAATCACTACACCCTTGTGACCGGTCTGCGGCCCGAGTCCCACGGGATCATCAACAACAAATTCTACGACGAAGAGTTCGACGCTTGGTTCGGCATCGGTAATCACCCGGCTGCCCGCGAAGGCCGTTGGTGGGGCGGTGAACCCATCTGGCTCACCGCCCAGCGACAAGGACTCCGCTCCGCTTGCATGTTCTGGCCCGGGGCCGAAGCAGATATTCTCGGACAATATCCCGACGAATGGCGTCGTTATGACGGCAAGATGAGGGAATCCGATCGGGTCGCCCAAGTATTGGAGTGGACCGGTCGCCCGGCGGAGAAGCGACCGCATATGATCACCTTGTATTTTGAGGCGGTGGATTCCAAGGGACACCGTTTCGGTCCCGACGCGGTTGAAACCAAACTCGCGTTCCATCACATCGACGACGTGCTCGAGGATCTCGCCGATGGACTGCGCAAACAGGGGCTTTGGGATAAGGCCCATCTCATATTCACCGCCGACCACGGCATGACCTTTAAGGACCCTACTCAAGTCGTGGCTTTGGCTGATTATATCGACCCGGAGTCCTTTGCTATCGTCACGCTCGGAGCCACGGGGGGTCTCAGCGCGGAACCCGAACGGATCCCCGAAATCCTCGCCGCCCTGGCCAAAGCGCCGCACCTGCGAGCATTTGAACGCTCCGCCGTGCCCACGCGGCTTCATTTCTCCGCCAACGAACGGATTCCCGATATCGTGCTGATTCCTGACGCCGGATGGCGGGTAATGCTGCACTCACCCACGGCGGGTATGGGCTCGAAGGATCGAGGCGATCATGGCTATGACAACCGGGAGCCGGACATGGGCGCGCTGTTCATTGCTCACGGCCCTAAAATCCCGGCCGGCCAGGCGTTGTCAGTCACAGATAACATCCACGTCTATAACCTCCTGTGCGCACTTCTGGGAATCGAGCCCGCGCCGAATGAAGGCGATGATACGTTGCTACAAATACTCGCTCCCTAGCAGATCGGTCGAACCTCGATCGTTTCTCGCGGTCACTCCCCCTCCCCCTTGAACATCCATCCACTTCAGCACACCGATTTGGGCGTCGCGGTCCGCGGACCGCGAACTAAGAACCGACCTCGACCCTAGCCCGAAACCGACTCACGCCAATCGACCAGATCGAGTTGCATGAGCTTGCGGTCGTTGAAGTGATTCCAGCGCAAGTGCACCGCGAGGTCGATCGGTTCGCCGGCCGGCGGCAAACGGTCAGCCATCTTCCATGCCACGCCGAACAGGCGGCGGCCACGGGCATCTTCGAAATTGAAGCGGAAATGATGCTGTTTGAAGACGTCGGGACGTTGGCGGAATACGACATCTTTTATCCCAAATACGGGTTCCGCGTTGGCCTGGCCGAAGGGATGCAAGTGATCCAATTCCTCCATGAGTTTCGCGCCGATTTGCTCGGGTTCCAACCAGCTCGAAATCGGAAGTTCACGCTCTTCAATCTCTCCGCCCACGTGAGCAGTCACTGCCTGGGAAAATGCAGCACGGAAGCCGGCGAGATTTTCCTTTAACACCCCCACGCCCACCGCCATCGGATGTCCGCCCCAACTGCCAAGATGTTCGTCGCAGTCGGCCAATACTTCCACGAGGCTGACGCCATCGACGCTGCGGCCGGAACCCTTGGCTTGATCACCCTCATTACCGAGCACCACGCAAGGACGGTTGTATTTGCGGGAAACCCTGCCGGCCACGATTCCAACTACTCCGGGATGCCAATCATCGTGATAGAGGACAATGCCGGCATCATCCGCATATTCGGTCTCCACCAGGCGTTCGGCTTCTTGGGTAATCGCACGCTCAATATCCTGACGCTCGCGGTTAAAATCATCGAGTTTGTTGGCCGTGGTCATGCCTTCGTGATGACTTTCGCTCAACAGCAAATCGACGGACAGAGCGGCATCGGCCAAACGACCGCTGGCGTTGATGCGCGGTCCCATGCGGAACGAGATATCTACCGGCGCGACACCGATCTCCGGCCGGACTCCCGCGACTTCCATCAGTGCGCGCAATCCGGGTCGTTCCGTGGTGCCGAGGACAGTAAGACCGTGCCGCGCCATCAGACGGTTTTCACCGCGCAGCGGCACCAAATCGGCTACCGTGCCCATCGCCACCAAATCGAGGTAGTCACGCAATTTTACCCGAAACGCGACCGGATGGTTCTTTTGGCGCAGGTGCTTGAGCAAGCCGTGAGCGAGTTTGAAGACCAGACCAACGGTACAAAGATTTCGCCACGCGTCATCGCCCTCTTTAGGGAATACGTGCGGGTTGATGAGCAAGGCATCGGTGACTGCACCCTCGCGTGAACGGTGATGATCGACCACGATCACATCGACATCCTGAGACTTTAAGTAAGCGACCTCTTCGGCCGAGTTCGTGCCACAGTCGAGCGCCACAAACAGCTGGGGTTTACCGTCACTCAATGCCCGATCAATCGCACTGCGGGACAGACCGTAACCGTCTTCCATACGACGCGGCACCACAAACCGGGGACTCAGCCCAAACCGTCGCAGAATACTCACCAGCAGCGTGGTGCTGCTCACCCCATCCACATCGTAGTCGCCAAGGACAACGACGTCCTCACGGGCGGCGATCGCTTCGGCCAACCGTTGGGCTGCGCCTTCGAGGTTTTCGAGCAGAAACGGATCTCCCAGTTCCTTGATGGCGGGGTGCAGGAACTGCCGGGCGTCGGTCTCGGTCTTAACGTCGAGACGCCACAACAGCTCCGCCAACTGCGGGCTGATGCTCACATCTCGGCTCAGCGCCCCGACCTCATCGGCCGGAGGCGGCGTGTAGGTCCAACGCATCAGGTGTTGCTGTAAAAAATCAGCTTATTCCGATGCGCGGCTGGATCCCGTCCACTCGTAGGTCGGTTTCACATCCTGATGTTTCTCCACATGCTTGCGATCACCCTTGTGATACCAGAAGAAGATCGGACTCGCGATGAAGATGGATGAGAAGGTGCCGGTGACGACACCGACGAGAAACGTGAACGCCAAATCGTTGATCACTCCACCACCCCAGATAAACAGGGCGATCGAGGCCAGGAACGTCGTGGCACTGGTCAGCAATGAGCGGGTAAAGACCTTGTTGATCGCGTTGTTGATCACATCGCGGAGCTTGGTGTCCGGATTGAGTTTCAACTCTTCACGAATACGGTCGAATACCACGATGGTATCATTGATCGAATAACCGG
>JABIRI010000249.1 GCA_018667915.1 Opitutaceae bacterium | reverse complement strand
CCCGCCGCAGCGGAAACTGCCCAAACTCCCCCACCCGCAACGGCTCCAGAGCCCCCGCCGCTTCCAACCGCGGCGACACCTCCTCCCGTTCCTTCTGCTCCGGCAGAACCCGGTAAGCGGATCAAAATTTCTCCTCTCGCCAAAAAGCTCGCAGCCGAAAAAGGCATCGATCCCTCCCGCATCACGGGCACGGGCACCGGCGGTCGTATCGTCAGAGCCGATGTTCTCGACGCCGAAAAGAACGGCGTCGGCGGCGGCATGTCAGGTTCCGGTTACATGACCAAGGGGCCAATCCAAGAGGACAAAGTCGTCAAAGTCTCCAACATGCGCGCCACAATTGCACGCCGCTTGGTGGAATCGAAAACGCAGCTCCCTCATTTCTATGTCGACATGGAAGTCGATGCCGGGCCGCTCATGGCACTCCGGGCTCAACTCAACGAGGGGCTCAAGGACGAGGGCATCAAACTTTCCGTCAACGACTTCATCATGAAGGCCGCGGCCGAAGCCTTGCGCAAAGTTCCCGCCGTCAACTGCTCTTGGGAAGGCAACCAAGTCCGTCACCACAGCCGCGCGCACGTTTCCTTCGCTGTCGCGATCGATGACGGCCTTATTACCCCAGTGATTTTCGACGCCCACGTGAAATCGGTCTTCGATATCGGCCCGGAAGCCAAGACCCTCGCCAAGGCGGCGAAGGCGATGAAGCTGCAGCCCAACCAATTCACCGGCGGAACCTTCTGCGTCAGCAACATGGGCATGATGGGCGTGAACAGTTTCAAGGCCATCATCAACCCACCCAACGCAGCGATCCTCGCGGTCGGCACGACCGTCGAGAAACCTGTCGTGGTGAACGGCCAGATCACGGTCGGCCAACGCATGAATCTCACCCTTTCCTGTGATCACCGTGTCGTAGACGGAGCCGTCGGCGCTCAGTTCCTCGGCGAGCTGCGCGGCCTGATCGAAAAGCCCGCCCTCCTACTGGTCTGATATTTAAGCTAGGGTATTCACCCATCAAAACGGCTGATCCACCCGGATCAGCCGTTTTTGTGCCATCAGAATCATTGAAACTGTAGGGCTTTACGCCGACAACCTACGCATCCATCCGGTAACACCAGTGCCAGGGTTCGTAGGCAATGTCCTGCGAATTGGATTTGGGGTAGCTTAGGCAAAATCCAAATTCGAAGCCGTGGGCCGTGAGCCATCGAAATTCGGGCGTGGATTCGAACGTCTCGGTTAAGGGTTCGGCATGAGGTGAACCGATGTCCACCGCCCTTCCGGTGTGGTGCTCGCTAAACCCGGGGTAGGCGCTGACCCGCAGGATCTGCTCGAACGATTCACCTTTATCCCGTTTCCGTTCTATAATTTCTCGTTGGCGGTTGATGCTCCGAAAGCCTGAGATCAGTTGGAGATCAATGCCGGCGGCGCCACCGGCACGTTTCATTTCCGACCAGGCCCGCGCGGTCAGAGGAGACAGTTGCACTTCGCGGCCTTGGACATCACGTCCCACAGATTGCAACGTGGAGGCCTCCTCGAATCGAGGCATCCGACTTTCATAGCCAAACGGTGCCTCGGGTAGCATTATATCGAACTACGCCCCTACGCTTTCACCGAATCGTAAACCACGACTTTAGCCCATTTGGCGGAGTGTTCTTCGATGAACTTCTGGTGCAAGGGGTGCGATTGGTAGGTTGCTTGGTCTTCAAGAGAGTCGAAGAGGAGAATTTCTGAAGCAGAATAACTGCCATCGACCACACCTCGTTCTTCCGTTGCCGCGGGAACGCCGACGTGAACACCTTTGACTTGAGGAATTTCACCCAAACCCCGAATGCCCGCGAGCAATGCGTCGCGATCGTCGACTGAATCAGGATTCTTTAACCAAAAAAATACGTGATGAATGAGAGGAGTGTTTTGGATCATGTTATCGAGAGAGATTATTGAGTGGCGGCACGATTTTGCCGCTTTGATTTAAACATCCTGCTTAGCGCGGACCAATACTTATCTGTCCTCAACTCGCAGTTGAACCGGCGGAAAGCATGCCCAACGTTAACCCCGTGCCGTTCCTCTCTCTCCGACACTCTCGTTTACCCCTCTGGGTCTCGCTAAGCGTAATTCTTGCGTCCGTTGGGGTGGCAGCATCTCCGCTGCAAGAGGCACGGAAGCTCTATGATGAACGCCGGTATGCCGAAGCGGAGCAGGCCTTCTCGCAACTTGAGTCCGCATATCCGGACCATCCCGAAGTGTTGCTCTACGCGGGCAAACTTGCCATCAAACGACGTGAGTGGACCGTCGCACTCAATTTCCTGGAACGCGCCCAGCAGCTGAAACCAACGGACGCCAATATCAGTTTCGAACTCGGCACCGCGGCTGGATTATACGCCGGATCGTTGGGTAAGTCCCTCGCCGCCCTATCCCATGCCCGTCGCGCGAGTAAGTCCATGTCGCGCGCCATTGAACTCGACCCGGCAAACCTCTCCTATCGACAAGCCTTGATTGAGTTTAGTCTCAACGCTCCTACACTGGCAGGGGGAGGTCATAAACAGGCACATCAACAGGCCGACGCCATCGCAGAAATCGACGCTGCCCAAGGAGCCTTCGCCCACGCCGGAATCCATCGCGCCGCCGGAGATCATACCGCTGCCATGCTGGCGCTCGACGACCTGATTTCGGTCGCGCCAGATAACTATTTTGCTCTGTTTCGCTTCGGCCGTTGTGCGGCGGAATCAGGCGAGCGGTTAGACGAAGGACTCGCTCGGTTGGAAAAATGCCTCTCTCAGCCCGCTCCCGAGCGCGCCGCTTCCCACGCCGAGGTATGGTGGAACATCGCCACAATCCATAAACAACTCAACGACCGCGATGCGGCGCTCAGCGCCCTCGAACAGGCCGTCACACTCGCGCCTGAACATCGACAAATCGCGACTGACCTCGCCCGTTACCGGATCGAAGAATCCTGACCAACACCATGTCACGACGGATCGATTGCCATGTTCATGCCTACGCTACTGCCGTATCGCAGGATCCGCGGGCATGGGCCGAATCTCGCGGGGAATTTTGGTGGGCAGATTGTGTCGCCCCGAAAGACCGGACTTCGATACAAGGCTGG
>JABIRI010000073.1 GCA_018667915.1 Opitutaceae bacterium | reverse complement strand
GCTGCATCTCGACGGAGGGCGGCCAAACCGAGTCCGGCTCGGTGTGGATATGAAACAGGATGCCGGCATCGCGCACGGCGCCGTGGCGCGGCTGAAACCGGTTGTCGAGCCAGCGGTATTCGACCTGAAGGCGAAAGCGCGAGAACGAGTCCTTCGTGCGCAGGTTGGCATTGAACTGTTTGGTGCGATTGGGCGCGTCCTTGTAGACGTGGATTGTGCCATCATTGACGGGGAAGATGTCTTCGAGCTTCTGGCTGTTCCCATCCCCGCGTTTACCGAGGTTGGCTACCCAGCCCTCCAGCGATTTTCCATCGAAAAGGTCGATCCAATCCTCGTCCTCGGCAGAGGTGATTACGGAACTGGCGATAGTGAATCCGAAAACGAGGAGTGACCGAAAGAAGCGGGACATTGGAGATGTCATGGCAGGAGAGATGTTGTTGTATGCGGGGAAGACGGGCAAAAAAACGACCGCTTCGGCGAGGAGGCGGTCGTGAAATCAACAAATAATCCGGAGGGATTAATCTTCGTCGGGCTTTTTGTAGGCCTTGTGGCTGCTGCGTTGTTGGTCGCGCAGGGATTCGATGATTTCGTTGGCCTTGTCGTTGTCGTCGGCCTCAAGCGCCGCCTTCAAGTCGGTCAGGAGCTGCACGAAGACTTTCATCTCCTTTTTGTAACCGGCGACAAAGTCAGCCTGTTCACCGGCGGGCTGTTCGGCCTTCCATGCGGGCTCATGATCGAGTGAGGCTTTGGCAGCCTTGAGCATCTTGCCAGCCATGGCGGCGGACTCCGCGTTCTTGGCCGGATCACGCACAGCGCGGCGCAAGGAACGGAAGGTTTTGCCGATTACCTCCATTTGTTCACCGAGTTCCGTGTGGCCCTCTTCGTGGTGGGCCGCGGTGACGGTGTTGAGCCCGACGAAGGAGCTGAGAAGGATGGCGAGGGTAAGTAGAGAGCGGAATTTCATATTTCTTGCAGGGTGGGTTAGCGTGAAAAGTCTCGGACATTCAAGAGACGGAATTGTTCAGGCTCAATCCTGTTTATGGTCGAAAATTGATCGGGGTAATTCGCGCCATTCACCCGCGGAGAGGCCGTCGAGACTGAGGTCGCCGAAGCGTTCGCGGTGGAGTGACTCTACGTGCCAGCCCTGACTGGCGAACATGCGTCGGACCTGGTGGTATTTGCCTTCAATGAGGGTCAGTTCGGCGATGCGTGGTTCCCGAATGACAAGGGTTGCCGGCGCGAGCGGAGATTTTTCGCCTTCGAGTTGCAGGGTGCCGGCGGCAAAAACTTCGATGAGAGCGGGGGCCAAGTCGCGGTCGACCTTGGCGCGGTATACTTTGGGGACCTTGTGTTTGGGCGAGGTCAGGCGATGGACGAGTTGGGATTGGTCGGTCACGAGCAGGAGGCCGCTGGTGTCTTTGTCGAGCCGGCCTACCGAGGTGATGACGGGGTTGCGACGCCGCCATCGTTCGGGAAACAGATCGTAAATCGATGGGCCCTCCCGTTCGTCGTGCGAACAAACCAATCCGGTCGGTTTGTGCAGCAGGACGAGGATGCCCTCGGGGTGATCCAGCGGCTTTCCATTCACGCAGACCGTGCTGGGATCGGCTTTGGTGCCGTGGTTCTTGTTTACTCCATCATCAACGGTGACGCGCCCGCCGGTGATCCAATGACGGGCCTCACTGCGCGTGCAGTAGCCAAGGTTAGCGAGGAGCTGGTCGAGACGACGCTTCATAGTGGGAGGGGAAAGTGACGAATCAACTCGGGGAGGGATAGCCCGGAATGCCGTCGATGCTGGTTTCGTTTTTGAGCTTCCGATAGTCGGCCAGTTCTTCAGGGGATTTCTTGTCGGTCCAACGGTCGAGAGTTTCGCGGTGTTTTACGTAGTCCATGAAGGGGACGGTGAATCCACAGGAGTCGGAGATGCGCGTCGCTTTTACGCGAATAATCGCGCGGGCTCCGGCGTGCGATGGGAAGAGTGGGCTGAGTTGAGCGAATTCAGGATCGGTGGGTAGGATAATGTCGCCCCGGCCGTGAATGCGCACGATCTTGGGTGGGCCCTCAAAGGCGCAAAACATGATGACAATACGTTCGTTTTCCTGCACATGGGCGATCGTTTCGACCCCGCTACCGGTGAGGTCCAGGTAGGCGACTTCGCGTTCGTTGAGGATGCGGAAGGAGTCGCTGCCTTTCGGCGAACAATTTACATGTCCGTCGTCGGCGAGGGGCGCGGTAGCCACGAAGAAAACGGGCTGTTTGGCGATCCACTCGCGGAGCGCTGGAACGAGGGTCTCGAAGGTTTTTCCCATCGGGCTAGTTTCGGTCCATCGGCAACGAGCGCAAGGTTACGGCGTAGTGGGTGTGCCATTGCGCCGACGGCTGAAGGTGGTTTAGTGAACGGGTAATGCGTTGGATGTTTTTGAGTCTCGCGGCGGTATTGTTCGCGTTATCTTTGCTCACTTGGGTCAAGGCGTGGAATACCGTGGTGTGGAAGGCGGCCATCATCGCGGGGGAGTTCGGGCATTATCTGGGGTTGGTGACGTTGGTGCTCACGTGCGTAATCGTGGCCTATGGCGCGGTGGCGGTCGGCGAGGGCCAACCCTACTGGCGAGTCGGAGTCGTGGCCGCCGTGTTGGCCTTGGCCGCGACGGGACTGTTCCTTTCGCCGTTGGCATTCGCTATGCGGGTGGGGCAGAGCCTGCCCGCGAAGTGGGAAACGGCATTTGGAACGAAGCCGTCGGCGGGCAAGGTGATCGACTTACAACGCATGTGGGTTCCCGTGCCGGTGACCTCACCCGTGGCGGTGCAGACCCATGAGTTTACACCTAACGATGCGGCGGAACCATTGGAGCTGGATTTCTACGCTACTGATAAACCGGACGCACCGGTGGTTATTGTGGTGCATGGCGGAGGTTGGGATAGCGGTGATCGAGGACAGTTGGCAGAATTCAACCATTGGCTCGCGGGCGAAGGCTATAATGTAGCAGCAATCAGCTACCGTTTGGCGCCGCGCTATCCCTGGCCCGCGCAACGCGAAGACACCCAGCAGGCGATTGACTGGCTGCAGGGAAATGCCGCCAAGCTCCGCATCGATGCGACGCGCCTCGTTTTGATGGGACGCTCAGCCGGCGCGCAAATTGCCGCGGCGGTGGCGTATGGCGCCCCCGATGCCGCCGTGCGCGGAGTGGTGGGGCTCTATGGCGTCTACGATTTGAATTTTGTATGGTCGATTTCGCGCCCCGACGACGTGCTGAATTCGACCAAACTCATGAACCAATATTTAGGCGGGGCGCCGACCACAGCCAATCAGGCCGCTTACGATTCCGCCAGCGCCCAAGGTTTGGTGCGTCGCGGCGAAACCCCGCCGACTCTGTTGATGCACGGCACGGTTGATAACCTATGCTGGGTCAAACACAGCCAACGCCTGGCTGACCGCCTTGAAGCCGCAGAAATTCCCCACGCCTATGTCGAACTCCCCTGGGCCGTCCATGCTTTCGACTTCAATCTAACCGGCCCCGGCGGCCAACTCACGACCTACGCCGTGCGGGAGTTCCTCGCGGCAGTCACGAAGCGTTAAACGTGTTTTTGCCTATTTGTTTTGAAACCAGCGCAGCGGTTTGGCCGGTTCGCGGGTGAGCTGACCCCCTTGGCCTTGAGGTCGAGTTGCACGCATTTGAACCACCAACTGGCGGTGTTTCCACCGGGGAAGATCTGGTCGTCCAGCAGCGGTTTCACGGCGTCGATCACCTCGCTCTGGGTCAGGCCGGGCGATTTACGGGGGAGCAGCCGGAGCAACGCTCGTTTCATCTCGGCGTATTTGGCCGCATCCACCCGGGTAACGCTGCCAGGGATATTTACGTTTTCGACTTCGATCCTCGCTGAGAAAGCACTCATGGACCAAATTGAGACCTGGTGGACCGAACGTTTCGAGCCCGTTTCGTCGGATCCCTGGGCCGCGCCCCGTGGCAACATCACCATTATGGTGACAAACGAGACTTCTTGTTGGTCGGGGAATTTCTGGGGCGACGAATGCTTGGGCAGAGTGAGAGTGGAGATAGGCAGCGGCACGGATGCGGAGGGAGTGGCGGGAGGCCAAAAATCGGATGGTCGAGCGCGGCCAGATGCAACTCCGGATGGCTGGGAGGCGCGGATGCGTATCAGGGGTCGTGGTGCCGTGCGATCGGGGCCGGAGCTTAGGCGGGGAACGCTTGTCGCTGGCAGGGGGCTATCTTTGTCACCATTATGGTGACAAAGATAGCTCTTGGTCGGTTGTTGGATGTGGGGTGGTGCCGATTTGTCTGGGCAGGGTGGGGGTGATCTGGGAGGGGTTGAGCGCTCGATTTGAGCGACCTACATCATGGCTATTTGGGAATACAAAGTAATCAGCAGCGGTAAGGGGGGCTTCGCTAGTCCACAGTTGCTGGAAAATTTTTTAAACGAACTCGGCACCGACGAATGGGAAATCATCGATTATCGGGCGGGTGCCGACAATCCGTTGGCTTTCACGGGCCTGGCCCGTCGGGGCGCCCAACGCGATTGGACCCTCGAAGCCGAGGCCGCAGCCCAGGCGAAGCTCGATGAGCGCAAAAAGCGCGAGGAAGAGCACCGGCTTGAGGAAGAGCGGATCGAAAAAGCCAACCGTGAGGCTGACGCCGAGCGCGAGGGCCTCAGAACGATGCGCGACACCGAGCGTGATGATGATCCGGAAGCCCTCGCGGATGAGGCTGCGGGTCTCGAGCTGGACGAATGGGACGAACTCGATATGGAGGACGATTTGCCGACGTTGCTCGATGCGATCAAACCTCACTTGCGCCGCAATCAAAGAGGCCCCGGGGAAGCGGCCGCGATCGATTATTTGGCCAAGCGTTGGGATCAAGAACCCGACGATGTGATCGGGGCGTTGGTTGAGTGCGGTTTGGTGGTGCCGGAAAATGACGAGACCTTGCCGGACTACTTCGATTTCGAAGGCGATCTGTTTTGGTTGAACTGCAACAACCGTGGCCAGCTGTTTATCAACGTGCGGGAAAAGCCGCGTGCGAAGTTCAAATCAACCAAGATGAAGAAGGTCGATGCCGACGATCCGGCCATCGACGATGTGCGTTCCGAGCATGAGGCCGAATTGACCGATAAGAAGAAAAAGGCGGAGGAGCGGGTAGCTCGAAAAGCCGCAGAAGAGGCGGAGGCGGCAAAGCCTGGTGACCCTTTGCCCGAAGGTTTGGCGCTGCTCGAAATGCTCAAACCCAAGATGCGACGCAACCGTCGCGGTCCGGGTCTTTCCGGTTCGATTTCCTTCTTGGCCAAGGCCCTCAAACACACCGAGGAAACCATCTTGGATGCGCTCAAGGCGGTCGATCTCGTCTTGCCGGAAAACAAGGATGATAAACCAAACTTTGTCGAAGAAGCTGGAGAGCTTTTCTGGCTCAAGCAGGACAACCGAGGCGGCGTTTGGATCAATTGTCGTGATAAGGATAAGACCAAATCAAAAGCCGCTAAAAAATCTTCCGAATCGGATGATGAAACCGCCAAGGCGGAGGGTTCTCCGGCCGGCGAAGGCAACGAGACGACGTTTGCTCCCGGTCCTAATTCCGTGCAGGCTTTGCGCCTGCTATTGAAGCCGAAGTCCCGCGGCGTTGGCGTGTCCGCGGAGATCGGAAAAATTTCCGATGAGCTGAATAAGCCGGCGATAGAGATTCTCGAAGTGCTGGTGAAGGCCGGTTTGAACGTGCCCGAAGATGCCGAGGAAAAACCCAAATTCATCGAACTCGGTGATGAGATTCTCTGGCTGAATCGGAACGCTACGGACGATTCCTTGTGGCTCAACGCGAAGGTTAAACCGAAGCGCAAAACCGCGGCCAAAAAAACGACCGTCAAGAAAGTGACGCCCAAGAAAACCGCGGCCAAGAAAACGACCAAGAAAAAGACCGATTCCGCGGAAGCAGAATCGGCCGAGTAACGCTCAAGTAAATTAGGACTTAGTCCGTCCGTTTCTTGACGAGGATGTCGCCGTTCATGGTGGCGACTTGGAGATCAACGCCGCCGCCATTGAGCGTGCCACTGATGACCTTGCCGCCGGCCATGGAAGGGATGCTCGGTGGGCGCGGAGCGCGGGGAGCTCGAGGGGCGCGATCGCGTGCCGCACGTGGTTGGGTTACGCAAACTGGACCACCTAAACGGTTAGTCTGGATGGGTTGATGTAGTG
>JABIRI010000323.1 GCA_018667915.1 Opitutaceae bacterium | reverse complement strand
TTCCATCAACAGCCGATGCACATCCGCTCGGCCCGGGAAAAACCGCTCGAACATCTCACCCGTTGTCTCAGGGTTATTGTCGTAAAAATTCATCGACCGGAGATGGTCGTAGAAGGATTCGACCGTTTCTAAATCCACTTTAAACTCCTCCACCAAAACGCGGGTGTAGTCTTCCCGCGTAAAATCCGTCCAGACATTCATCTGCGGGTTGACGAATCGGATGTCCTTCAACTGCACGATCGAATCGGCGATCTCCTTACTCCAATACTTGCGGCATGATTTTTTCATGCCCACGGGAAATCCGTGTAGGGAAATGTCGAAGATATGTCCGCCTTTCCGCGTAAACCAAGTCGCTAGGCCTCCAAATTGGTAATGATGCTCCAGCAGCAATACCTTGTGGCCCGCCTTCGCCAAATAATTGGCTCCGGTGAGACCACCCAAACCACTTCCAATGACGATCACATCATACTCGTCGTCGACACCTTTTAACCAATCGTAAGCCATGAAACGATCTAGTGAAGAGGGCTGATTAGTCAGCGCAACCTCGGTTTTGCATTCAGCTGATCATGAACCACGCAGAATGTGGTAGTTGGCCATCGAAATACCGCTGAGCATCGCCCCGATAATCCCCAAAAAACCCTGATCGGTGCCACAGAGATAGACATTGGGCAGCGTTGTCCGTCCTTGCCGGTGTTTCAGGGGTGACCCGTAGATTGCCCCGCCTAGGTGCCCGGTGAATTTTTCCACCGTGCGGGGCGTAAACATGTCGGTCGCCAGGGTGGCCCCGGCGAGCTCGGCCGACTCCACCGCGGGCAGAAAACGGCGCGCGCTCGTTTGGATTTCGGAAAACCATTGCGCTTTGGCCGCGAGGTAGTCGGATTCCGGAAGTCCCTTCCACGCCGCGTAATTGGCGAGACAGGTGCAGCGAAACACGCCTTCGGCCAACGTTCTGCCGTCTTCGTAAGCAAAATTATTGGGAAAGCAGATAACTCCACTGCGGGGATCAACCTGGTCTGCTGCCGCTGCATAATTAAAACGCTCGGAGTCGTTAAAGAATACAATCGTATCATCGCCCCACCCGAGTGCTGCGGGCTGCCGATTCAATATCGTGATCGTTTCGACGAAGGATAACTTCCCCACCGGCGACTTAGGCATTTCAGGGATCTCGCCCATCAGGCGTTCCGTCTCAGGTCCACCGATGGAGGAAAGCACATGGTCAGCGGTAATCGTTTGTCCGTCGTCGAGCTCCACCGCCGTTGCGCGATCTCCGTGAGAAATAATCTTCCGCACGCCGCACTTCATGCGACGCTCGCCCCCCGCCGCCCGATACTTGGCGGTCAAGACACGAAGGATGACCCGGACTCCGTCAAACGGCCGGGCGAATCCTTCCAAAAACAGTGCTTTGAACATGATCACGAATTGGCCAAACTCCATGTCTTGCTCTCGGGCACTGCCATAATACATGACCGGGCAAAAGATCATGTCTTCGAGTAAAGCATCGCTGATGAATTCTCGCACGACCTCGCGGGCCGACACCGGTTTAGCATCGAGACTGACATCGTCATACTCCCGGACCTTCGCAACGAGTCGGCGGAAACCATCGATCTGAGCGGGAAACGCCGACGCTACTTCGCTTTCGAAGACTTCAAAATCATTCGTAAACCCGAGCGATACATCGCCGGTCGGACCAAAGCAGACGCGTGAACGTTTTTGTTCACAAAGCTGAAATTCGTCCCGACTGATCCGCAGCTGACGCAGCAGTTTGGTGAGCGGCGTGCCTTTGACTCCTGGTCGCACAAAATTGGTCAATGCATGCAGACCAACATCAAACTTCCGCCCCTGTTGGCTGTAGAAACTATTTAAACCTCCTGCTGCGTTATGCCGCTCGAAGATACACACTTTCTTCCCGAAGTGAGCCAGCCGGATACCCGCAGCCAGTCCGGACATTCCGGCTCCGATAATCACAACGTCGTAGTGGGAGTTAGTATTCAAGAGTTCGTGTCAAAGTTAAGGGACTACCGATCAATACAGGGAATCACAGAAAGCGAAGCCAAACTCCATTTTCGTTCAATATCGTCTCCAGACTCGCCAACCTTACCTCCAATCGCTTCGCTCCTGGGCTAAGCACTTGCCCGAGACAACCCGGCGTTTGTCTCGGAATGGATTCAACCCTTTCCTCCAACAGCTACCCCTACCCCATGAGCGCATCGAGTTCTGCAATTAAAACCGGCACCCGTCGGAATTTTCTCAAAAAATCTGCCCTAGCCGCGACGTTCCCACTAATCGTTCCTTCGTCGGTGCTGGGTCTCGGCGGGAGCACTGCGCCTTCCAACCGGATTGTCCTCGGTGGCATCGGCCTCGGCAAACGGGGTCGCAAGGTCCTCAGCCGTTTCCTAACAGAATCGGATTGCCACTTCGTCGGGATTGCGGACCCGCAGAAACTGCGTCGGACGCACGTCAAAAATACGGTAGATCGGGCGTATCAAAACCGGGACTGCGCCTCCTACGGAGATATGGGTGATATTCTCACTCGCGACGATATCGATGCCGTCATCATCGCCACTGGTGATCGTTGGCATACCACCGCTTCCATCTACGCCGCTCGAGCCGGGAAAGACATCTACTGCGAAAAACCCTGCGCCATGAACATCCAGGAGTGTCGCGAACTGGATGAGGAGATCTTGAAGCACGACCGGGTTTTCCAGGCCGGAACCCAACGGCGTAGCGTTCCTAATTTTATGTTGGCCGCCGATTTGGCCCGCAGTGGTCAACTGGGTAAGCTCACGGCGGTTCACGCTGGCATCTTGGAGCTACAGCACTATCTCGAGCCTCTGCCCGGCGAACCCGAACCAGATCCCGCGGAAATCAATTGGGACAAGTGGCTGGGCCCCGCCCCTTGGCGTCCCTATAATCAAAAATATTGTGAAGGTGGTTGGCGAAATCACGCCGGGCTCTACGCGGGCAATCGACTGCCCGAGTGGGGCGCTCATACCGTCGATCTATGTCAATGGGCAGCGGGTGCCGATGGCACGACTCCACTCCAATTTGAGGCGGAGGGCACGACCATCGAAGGCACCTACGCCAACGGACTTAAATTGGTCATGCGTCTCTCCGGGTTCAAAAACGAGGGAGATTGGATTGAAGAGCTCGGCACCTGTCCGGTGCGTTTCGAGGGCGAAGAAAACTGGGTTGAAGCGGGTGATTACGAACGGATCGAGAGCAGTGACCCTCAGCTCCTCGCCGGGAAAATTACGGATTCCTTGCCGGGAACAGATCCCGCCAATCATGTTCGCAATTTCCTCGATTGTATCAGGTCCCGCCAAAAAACAGTCTGCAACTCCACGGTCGCGCGTTACGGGCACATGGCCAGCTTTGCCGCCGCTGCCAGTTGGAGACTAGCTCGGAAGGTCACTTTCGACCCGATCACCGAGACGTTCCCGGGGGATGAAGACGCGAATCAAATGATCAACTACGAGCGCCGGACGCCGTATACGATCTAACCCGAACCTATGGTAGCCCCCGTGGTTTAGCCGGCACGTCACTGCCCCTGCACTCCCGAACGCCGCCTGCACGGCGCTACCTTGCCTCCCCGATTTTTAAACAAAAAGCCGAGCCCGAGAGCTCGGCTTTGATAAAAGATTAGGCGGATTTATTTACCGAGAGCCTCGAACTTCGGCGTCAGGTATTCGGCGCAGCTATCGAGAGAAGCGAGCTCCGGGTATTCGGCTTCGGGGACCTCAATATTATGGCGCTTGCGCAACTCCATCACGATATCGAGAAAATCCATTGAATCGAGTTCGAGCTGATCGCGCAGGCGCACATCAGGCTTAACATCGGTAATATCTTCGTCAGGAGCGACATCTGCAATAATGTCGAGCACGGCTTGCTTGGTTTCTTCTTTGGTCATTGGGCGAAAGGGAAAAGACTACGGGGTAAAACGCTTCACGATCAACGTGGAATTTATTCCCAGCATGCCAAATGAGTTATTCAGAATTGCGTCAACTTTCTCCGCTTTGACCGGTTTATTGAGCACCATGCCTGGAATTGCACACTCGGGATCGAGATTATCGACGTTAATGGTTGGGTGAACGACCAAGTCATCAAAGGACGGAATGTTGCCCGCGAGCTCCAGCGCACCGGCCGCTCCCATAGCGTGACCGATGAAACTCTTCGTGTTGTTGATGTGCGTATCGGGGCAGCCTTCGCCGAAAACATCCCGTAACGCGCCACACTCCTGGATGTCACCCTGTGGCGTCGCCGTGGCGTGGGTGTTCACGATATGAATGTCGGACGCTTTGAGCTGGGCCGATTGGAGCGCTTGGCGCACGCACTCGGCCTGCCTCGTCGGATTGGGCAATACGTAGTCACTCGCGTCACTGTTTACACGGTAACCTCCGATTTCGCCGTAAATTTTCGCTCCCCGCTTCTGCGCGTCTTCCAGACGCTCGAGCGTGTAGAGGGCGCCACCCTCGGCGATGACGATGCCGTTACGATCCTTATCGAAAGGGCGCGAGGCCTTGGTCGGGTCAATGTGGGTGGCGAGTGCGCCTTGGGATTTAAACCCGGCGAATATACCGAAGGTGTGGATGCTTTCGCTGACTCCCCCGCAGATCGCAAGATCGACCTCGCCGAGGCGCAGCATTTGAGCGGCATGGATAAGACCAAGATTACCCGCGGCACAGGCGGCGCCAATGCAGTAAGCCGGTCCGGTGATGCCGAGATTCAGCGAAACTTCACCAGCGGGGTTATTGGCGACCGTCCGAGGATTATGGTAATGGGACCAATACTTTGTGTCGTAGTCGAATTTTGAAATCGCGTAGATTTCATTCTCCGTCTCGACGTTCCCATGTTCGGTCGTCCCAATATAAATCCCCACGCGATCTTTGGCCATCGCGTCAAAATCCACCCCGCTATCGCCCACGGCTTCTCGAGCACAGTAGATGGAAATGGAAGCCGCCCGCGTGCCGACCCGAACTTCCTTACGTTTCTGATATCGCAGGGGGTCAAAGTCACACACTCCGGCCAACGACTTACCCATGTAGCGCACATCAAATGGTTGCACCCCTGACACGCCGTTGAGCAAATTCTGGCGATATTCCGCCAACGAATTCCCGTTGGGAGCGGTCAATCCGATACCGGTGATAACAATTCTGGGAGGCGTAAAAGACATGTCGGAACAAAAACCGCTAGCCATAGTTGGGCTTATGGCAATACAAGCCTCGCTATGATCGTCTTAGTCGTAGGTGGAGCAGGTTACATTGGAAGTCATTGCGTGCGACAATTGGTCGCAACCGGTCATCATCCAGTCGTCCTCGATAACATGGTTTTCGGCCACCGCGGCGCCGTCGAAGAGAATATCCCTCTCTATGAAGGCGACTTAGGTGATTGCGATTTGGTAGGTCAAATTCTCGTCGATGAGAAAATCGAACTCGTGATGCACTTCGCGGCCTTCGCCTACGTCGGCGAATCGGTCACGGACCCGCTGAAATATTATTTCAACAACGTCGTCGCTACCCTGCGTCTCCTGGAGACCATGCTCTCCGAGGGAGTCACCAAATTCGTCTTTTCCTCCACCTGCGCGACCTTCGGGGTCCCCCAGCGCATGCCGATCACCGAGGATCTGCCCCAGGCTCCGATCAATCCTTACGGTCAAACCAAGCTCGATATCGAAAATGTCCTCAAGTCCCTCGCCCACGCCCACGGCCTGAGCTTCGCGGCCTTCCGGTATTTTAACGCCGCCGGTGCGGCCGAAGACGCTTCGATCGGTGAAGCGCACAATCCCGAGTCTCACCTCATCCCATTAGCCATTGATGCCGCGCTGGAACGTCGCCCTCCCCTCAAGGTCTTCGGCAATGATTACCCCACCCCCGACGGCACTTGCCTGCGCGACTACGTGCACGTGGACGATCTGAGTCGGGCCCATATCGCGGCGTTCGATAAACTCGACAAGCCAGGCACCGGCCTTTTCTACAACCTAGGCACCGGCACACCTAACTCGGTGCTCGAAGTGCTCAACGCGGTGGAGAAAGTTTCAGGCAAAAAAGTTCCCTACCAGATGGCCGAACGCCGGGCCGGTGATCCTCCCGAACTCTACGCGGATTCGTCGAAGGCGAAAAAAGAACTCGGTTGGGAAATCAAATACCCGACTCTCGAGCCCATCGTCGCATCCGCGTGGGCGTGGCATAAGAATCGCCCCAACGGTTACGACGACAAGTAGGCCAGACCGCAATTGAGCGCGGGCACGGGCTCAGACAGCGCATTGCCTCACGGTCTGAGACCGTAGGCTTCAATTCGTTTGCGCAAGGTGGTGCGCGTCATGCCAAGCCGTTCCGCGGCGCGCACCTGATTGCCCGAGGCCGCAGCGAGCGCCCGTTTGACCATTTCACGTTCGAGTCGATCCAAAATCGGTTGCTCGTCCTGAGTCAATTCGTCGTGCAAATAGTCCAGAGCGCTTTCAATCGAAATCGAACCTGCGACCGAAGGGACCTCGGCGGAAGACGTGGCTTCACTTTCGAGCCCTGCGGAGGAATTGGCTGAGCTTTCGGTCGGAACAGGTCGCTTAAGTTCGGAGTCCGGAGCCACATTGATTTCGGGAGGAAGGTCCTTCGGTAGGATGGCGTCGCCTTGTGCGATGACCGCACTGCGATACACGACATTTTCCAACTCACGCACGTTACCCGGCCAACCGTAGCCCATCAGCACGTCGATGGTTTCGGGCGATACTTTTGAAACCCGTGTCTTCCGTTCTTTGACGAGATTCTGCAGACAGAAATCTACAATCTGAGGAATATCAGCGGTCCGATCACGCAATGGCGGCATCTTGATCCGAACCACATTGAGGCGGTAATAGAGGTCCTCACGAAACTCCTTGGCCGGAACCATCTCCTCCAGGTTCTTGTTGGTCGCCGCGATGATGCGCACGTCTACTTTGATCGTATTGGTGCCTCCCACACGTTGGATTTCTCCCTGCTGGAGCACCCGGAGGATTTTGGTCTGAGTCGCCAATGCCATATCGCCGATCTCATCCAGAAATATGGTGCCGCCGTCGCAAAGTTCGAATTTTCCGATGCGTTGGCTGGTGGCGCCCGTAAACGAGCCCTTTTCGTGACCAAACAATTCACTCTCGATGAGATTATCGGGAATCGCCGCGCAATTGACCGCGATAAAAGGTTTCCCCGCCCGGTGGCTGTGCTGGCAAATCGAACGCGCCACGAGCTCTTTGCCGGTGCCGCTTTCGCCGGTAATCATTACTGTGACATCACTCGCGGTAACTTGGCCGATTACTTTGAAAACCTCCTGCATGGGAGCCGATGATCCCACGATGCCTTCTTTGTAGTCCTCGCTGTTGATCGTCGGTTTGTAGTCGCCGACCGCCTTCATTTCGGCGTTGGCATCGAGAGCCTTGCTCACGAGTTCCATCACCTTCGCCGGATCAAACGGCTTCATGATATAATCAAAGGCACCAAACTTCATCGCCTCGATGGCGGTCTGGGCCGTGCCAAACGCCGTCATCAAAACGACCAACTGCTTGGGGTTTACCCCTCGGATATGCTGCAAAGCTTCAATTCCACTCATTCCCCCCATGCGGATATCAAGAAAAACGAGATCCGGTAGCGGGCCTTTTTTGATGGCTGCGACTCCCTCTTCCCCGCTGGCAGCTGCGGAAACAGTAAAATCTTCGGCCGACAGCATGCGACTCAGGGAATAACGAATTTCATCATCGTCATCGATGATCAGGATGGTGGCTTTATTGGTCACAGCGGCAGACATGAAAAACGCATTGAAAAGCAAGGATTGTGCCGTTGCAAACGGAGTTATCAGGCAACGAATCGCTCGAGTGGGAAAAAACTCCTTGCCTTCGCCCCGTCTACGGGAAATCTCGCCTCTCTTTAGGGCCCTTAGCTCAGTTGGCAGAGCGCCTCAATGGCATTGAGGAGGTCAGCGGTTCGACCCCGCTAGGGTCCACCATCTTAGAGGGAAACAACCTTTACAGAGGGGCGGAGTGTTAGCCAACGTGACCCAATGTTTGTTTGTTTGACTCTAAAACGCCAAACGAAGACAAACAGGAATCGGCAAACCACGACAAACAGTCTGGCGACCGCCTCGCGGAATCACCTTGCTTTCAATCCCCCATCGCCCCGCCCGCCCGTATGGCGTGCAATGGCGGGTGGAGGGGAAGCGCAAGACCAAGACCTTTGCCACCCGTGAAACACAGGTAGAGTTCGCCCGTAGTCTGGCTGGGGCCGCAAAACGCGATGGGTTGGCGGCACTGAGACTCG
>JABIRI010000074.1 GCA_018667915.1 Opitutaceae bacterium | reverse complement strand
CCCCAACAGGCCGGCCCGGGTGGCATTATTATTATCCCGTTCGTCGAGCGTAATCATCTCGGCACCAAATTCGCCCACCACGACCTGCTTCTTGAGGGCCACCGCGCCCATGTCGCCGGCGATTTTCTTTTTGAAATGAACCGCGAGCATCTTGGTCTCTTTGGCGAGCAGGCAAATCTTCGGCGAAGCCCCCGTCGATGCGCGGCCCGAACCATAGCCCGAAAACATGCCGCGCTTGTTCCCGCTCGATTCAAGATCGGCGAAACTGATGAGGAACGTCGGCACGAGCACGACCGCATCCAGATCCACACTCATCGCGCCCGCGGCCTTCCAATTGCCCAGCTTAAACGCGCCCTTGTCGCCGATCTGATTTCCATGCTCCCACCAGAGAGGCAGCTCAGCAGGGGTGTAGACCGAAAGCACGCGGTCTTGGAGAAATTTTGATTCCCTCACGTAAGGGGTCTCGGAAACCTCCAGGCGTCCCCACCCCTCCGAGGTTTTGACCTCATCAAGAGAAACGATTTCGCGACCGGCCCGCTTCAGGTCGGCGAGGAAATCTTGGTAAAGCTCTTCGGTGATCGCCTGCAGGGTCGCCGTATCAACCCCCGCCAGTTCTACCGCCGTTTTGCTGCGAGCGCCCGAAGTGTGGGTGCCGCCAAACTGATATCCGGCGGCCACACTGGCCGTCACACTATCGCGCACCACGAAGCCCACCCGAAACCCCGCGACGATGACGCGATTGCTGCGATTCAGAAACTTGATGTTACTCGAAAACTCCTTGGACGCGTTAAGCGAGATGGGCGGAACGTCGGGCGCGGGTTCCGCTGTCGCCAGAGAACCGATATCGGCGGTTGCTTCGCCTAAGCCACGGGAAGACTGCATCGTATTGGCTTCGGCAGCACGGTTGAGAAATCCGGCGGCGGCAGCTTTGTCGCCTCCCTCCATGTCACCGGTCAAGGTGCCAATGATCGATTCAGCCGCCGCCTTGGTGGAGGCTTCATCCGCGCCGGTCTCGGCCAATTTCATGCCGGTCCGCTGCAACTCCGCAAGTTGCTCAGCGGTAGGTTGCGCCGCGCCGGCCGGAGAGGGCATCGGCGCCTGACGCACCTCGGCGCGAGAAAAGGCCCGTTTCAAGGCCGGCTCATAAGCACCCACGAGACGTGGGTGGATGCCCATCGTGGCGGCGAGCGCCATGCCATACTCGGGATCAACCGCGGCGTGTTTGGCGTGCATATACACCGCTAAGTCCATCACGGAATCGAAGGAGATGTCCGATGTTGATTTAATATAATCCCATCCGCCGACCGCTTTAACCGTAGCCGTATCTGTGAGCTTCTTGCTGGCCTTGCGGCCAAACAAGGAACCAAGCGCCGCGCCGCCCGGCACCTTACTTGCGAGCGCGGCACCGGCTTTGTCGCTGGCTTTATCGGCCAGCATTTTGCCGCCGACAGTTCCGGCTACTCCGGCTGCTGCGCCCATGCCTTTGCGGGCCCACGGCGCGAGCGAACCATCGGCCAGATATGGGCTGATATATTGTCCGTCCGTATCTGAGCGAGGTTCCGGGATAGCCAAAACCGCGCCGGGTTTGGCCACCTCCATGGACTTCACCAACTGGCGGACTTTGGTGAGCGCCTTGGTCGCCTTCGCAGCATCCTGCGGATTGATTAGGACGGTGTTGGCCGAGGCGGCGGAAATCGCCACGCTCAAGGCCAACGCCAATCCAAAGGATGTGCGGAGGAAGTTCATGGAACCGTTGGGCTGAGGATGAACGCTTAGAGACCTTGCTTGCGGTAGGCCTTCTTAACGTAGCCGGCAAACCGGTGCTCAAGATCCGGATACAAAGCCACCGCGGCAGCGAGCGTCATCTTGAAGTCAGGATCGGAGCCGTGACGTGCTTGCAAAAATACGGCATAATCTTCGAGGCTTTTGAAAGATTGGTCCGAAGTCTTTTGGATGAACTTCTTGCCCCCCATGGCCACGACAGCGGCGGATTCCTTGGCCTTCTTCTTCATGAATCCACCGGCAAGACCACCAAACGGAACCTTTGAGGCGAGCGCGTTGGCCGCCATGTTACCGGCTTTTTCGCCGGCCATCTTGCCCACTTGGGACTGGAGCACTTTGCCCGCCCACTCGGTGGGTTCACCTTCTTGGGTGTAAGGCAGAAGATACTTACCTTTGGTATCGTAGCGCGGCTCGGGAGCTTCCAAGTCGACCGTCAACGCATTCATGGTGTCGCGGATCTCTTGGATCTGGCCGATAATGATCTGTGCTTTGACGATTTCGCCCATAATCGCGGAGTCTACCACCGCGGAGGCATTGAAGGGGGTGGCGAGGACCGCGAGGGCGAGCAAGCCGGCACGGATGCGTGAGAATATTGATTTCATGACTAATATTGGGTCGAGATTAGGGTTAATTACCGGGGTCATCCTAGCGGATCCCTCGATTCCGGACCATACGCACAGGTGCGTAGATGCAAAATAGACTCAAAAACCTGCAACCCAGACAAGTCTTCAGGGGTGTATAACAGTAACTGGGCCTCGTTGTGTCCGGACCCTACCCCCTCGACGCCATGAAATCTGATATCCGTTTCGCCCTCCGTATGCTGTTGAAGCACCGGTGGTTCTCCGCCGCCGTTATCGCCACCATCGCTCTAGGGATCGGAATCAATACCACCGTGTTCACGCTCGTGAATGCGGTGCTTTTCAAGCCGGTCGACGTGCCTCGAGGGGAACGATTGGTCGCGGTGTCGGGACAGGACTTGAGTCAATTTGACCGCCGCACCCGTCTCGCTTTCCCCGATTTTGAGGAATTTAAAGCAAATCAAACGACCTTCGAATACTTCGAGGCGGTGCTCACCGAAGGGGCCGTGATCAGTGAACCCGGCATTCCCGCCGGACACTACGACCTGGGCATCGCAACGTGGGGAACGTTTGCCATGTTGAGCACACCACCCGTGCTTGGCCGTCCCCTCACCGCCGCCGATGGGGAAGCCGGAGCCGAGCGGGTCGCGATGCTCGGCTATAAACTCTGGCAGGAGCGCTATGCGGGCTCGTCGGCCGTGCTGGGCCAAATCATCCGCCTGAACGAAGAACCCGCGACCATCATCGGCGTCATGCCGGAGGGGTTTCAGTTTCCTTTCACCCAAGAGATCTGGACGGTCCTTACTCCTACCGAGCAACTGGCAGACCGGGCCCAACGTTCGGTCCAGGGATTCGCGGTTCTCGCTGAGGGCGTTCCTCTCGCGCAGGCCCAACAGGAACTCAGCCTGATCAGCCAACGGTTGATGCAGGAATTTCCCGACACCAACGAAGATCGCGGCGTCCTCGTGCAAACTTTCCATACCGCCTTCAATGGGGACGAGATCCGCGCCGTATTTCTCATGATGCTCGGAGCGGTATTTTTTGTCCTTCTCATCGCCTGCGCCAACATCGCCAACATGCTCTTGGGCCGGGCCCTCACCCGTTCGCGCGAAATCTCGATTCGGGCCGCCTTGGGCGCAACCCGGCGACAAATCATCCGGCAGCTCCTAACCGAAAGCGTTTTGCTTTCCTGTATTGGCGGCCTCGTCGGACTCGGGTTCTCGCTGGTCGGAGTTCACCTCTTCGATCTCGCGACCCAGAACGTCGGCAAACCCTATTGGGTGACTTTCGAGATGGACTGGCGGGCCTTCGGTTATTTCGCCCTCATCTCCATCGCCAGTGGCGTGATCTTCGGACTCATGTCCGCCCTGCGAGCCTCGCGGGTGGATCTGAACACCGCCCTCAAGGACGGCACCGCCGCCGCCGGCAATTCCCGCGGAAGCTGGCTCACCGGCACCCTCGTCGTGCTCCAATTTGCGCTGACCGTGGTGCTGCTGGCCGGGGCTGGCATGATGGTCCGCAGCTTCTTCGCCATCCAGTCCATCAATCCGCATATCCCCGCAGAACAGATATTCACCGGGCGCGTTTTTCCTCCCGGTGAAGAAGGCCAACGCTACCACACTCCGGAACAGCGCCAACAGTTCTATCAAGAACTCCGCGAAACCTACCTCGCTACACCAGGCGTAGAAGCCGCCGCGTTCGTTTCGCACTTCCCCGGCACGGGCTCGTCCGAACGGCCGATCGAGATTTCCGGCCGACCCGTAGATGACCCCAAAGACCTTCCCCAAGCCTCTATGGTGATTCCCACCCTCGGGTTTTTTGACCTGATCGAACAACCGCTGCTCCAAGGACGCTTCTTTGATCACACCGACGGTGAGGAAGGCCGCGAAGCGGCCGTAGTGACCCGCGAATTCGCTCAACAATTCTGGCCCGACCAATCGCCCATCGGCGAAAAATTCCGGTTGCGCAACCGCGAGGAACCCGGCGCGTGGATCACGATCGTAGGAGTCTGCGCAGACCTGGTCCACAGTCCCAACGAAACGGACGTTCCGCCGCTGTTCTTTATCCCTCATCGCCAGGATTCGTGGAACTGGATGGGACTGATGGTGCGCACCCGCGACAATCCCGCTGCCTTCTCCAACACCGCGCGGCAAATACTGCAGGACAAGGATCAAGACCTGCCGATGTTTGAAATCGCGACGCTCGAAGGCGCGGTCGAACGCAACCTTTGGTTCCTCAAAGTCTTCGGCAGCCTCTTCTTCGTCTTCGCTCTCATCGCGTTGCTGATGGCCTCCGTCGGGATCTATGGCGTCGTCGCCCAAACGACCGCGCAACGCACCCGCGAAATCGGCATTCGCATGGCACTAGGAGCCACCACCGGACGCGTGATCCGGCTCGTAGTCGGCAATGGCATGCGCCAACTCGGCATCGGTCTCGTGCTCGGACTCGCCGGCGCATTCGCCGCCACGGGACTACTGGAACAAGTCGGGTTCCTCGTAGGGACCTCGGCCGATGATCCGAAAGTATTTATTGCGGTGGCCGCGATGTTGACGGCCATCGGATTCATCGCCTGCTGGCTCCCCGCCCGCCGCGCCTCCCGGGTGAACCCGGTCAAGGCCCTACACCGCGATTGAGCTGTCTCGACAGAAGTTGATTGCCGCTCGTCGACGACAACCCAGCTTTGAGCAATGGCTCCCGTTCATGTTAATGTTGTAGAAGAAGCATTGGCACTTCCACCAAGACGAACGGGCAACCTTGGCTCGATTGCTCATGGACAGTGATTCAACTGACGGCCCTACCGATGAAGAGATCCGGATTGAATTGAGAGACCGTTTTGCTCGTCTGAAAGACGGACGAGATCCCGGTGTTTCGTTTGAATCGATTTTTGGTGAGAACGAATGAAGATAGATTTCAGTTCTCTCTTCCGACAAGACCTCAAGTCGGCATGCCAGCACTACGAAGATATATCACCGCGTCTCCGCGAAGACTCTGAGGCCCGCGTCAAAACCGCTAACCGCACAATCAGTTCATGGAACGGTGGGAGACCATGTGAGGCCACACGGATTCCCATGTCGCCGATGCAGACCGTTCCCCCACCTGCTCTACTACCAAATCGAGGATGAGACTCTCTACGTATTAGGACTCGTGCATGAAAAGCGGCACCCTGACTATTGCTAAAAACCTCGACCAATAAGTGCTTACGAGGCTGCTCCAACTGATTAAACGATCACGCAAGGCCCATTAACTCCGCCAACTCAGAGGGCCGGTTTCAACGAAGTTGCTAGAATATACATAGCGGTCTTGTAACTATAGCCGAGGTCGCCGCCCTCCGTAACCTCCTCCATCGCTCACACCTCAACCAGGTCTTTTTCGATGCGGAGGTTTTCGATGATGAAATTCTGTCGGTGGGGGGTGTTCTTGCCCATGTAGAATCCGAGCAGATCGTCGGTATTGTGCAGGTTCTTCAAACTCACCGGCTCAAGGCGTATGCCCATACCAATGAAATCTTTGAATTCACCCGGGCTCACTTCGCCCAAGCCTTTGAATCGGGTGATTTCCGCCGCCTTACCCAACTTCATGAGCGCCGCCTGTTTTTCCGCCTCGGAGTAACAATAGATGGTCTGCTTCTTGGTGCGCACGCGGAAGAGTGGAGTCTCCAACACGGTAAGGTGACCGTTGGTGATCAACTCGGGGAAAAACTTCACCACAAACGATATCAACAGGAGCCGAATGTGCATGCCATCGACGTCGGCATCGGTCGCGATCACCACGTTGTTGTAGCGCAACCCATCGAGCCCGTCTTCGATATTCAAGGCACTCTGCAGGAGATGAAATTCTTCGTTCTCGTAGATCACCTTTTTGGTGAGACCGAACGTATTGAGCGGCTTACCTTTCAGCGCGAAGACCGCTTGCGTCTGCACATCGCGACAGGCCGTAAGTGAACCCGCCGCTGAATCACCCTCCACCACGAAGATCGTGCTCTCTTCGGCGCGCTTGTGTTTGGTGCCGAGGTGCACGCGACAGTCCCGCAACTTCTTGTTGTGCAGGTTCGCTTTTTTGGCGCGCTCTTTGGCGAGGTTGCGGATGCCGGAGAGTTCTTTGCGTTCGCGTTCACTGGCTTCGATTTTCTTCCGCAGCGACTCCGCGGCCTCGGCATTGCGGTGCAACCAGTTGTCGAGGTGCTGCTGCATGAACCCGACCACGAATTGCCGGATAGACGGTCCGCCCGGCCCCATGTCGGTCGACCCGAGTTTGGTTTTGGTTTGGGATTCGAAAATCGGTTCCTGCACGCGCACCGAAACCGCCGCGACGATCGATTGCCGAATGTCGGCCGCATCGTATTGTTTGCCGAAGAAATTGCGAACCGTGCTCACCAAACCTTCGCGGAACGCCGCTTGATGCGTGCCGCCCATCGTCGTGTGTTGGCCATTGACGAAGGAGTAATACTCCTCGCCGTAGTGCCCGCCATGGGTGAGCGCCACTTCGATATCTTCCGCCTCGATATGGATGATCGGATACAACGTATCCCCGGTGAGCTTTTTCTTGAGGAGATCCGAAAGGCCGCCCTCAGATTTGAAATTCTTGCTGTTGAAATTGAGGGTCAGCCCACGATTCAGGTAGGCGTAATTCCACATCATCTCTTCGATGAATTCCTTGCGGTAGGCGAAACTCTTGGTGAAGAGCTCCTCGTCCGGCGTGAACTCGATGTAAGTGCCGTTGCGCTCATCGGATTTGGACGCGCGATGCTCCTTGGCAAGTTTTCCTCGCTCGAACTCGACCAACTTGGCTTTGCCATCCCGGACGGCCTGAGCGCGGTAGGAAACCGAGAGGGCATTGACCGCCTTTTGACCGACGCCATTGAGGCCTACCGATTTCTGGAACGTCTCACTGTCGTATTTGGCGCCGGTGTTGATGATCGAAACACAGTCGATCAGCTTCCCCAACGGAATGCCGCGGCCGTAATCGCGCACGCAAATCGTGCGCTCGGCAAGGTGAACTTCGACCCGCTTGCCAAACCCCATCGTATACTCGTCGATGCAGTTATCTATCGTCTCCTTGAGTAGCACATAAATACCGTCTACCGCATGGGCGCCATTACCGAGCCGCCCAATATACATGCCGGGCCGCAATCGAATGTGCTCCAGCGGCGAAAGGGTTTTGATCGAGTCTTCGGTGTAGTTATGTTTGGCGGCCATGTATGATTGCTTAGGCGAGGCTTTGGGCCGCGCCCGAGCTGACAAGCGCAAAGCCTTCACTTCATCAAAAATCCTGGAAAAATATCTCCATGT
>JABIRI010000168.1 GCA_018667915.1 Opitutaceae bacterium | reverse complement strand
CCCCAACAGGCGCAGGATAGTATATTCCTACTTTATCGCCACGACAAGAAGAGGTGGCTCGGTTCGTTTTCGGTAGTAGATGCGACGCTCGAATTGCGGCAAAAAATTGAACTCACCGGTGTGAGAAGCGACCCGACGGCGGTCGTGAATTGGGATGCCGATCGGGATGGCCAGGCTGATGCGTTGGTCTTTTTGCCGCGGGAGCCCGCTCGACTTTATTTGGCCTCAAATTCAGGGGAGTTTGAACAGTTGGAACTCCCGGTGGGGTATCAGGAAAACCTGCTGAAGGACATCGCGGTGACTGAAGTGAGTCAGATAGATGTGGACGGTGATGGAAATTCGGAGCTCAACATCGTGTCAGATCAATTTGTTCGCGCGGTTCGACTGAATGACGCCGGTCGTCTTGAGGTTGTTGAGCAGTTTAACAGCCATGCGCCTGCGGCCGGAATTGGAGCGATGATCAAAATTGACGGTAAGGATGACGCGGCTTCTCAGGTGGTCCTATACGATCGTAAGCAGGCGACCTTCGAAATCCAATCACCGGATGTTCAAGGTGTATTTCGCACCGTGAAAAGCCACCCGGTTGGTCGCATTGCGGTTTCAGCGGTGCACGCCGGATCACGAAATGACGTGCACGGACAGATCGACGAAGTGTTCTTGTTGGGTCGTGAGCAGTTTTGGTGGTTTCCGCGCGGGGCACCAAATCCCGAAATTCAAAAGACCAAAATATTCACCACTGAATTACCGGATACCAATTTCTTGGGATTCGTGATCGGTGATCTGAATAACGACGGGGTTGATGATCTCGTCAATTTTGATGCCAATCAAAGTCTCATTGAGATTGCGTCTTTTGATGGGGAATTTGAATCCGTGATGCACTTTCGCGTATTTGAGAGTAGTCCGCGTAGTCAAAATGCCACCATGGGCCGCCGGGAACCCCGTGAAGCGCGATTGGGTGACGTTACCGGAGATGGTCTGCAGGATCTGGTCCAAATCGTGCATGATCGAATCCTCATTTACCCGCAGTTGGCTCCCTAATTAAAAAGTAGTCGGCGCGATTTTTGCGTCTTAAGTCTAGGTGAGAACGGAGCTGTAATAGCCAGATTTCTTATAGAGAATGAGGACATCTTGCACGCTCCATGCTTGCTCCAAATAGGCCCGCATAATCACTCCGGGCTTACTTTGGATGAGCGTGTTGACCTGAGCAGGCGAATTGAGCGTGAGGCCGTATTCTCCACTGGGTTCTTCGTAGTAGGGGCGGTAGGCGGCACCGTTGGTTCGAAAGTCTCGAAGGAGCCCCACCACATCAACATTGTCCGCGAACTCCGCGTCTCCGCGCTCCAATTGGGTTGCCATGAATCGACCCTGCAGGGTGAGAACGATAATACCGTCTTCCACCGTCCAATCGAGGAGCCGATTAAGCGTCGTGAGTTGAGCGGCGAGAGGCAGGTGGGTGAAAAGCGAACCACACCAAATCAGATCGAATTCCGGGTTGAAGTCGATTTTTTGTAGGTCGACATCGGAGTAGACGCCACTGGCCTTGAATTGTTGTTGGCAGAAATCGACGCCATCGCGGTTAAGATCACAGGCGGTGATATCGGCATACTCGAATGCTGCTCTCAGCCAACGCAACACGCGACCGTGCCCGCAGGGTAGATCGAGAATTCGTGGCAGCCATTCTCGATTGCAAACCCGTTGTGCGAGTTGAATGAGGCCCAGGGCCTCGTGTCCCACCTCAAAGTAGTTTTCCTCGTTGCCGGGAAACACCATTTCATCGCGTGAAGAGACGGTGCGATCGATGGGAGGATGGGAATTCATGATCACGCGGAGGTTTGATAAATTTCCACCAATACTTGACCACTTGATCCACGGGTTGATTCCACGTGAAGGGTGTAGTGCCCCGCGGGGAGTTCGGCGCTGGTGACGAACTCTGTCGAATCTTGGGCTAACGCAAAAGCTCCTACTTTGGGTGACCATTTTGCGATGAAATCAAGGTCTCGTTTCAAGAGATGGTCGCACGCTTTGCCTCGCCGAAAGAGTGAGACTTTGGTGTCAGCCAAACCATCGTTTATTTCAAATTTCCGTAACGACGGGCCCAAGACGCGCAGCAGGTAATGTTGGTTGGCTGTGCTCTCGGAGGATCGCCCGATTACGAAACCGAAAATCATGGGTTGCTCGGGAGTGACCATGGCCCGCGTCGATTGATCGGTGAGGGTCAGGCCGGGCACGACCACCACCAAACACGACTGGCTTTGTTGGGGGTGGTGGTTGGCGTCGTTCCACTGGGCATAGTAGATGTCGCCATCCGCGGCATTCAATTCGCCTAGGATTAGATCACGGGAGGTGGCGCCCGGAATTTGTGTTCCGTTCTGCATCCAGCGCAGTGTCGAAATCTGCTCGTTGGGGCAATCGCACCGAAGCTCGAGTAAGCCGCGCTTTTCTTCGACGTGAAAGCGGGCCATGGGCAGGGCTGAATCGGAACTGAGTCGTTGCGGTCCAATCGCGAGGTGGCGCGTCATGCGCCGGGGCAGTGTCGCAATACTGACGGAGGTTGGGGTGTCGTCGGTGGACATCGATCAGAGGACTAGAGGAGATTCAGCTGTGAATCGTCCACGGGTTTAACTCTGATCTTTTTCCGGGGTTTCGCCTGAGGAGCGCTGAGTTCAACGGAAGTGTCGTCCGATTCTAGTTTCGATAAAATGGACTTGGCTCGATCGATGACCGAGGAGGGGAGGCCCGCCAATCGTGCGACTTGAATGCCGTAACTGCGGTCGGCTGCTCCGGGCTGAATTCGGTGCACGAAAATGATGTCATCGTTCCACTCTTTCACCGCCACACTGTAGTTCTCCAAACGCGGGAGATGTTTGTCCAGTTGGGTGAGCTCTTGGTAATGGGTGGCGAATAACGTGCGGGGTCCTTCGGCGGTTTGCCCGTGCAGATACTCCACGACTGACCAGGCGATACTGAGGCCGTCGTAGGTGGAGGTGCCGCGGCCGATTTCATCGAGAATGATGAGAGATTTGTCGGTCGTATTGTTGAGAATATTGGCGGTTTCGTTCATCTCGACCATGAACGTTGAGTTGCCCCGCGCGAGATCGTCGCTGGCCCCTACGCGAGAGAAAATACGATCAACCAAACCGACCCGACATTTGGAGGCCGGGACCCAACAGCCAACTTCGGCCATGAGTGTGATCAAGGCAACTTGTCGGATGTAAGTGGATTTACCGGCCATGTTGGGGCCGGTGATCAACGCAATCTGGAGCTCACTGGCGGACAACGTGGTGTCGTTGGGCACAAAACTCTGATTGCCGCGAATCATCGTCGTGTCGGGTGCTTTGAGCATTTGCTCCACCACCGGATGACGGCCTTCGGTGATTTCGAGTGCATCGCTCTCGTCGAGTTCGGGCTGATGGTAATCCCACTCGCGAGCGAGGACCGCCCAACCCGCCAACACGTCAAGTTCGGCCAGGGCGGTGGCCGTATTGAAGAGTGCCTCGGATTGATCGAGCACCGTGGTGATCAATTCCGTAAATAAGGTGCGTTCACGAGCGAGCGCATCTTCTTCGGCATGGAGAATTTCTTTTTCCTTCTGCTTCAGTTCGTCGGTGACGTAGCGCTCACTATTCACTGTCGTCTGCCGCCGGATGTAGTCTTCTGGGACCAGATGTAGATTGGCTTTGGTGACATCGATATAGTAACCAAAGTTATTGGTGTATTTCACCTTCAGGCTCTTGATGCCGGTGCGCTGTTGCTCGGCGCTCTCAAGTTCAGAGAGCCACGTCTTGTTATCGCGCATCAACAAACGCATGCGATCGAGTTCCGCATCGTGACCTTCGCGGATGTAATT
>JABIRI010000075.1 GCA_018667915.1 Opitutaceae bacterium | reverse complement strand
GGCGTTTCCGATTCTTTTCCGTCCTATACCAAGGTCGGGGAAACGAGACCGAAACCTCTTCGAGCCTTTCGTCTACCGGCAGTAACTCCGTATCCATGATCTGCACGGAGTAAATTTCCGCGGGGCGCGCTTCCATCGAGAACGGTCCCACGAACATCGTGAGATTTCCCAAAATTAAAACCGGCAACCATCGGCGGGCTTTGGGCACGAGTAGATTAAACCCGAGGAGCATCGGCAAAAGCACCCGACTAGAAGCTCCCGGATACCCCTCCCATACGGCAGAACCGAGCGTAAATGCGAGCACCGCAAAAGGCACCGTCAGGCGCCAAGCCGCTTTTCGCCACTGCCACCACCCAAGTAAAAATACCGCTTGGACGGTTATACTTATATGCGTAGCCAACCCAGCGGACAAAAATTTCCAGCGGATTCCGCCGTCCATCAAACCGCGAAGAAGCCCTCCCCAGCGCTCGCCGTAGGCGACAAAAGGCCAAGCGAAGTTACGCGCTCCCGCGAGAGAACCGGTCTCTGAGAATCTCCACCTTAAAACCGCGAACCAGATCACTAATGGCAGCGCGATCAGCATCCCCTGCAAAATACTCCGTCCCCAACCTCGCATATTTTTCCACCGTTCCGGGGCGAGCACGGCCGCACCCAAGATATTCGTTTCTTTGGCCAACCCACCCAAAGCCAGAATCGCTGATGCTCGCCAGTGGTGCCCTTGCTCTATCCAGCGCAGGGCCAAGGCCAGCAACAATAGACTTGGCCCATCGACCAACGATAATAACGCACTGAACCAAAGACCAATCGACAACATAATGGCCATCCATCGGAACGCCCGATCGAAACTATCCGGCGGAAACCATCGCAACAACAGCCAGCCCAATATGAACCAACATATGGTATTTTGGAGGGCATAAAAATTAAGGATCCAGTTCGGCTGGCCCAATCCGAACACATAGGCGGTCCAGGGGAGTAAGATGCGCCGGGCACGATAGGGCAGATTGTCCACCGACTTCACTAAAGACGGATCGCGCAACCCCGGATCCAATGCCAATTGGGCGTAATATTGGGCGTCATAGCCCGACGACCGAAAATGACGATATACGGTAACGTCCCGCTCCTCAATCCAGTCGTATTCCCGTTTCGGCTCATCCCCCTGCCCGATCAAATAAGTAAAACCGTATTGCGGCACATAATAGTCACTGACTTTGTGCACTAAGCCCGCCGCTGCTACCAAGTAGAGCAAGACCAGCCCTGGGCGCCACGCCCTTCCACCCCGCGGAGTCTTTAGCCAGTTCCAAACCCTGTGCAGCATCATGCGCATCTACGCAGGAGAAGCACCGCCATCGCGTCAACTGCCGGAAAACTCTGTTTTAATGGGCGCGCTCAGGCATTGCAGGAGCGCGAGCAATTCACCTCAATGCCTCCCAGTCATGCCCAAACTCTCGATCATCATCCCCTGCTATAATGAACGCGACACCGTGATGACGCTTATCGCGGCTGTTCGAGCGGCCCCCATCGATATCGAAATGGAAATCATCGTGGTCGACGATTTTTCTACCGACGGAACCGACAAGGTGCTGGATGAACAAGTCGCGCCCCTCGTCAGCAAGGTAATCCATCATGAGTTCAATCAAGGTAAAGGCGCGGCCTTGCGCACGGGGATGAAAGAGACGACCGGTGATTTCGTGATCATCCAAGACGCCGACCTGGAATATGACCCTCAAGACTATCCTCGACTGCTGAAGCCGCTACTCAGTGGCAAAGCCGATGTCGTCTTCGGATCACGCTTTATGGGAGGTGAACCACATCGCGTGCTCTACTACTGGCATTCACTAGGCAACCAGTTCCTCACGCTGCTCTCCAATATGTTTACCAACCTCAATCTGACCGATATGGAATGCTGTTATAAGCTGTTCCGGCGGGAGATCGTTGATCAAATCTCGATTGAAGAAAATCGCTTCGGCGTTGAGCCCGAATTGACGGCCAAAATCTCCCGAATGAATTGTCGCATCTACGAGGTTGGGGTTGGCTACGCGGGCCGCACTTATGCCGAAGGAAAAAAGATCGGTTGGCGGGATGGATTCCGAGCGATCTTCGCGATCCTCAAATACAACGTCTGGCACCGCTAAGCGGATGCTGCTCTACGATCTCAGCCACACCAGTCACAGTCGGGCGCGAACGGGCGTTCAAAGGGTGGCGTTGGAATTGCGAAGCGCCTTGGCGAATCGCAACCAAGCCTTTCAGGAAATTACCCATGATCCCCATGCGAAAACCTGGCGATTTCTTCGGGCCTGGGAAAAACGGGGACTAGATGCGCCCCCCAAGGCCGCAAAAAGACGCGGAGCCTATTGGCCTCTACTCGCTCAGGCTCGAGGCCACATCGAGCGGGCGCTCACCCACCCTCAAACGGCCAACGAAATTCCGGCGACGGCCAAGGGTTTTTTTACACCCGAAATATTCACGGTGCGCACGGGCCGGAATCTGCCCGAATTATTTCGACACATTGAATGCCCCAAAGCGGCGCTTTTTCACGACGCAATTTCACTTCGCCTCCCTCACCTCACTCCGGCAAGTGCCGTCGGGCGATTCCCCAGCTACATGGCCGAACTAAGCCGATTCGACGGAATCATGACAATTTCGGAGGACTCTAAAAACTCTCTTCTCGGCTATTGGGATTGGGCGGGATGGAAAGAGCGTCCTGAAGTGATCGTTTTGCCCTTGGGACTTGATCATTTGCCCGCAGCGCGTCGTCGGACCTCAACTCTCCCGCTTCAGTCTCAATCCAAAGAATCCCTTCCAACGATTCTCTGCGTAGGCTCGCTCGAAGGGCGCAAAAATCATCTCACCCTGATCAACGCCTGCGAACGCCTTTGGTCTGCAGGAGAAAAATTCCGTCTCCAGATGATCGGAACCCTCCAAAGAGACACCGGGAGACAAGCCTTGGAACGACTGAGGGCGCTTCAGGCCCAGGGACGGCCAATCAAATACGACGGTTGGCTCAATGATGCAGCACTGGAGACTGCGTTTGCTGACTGCGCGTTCACGGTCTATCCTTCTTTATTAGAAGGGTTCGGCCTACCTGTTTGGGAAAGCCTCCTTCACGGGAAACCCTGTATCTGCTCCTCCACCGGGGCGACGGGCGAAACGGCAGCAGGTGGTGGCTGTTTGGCCACAGACACGCGCACCGAGACTCCATTGGCCACGGCTATTGCTCAGTTACTTCATGATCAGTCCCAACGCGATACACTGGCAGCCCAAGCAATCGCCCGAAAACCACCGCTTTGGGCCGATTGTGCCGAGCAACTCACCACTTGGATGGAGCAACTTCCTCAGCGTAATCACTAAAAAGGCTTACTTTTGCCCTTTTCCCAAACCCATCTGAAACGTTAGCGTCCCAACACAGCATGGCACTCACCTTTTTTAAGCGCAGCCCCAAAGCTATCCTCCAACGTTCGCGCGACGACTATCCTACCAAGATGCGGCTCAAATATGCGCCGTATTACCACGCGGTTGAATCCCAGGAAGGGACTTCAATCAAACTGGACGGTCGAGATCTCATCATGCTTTCGAGCAATGACTATCTCGGACTCTCGTTTCATCCTGACGTTATCACCGCGGGGCAAAAAGCCATGGCGAAATGGGGCACGAGTCCCACCGGAGCCCGTCCATCGAATGGCTCACGCCTTTACCACACTGATCTCGAACAGAAACTTGCCACATTCTTAGGTCGAGAGGCCTGTCATATTCATGCTGCCGGATACCTCTCCTGCCTTACCAGTGTGGCTGCTTTCGCCCAAAAGGGTGACATGATCTTGGCCGATAAGAACATTCACTCCTGCCTTTTGGATGGGGCGCGCCTTTCTCATGCTACGGTCGAACGGTTTTCCCATAACAACCCTTCCGACCTCCGCGAAATCGCAGAGACGGTAAGCTCGCGGCAGGCCAAGATGCTCGTGATCGAAGGAGTATATTCGATGGAAGGACATATCGCCCGCATGCCCGAACTTATCGGGATTGGCGAAGAGTTTGGTTACTTCAGTGTCGTGGATGATGCCCACGGATTCGGAGTTTTAGGCAACCAGGGTCGTGGCACCGTCGATCACTTTGGGCTCAACGATCAGGTTGATATCATCTGCGGCAGTATGTCCAAGTCGCTGGCCAGCACCGGTGGGTTTATCGCCGCGTCCAAAGACATCATCGAATACCTGCGCACAAATTCGAGGCAGACTATTTTCAGCGCTGCGGTGCCCCCATCCCAAGCGGCCGTTGCATCCGCTGCGTTGGATGTGATGCAAAACGAACCGGAACATCACGAACGACTCTGGAAAAACACCAGACGTTATACCGCGATCCTCAAGTCTTTGGGCCTCGACATCTGGGGCAGTGAAACCCCGGCGGTTCCCATCGTATTGGGCTCACGGGAAGCCGTATATCGTTTCTGGCAAGCGTTGATGGAAAAAGGCGTTTTCTCCGTGATGTCGATCGCTCCCGCCGTCCCCCCGGGCAAAGACTTGATCCGAACCGCGATCTCCGCCCTGCACACCGACGACCAAATTGATCAAATCGGTGATGCCATGGCCTACGCAGTCAAAAAGCTTTAACAGGCTAACTCAATTGGCGACGCACTTCAGCTGCCGAGTCAGCCCACGTTGTCAGTTCACGCGTCGCCGCTTGATTAGCGAGGTCACGCCACATCTTATCTTCAGCCAAGATCTGTGTCAGGCCGGTTTCCCACTCGCTCCGATTGTTGGTCTCAAGACAAAGGCAACCACCTGCTTGGGTGTTTTCCAGCAGGACTGGCAGATCAGAACAGACGCAGGGGAGTCCCCGCCAAAGAGCCTCCAAAACAGGCAAGCCACACCCCTCCGCGATCGTAGGAAAAACCACCGCGCGCGCTCGTTCCAGGAGGATGGAAAATACATCGTCAGAGGCCGCCTCATGAAATTGCAACTGAGGGAATCGCTTCTGCATTGACGAAATTCTCTCCACCACTGTCCGACCAAAATGTGGATTCACACGGCCGACAATATGGAGTTCAAATTTCACGCCGCGTTCCCAGAGTGACTCGGCCACCTCCAAGAGAAACGACTGGTTCTTACGCGGTTCCACGATACCGACACAAACTAATATCGGATCCGGCGGAACCGCCCTCGCCGTTGAACGCTTGGAACCATCAAAATCAGCCCCTAACGGCAGCACACTGGTGGAGGTGGAGCTCCTATTCCCCTGCCACTTCCAGAAGCCCAACAGATCATTTTCGACCTCTTCAGATATTCCAAACACATGATCGAAGTAGGAAAGTGCATGCATATAGCTCGGATGCCTTGCCACTGAATGTGGCCAAGTGATCTCAGGGAACTTCAGGGGAATTGCATCCGGAAACATCGCGGCGGTGCGGCACGCGGGGTTTTGCAAGAATTCCGCGAAGCCCACCCGCTTCTCAATATCGAAGATTTCCGTGCAAAAATACCAATCCTCCTTTGTTACGGAACTCGGATCCCACTTCCCCCATTCGACCAATTGGATCGCATCACCCAGTTCGTCGCGCAGTCTACGATTAACGCGCATCAACCCAGAAGCGTGGCGTGACTTGGTAGATTTGGTTACATCAAAAAAGATCATCGCTTGGTCACCTCTACGAACAATTCGGATAGCTTCCGAGCGTTCCGTTCGCCGTTGTAGTTTTCTTCGGCCCAGTCGCGAGCAGCTCGGCGAATCGAATCAATTTTCCCATCATCATTCCTTAGTAATTCAATCGACCGCGCCCATTGCTCTGATTTCTCAACGGGCAATACCCAGCCCGTCTCACCATCGGAAACGGCCTCAGTTGTCGCGGCATGGGGCGATGTAAAAACCAATACACCTGTGATCATCGCTTCGGGAATTACATTAGGTAACCCATCGCGATCACCACTCTCCGCCACAATCCCCGTATGCAGTAGAGCATCGGCCCACCGGAGCTGATTCAGCACTTCAGCCTGATCCTGTTGCCCCAGTAGACTGACCGTTTCACTGAGGTTTAAGTCAGCAATGAGTTGCGCAATGCGAGCACGCTCCGGACCTTCCCCCACAATACGAGCTTCGAACGGAATTCCGCTTTTCTTGAGTGCTGCATAAATCCTCAGCTGATAATCGAATCCCTTCTTTGCGACCAACCGGGCGATGCAAATGAGTCTAATAACTGACCGGTCTTGGCGAAGCTCTCGACAGGTTGGGAAATTCATCATGCCTCGCCGGATCACGTGAATTTTCCCCGAATCGATCCCCCGCTCAATCAGTGAGCGTCGTCCCATCTCGGTGGAGGTATGAATGAATTCCGCTTCGGCCAATTTCTCGTCCAGCCACCAGTCGCCTCCGTGCTCATAAATGTCATAAGCATGTGCGGCCGCACTGAACCGATAATTACCCAATCGGCGAAGCATCCATGCTGCGGTGGCGGGTGCCCCGCCCCACGCCGCGTGAATCAGGTCAGGTTTCATCCGGTGAATTTCGGAGACAAAAATCCCGGCGAAACCGGCCCCCAACATGTTTTCCCAAAAATTCAGCCAACTCGGCGCTTTACGAGTAAGGAGTCCTCGAAGAATGACGCTGAAAACATCCCAGCGGGAAAAAGCCACCCAAGGAATCACCCAAACGAGTTGCAAGAGATACCACATCGAAAACTTACGGACTAGCAGTTCACCGAAACTCCCCCCTCCGCCAAAGAGCGAATAGACGGTAAGTCTGTGCCCTTGCGCGATGATCGACTCAACTTCCCGCTGTAAGAACGTTTCCGACGCTTTGGGGAACGTCGTAAAGAGATATACGATGTGCAGAGGTTTATCGGGCACTGCGCGAAACCTGTCGGGTTTCCTCCGTGCGGCCAAGCGCTTACTTAACAAACCCAGACCACAGGTGCCTCAGTTCTCTTCGCGCCCATCCAGCGGAAAGGGATACCGGGTAGCTTTTGTTCCCGAAACTTCCTCCGCCAAATTAATGATATCTTCAATCAGCTCGGTTTGGTCATTGGGATACTGCATGGAAACAAAATCTGCCCGATATCGCTCGAATGAACTCGGATCGCCCATCCAATTGTCGATGAACGGCTCAATGTCCGCCGCGACTTCAATTTTCTTAGAACGAGCGCCGTTGCGGAAAAATTTCCATGTAAGTTTTTCCTGAGGCATAATGCCACCAAAAGCATTAAACACAATGGGACACCCGTAATGCAGCGCCTTGGCACAGGTGGTAGTGCCTCCTCGGGTGACGATCACATCACTCGCTTGAATGAGGAGATGCATGACGTCGGTGAATCCATCGATGAAGAGAGGGAGTTCCGGATGATTGGAACGCCAATGCATCAGTTCGTTATAGGTCTCGTTATTCCGGCCGCAGATCGCGATCACCTGTAAATTCGCCGCATGCCGCAATAAGATAGGGAGTAGCAGCAAATGATTATTAGCCCCGTTTCCACCCGTCGCCAGAAACACCGTAAAACGATCCGCTTCTAGCCCCAGTTCCCTTCGCCGATACGATCTGCGTTCTTGCTCGTTAAGCGACTCCAACATCGCCTGCGGACGCATGAGATGGCCTCTCACTCGAGTTTTCTCGGCCGGCATCCCTTTCTTGAGCGCAAAATCCCGCGCGGTCGGAGTTCTTGAGATAAACATGTCCACCGACGGCTCGATCCAATTGCGACTATAGCCCCAGCCACCTGAAAACTCTCCGCAGTAGGTTACGCATCGAACGTTTTCTTCACCGAGTAAATCGCGGGCGAATTGAAAATAGCCCCGGTTCAGGCAGTCGTGCACACTCAGGATTAAATGCGGTTTATAGTTTTCTAAAACCTCCCGATAATATGCACGACCCAGTCGGACGTTGGACCGGTTCAAAATACTCAAAAGCTCGATCGTTGCATAAAAAATATTATGCAAAAATGGCAATCGCATCTGGATCCAATTGTAGAGGCTCACGCCCGATCGATTGATCACGGAGGATTTCTCCAGCATCTGCTCAATCCGGACATCCACCCCATGCCGATAGAGCGCAAAGCACCACTGCGCAAAGGCCTGAGCCCGGGCGTCGTGCCCACCTCCCGTGCTCGACGTTAAAACAAGTATTCGGATTTTCTTATCCACTTATCAACGGAGTCCAAAGTAACGCCACCGCACAGCGCGAGCTATTCCTTGCGGAACCAATCGATTTAAAACCGGGGCAACCCGCGCCTGAAACCAATCTCCCGTTCGAATCGTGCCTTGGCGGCCACGATCTACCGCATGCCAAAGCGCCTCAGCCGCGGCTACAGCCTTCGGTGCCGCTTGAAGATTCTTTTCCAATGTCTTCCACGCTGCCAACCGATCCGCGCAATGTGCATCCCCCCCCTGGGACTCACTCGGAGGAGGAATCATGCCCGCGTTGAATTGAGTTCGAAAATCTCCCGGTCTAAAATCGATTACCCGAATATTGGTTTCCTTCAGTTCCAACAGCAGGCTTTCGCTGAGCGCACTCAGACCCGCTTTTGCCACATTATATCCGCTCATATACGGGAGTGGAAATTCGACTGCCAAGGACGAGACATTGACCAGCGTGGCCGATTCATCGCGTCTCAGCAGAGCTCTCGTCTGGTCACGAATCAAAGCCATCAAGTTGGCTAACATTGCAGTAATTTGCTCATCCCAATCCTCTTCAGAGATCGCACAGAGGTCTCCAAAAACTCCGAAGCCCGCGTTATTCACCACCACATCAAACCCACCGGATTCGTCTTCAGCCGCACAGAACGCATTCAGCATCTGAGAACGATCATTAAGATCCATCACCATCGGGTGGAAATGATCATTTTCAGCGAGACGCTCAAGCCGCCCTCGTGCGCGGGCCGTGCCCCACACGCTATAACCACGCTCCAATCCTAATTGGGCAATCGCTTGGCCCAAACCACTCGATGCGCCCGAGACGAAAACGGCACGTTGCCTCGACGCAGAGTCACTCATGTCAATTCGCGGTCGGAACCGCTCTGAGCACCAAAGCAACATTGGCACCACCAAAGCCACTGCTGTTGTTGATCACCACTTGTGGGCGCTGTTCGACGGTTTCTCGGATGATATTCAAATCTGCAACATCAGGTTCCAGATGGGTGATATTAGCTGAACCAGGCATGAAACCGTGCCGCATCGCTAAGGCACAGAAACCCGTTTCCATCGCACCCGCCAAAGACAGGCCGTGTCCTGTCAGTGCCTTGGTCGAACTGATCGCGGGGCGAGCGCCTTGCTCAGAGAATATTCGTCGAATCGCTTTTGCTTCTGAAACGTCACCAATCGGAGTCGATGTTGCGTGAGCGTTGATATAATCTACCGACCCTGGCTCTACCTTGGCGGACTTGAGGGCATTCTTCAATGCATTGGCTAGGCCCGTGCCCTCAGGATGAGAAATTGCCACGTTGTGACCATCGGAAGCCTGCCCCCAACCCGCGACTTCACAATAGGGTGCCACCCCGCGACGATTCACCTCTTCTTCACTTTCTAAAATTAAGACCGTCGCCCCACCCGTGCCCACAAATCCATCGCGGCCGCGATCAAAAGGTCTGGAAGCCGAATCCGGCGACGTATTCAGCGACAGTGCTCGCATCGCGGCGAAGGGAAGAATGGTCTCCACATTTCCATCCTCCGCGCCAGCCACGATCATACGATCTTGGCGACCGAGGGCGATTTCGTCGTAGGCGTAACCTAGCGCGTGGGATGAAGAGGCACACGCCGACGCAAACCCAGTCGAAGCTCCTTTGATACTAAAATGAGCGACCAAGTTAAATTGGACTGTTCCTGAGATACTCGCAGGTATACCCAGAGGCGAACATCGCATGATCCCTTTGGCCCGCATCCGATCGACGTAGTAGGTCAAGACATCCGGTGATCCGGCAGATGCGGCAAACAGTCCCGTGTTCTCATTGGAGATTTCATCAGGTTGCAAATCAGCATCCTCGATGGCCTGCAACATGGCACAATAACTGTAGAGCACATGCGGCGACATGCTCCGCAGGAATTCACGTTTTACCCGATAACGTTTCGGATACTCCCAGTCTTCGGGATCGTAAGACGAGGTATCGAACCCTTTGACGGGAGCCGCGACCTTCACCGGGATGTCCCGATGGGCGAAGGGGGGATAGGTTTCGATCCCGTGCTCCATACGGCGCAATCGTTGCACCACCGTTTCGGCATCGTTTCCAATGCTCGTTATGAACCCGAGACCTGTGACAAATACTTTCGCCATCGTTATCGTTTGGGAAGGTTCGACTAAATCCTTAACAACTCGATCAGAATCGTAGATTTACGCTTAAAAGGAATCAGTTCACCGGCAGAAGCGCAAAAAGCGTTTCGTAAATCCGGAACAACGGAACTAGGCGGTAAACGCCGCCGCCATGGGAGGCTGAGTATCGTTTTCGTCCGATCGAGAGGTGTCCAGATCTCCAGGTTTGGCCACGGCGTAGGCGAATGTGAGCGTGATCTCTTCCGCCATCGCGGCCTTTTCCTGTCCTACCCGGATGGATCCCTCGAACGTGGCGAGAGGCATCTTCGTCCGTTTGGGTTTGATCGACAACGACAACAGATCCCCGGGGCGACAAATTCGATGACAACGCACGCCTTCACAGGAGGTGAAGAAAATCTTGGTTTCGTCGATTACCTTACCCTCGTGGGGCGAAGCCCCTTCCAGTAAATACAATACAGCCAAT
>JABIRI010000292.1 GCA_018667915.1 Opitutaceae bacterium | reverse complement strand
CCCGCTTTGGTCGCTTGGATGCAGGCTAAGATGCAGTTTAGCTTGGAGTGGCTGTTGATCTTCGGGTCTTGGACGTCGGGTGCACCGCGACGCACGTGGACCGTGAACAGATTGATACCGTGCTTAAGCGTCTCGGGTTGAGCGGATTTGTATTCCGGAATGATGACAAACGTAGGCGAGGAAATCGTTACCCGAGGATCTTGGTAAGGCGTGGCTTTGACGCCGCGGGAAACCATCAAACGGATGTGCACGCCGTCCGTCATTTTGTTGGCGGAGAGCAAGTCGTAGAGGGTGTGGGTGAGCGTTTCACGGGTCAGGCCAAGATCGATATCGAGCGTTGCTGCGCCTTCCCACAAGCGATCGAGATGTTGGTCGAGAAAAGCGATACGGCCGCCGTGAACCCGTAGGCCTTCCCAAATGCCGTCTCCTAAGATGAAGCCGCTATCGAAAACCGACACGGTGGCTTCGGCGCGAGGCACGAGTTTGCCATTGAGTGAGATGAGAACGTCCGCATTGCGGGGATCGTCGACGTAGTCGTGAGTGCCTTTGGCCATAGGGGTGAATTTGGTGGTGGGGCGAACCGTCAGCGAACTGCTGCAGACGGTCTTCAAGGAGCTCCGTTCACGATCCAATGACAGCGTGAATGCTGCAAATCGAAATGTATGCGTTAACCACGGAAAGAAACGTCTTGGTCCTCCACGCGAAGGTGCGCCAAACGATTCCTCAACTCCGGAAGCTTTACCGGTTTACTCAGGAAGAAGTTCATCCCGGCAGCTCGGCAACGCTCTCGTTCCTCGGGTAGAGTTGCGGCGGTGAGAGCGACCACTGGGAGTTGAGACGCGAGTCGGGTATGGGTGGTGGCATGGGCGTCTTGAGCCAAACGGCGGATTCGTCGCGTCGCTTCCCATCCATCCATATTGGGCATATGGCAATCCATTAGAATGACGTCAGGTAGTGCGTTGTGCTGCAGCGTATTGAGCGCTTCAACCCCGTCTTCCGCGGCGGTGCAGGTGCAGCCCAATTCATGCAGCTGAGCGGTGAGAATAGTCCGATTCACCTAGTTGTCCTCGGCGAGCAGCACGTGAAGACCAAGCGGCGCGAGCGGCAACGGAATCGGAGCGGCGGTCGCGGCTTGATCAGGTGCGACCTCCAAGGGTAGAGTGAAATGGAAATCTGATCCCGAACCCAATTGGCTTTCTACCCCGATTTTCCCGCCCATCATTTCCACGAGGCGAGCACTGATCGCCAGGCCCAGCCCCGTGCCGCCGAAACGTCGGGTGGTAGATGAATCGGCTTGGGTGAATCGCTGGAAGATACGTTGCGCCGTCTCCTCGTCCATGCCGATCCCGGTATCGCGAACCGAAAAGCGCAATCGCGCCGCAGTATCGTCAGCGCCGGTCGCCGGCTCTACGTGAATTGTAATCCGTCCATTCGGAGGAGTGAACTTCACCGCATTGGACAATAGATTTAGGATGATTTGGCGGAGACGGAAACTATCGGCCGCATAGCATTGGGCGAGTTCCGGTGCGACGGTCTGTTCAATTTCGATATTCAGGCTGGCTGCCCGTGTTTCGATCAATGCGACGGTGTCCGCCACCAACGCGCGCAAGCGAAACTGATGGATTTCAAAACTGAGTTCACCTGCTTCGATTTTGGAAAAGTCGAGAATGTCGCCGATCAATTTGAGCAATAATTCCCCGGACTCCGTAACCAGCCGCGTGTGTTCGATGGCTTTGGGGGGAAGGTCGGGATGCCGGAGGATTAATTCCGAAGCCGCGATGATGCCGTTGAGCGGCGTGCGGATTTCATGGCTCATGTTGGCCAAGAAATCGCTCTTGGCTCGCGAGGCTTCATCCGCGCGTTGGGTGGCGGCCGCAAGGTCGCTGGTCCGCTCAGCGACGAGTTCCTCCAGTTGATCCTTACTGGTTTTGACCTCGGCCAACACTTGCATGCTGCGTCGATGGGCCTCCCGGAGAAGTCGCACGAGCGCCGTGCCAATGGCGAACATCACCAACAGCGCCACGATTCCTTCGCGACGCAGGGCCCGGGCCGCGAATTCCAACGATCCCTCCACCCCTCCGGAGAAAACGACGACCTGATTGAAGGCGATGAATCCAGCCAAAATGATGAGGAATGCCAGGCCCGCGATGCGGGGCGTAGCAAAGACGATCGCGATGAGGAGGAAAATGAGGTCGAACGAATAGAGCTGGAGGCCCGCCGCGACCGATTCGGTAAATTCAGGAACAACGAATAAGACCGCGTGCACCGGAATGACGGATCCGAGGACCAGACCATCGCCGGCGCGGTCTAGCCACCCGCGAAGCACCCATTTGTAAGCGAGTGCGCATGAAGCGAGAATGAACCCATTGGTCAGCAGGCGAAACTCCACGGCGGGAGGAGCCACCCATAATACCTTCACCACATTTAGCAGAACGATAACTGCTAACACGGCGCTGAAGAAGACCAGCATCCGGACCTTTAATCGGTAAAAAATCGAGGCCTCCGCGTAGACTTCATCTATCCGATTGGTCAGTGAAATCACGGATTTGAACATGGCAATTCGCCACTAAACGGAAGCGACGGAATAGATACGTTCGGACCTATTTCATTTCAGGGCAAGATCGGAAGAAAACTACTCGACTTTAAATCATCCTCATCTTCATGGGTTTCCGACGTTCATTTCGTCTCTACTGGGAGTCACCTCCCGGCAACGGAGCGGTAGAGCGTGCGGGTCATACGCTCGGTGGTGATAAAGCCCCAGTTGTAGTCGTCGTGATATTTGGCGAGGGGATTGGCCTCGAGGATAGCGTCGATGTCGTGGTCGGAGGCGATAAATCCAGCTACGAGCTTTTGGGCGTCCTTCAGCATCGCGAGATCGCGCTTAAGGTCGGCCTTGCTGGCGAGCGGGCCGTGACCGGGGATGATCTTGGTTTGATCATCGGAGAGTTTCAGCAGGCGCTCCTGAGCCGCGATAAATCCGTCTACACTCCCTCCGCTGTCCAGATCAATATAGGGGAAAAGACCGCGGAAGAATGTATCTCCGGCGTGAATCACATTGGCCGCGGTGAAAACGATGATAGAGTCGCCGTCGGTGTGTGCGTGAGGCGTGTGGATCAGTCGCGCAGGTTGATTGTTGAGGTAAAACGACATCTCTTCGGTGAAGGTGATCACGGGTAGACCGTCGTCGCTCGATTCGGGATCGGTTTTCATCCGACTGCGGAGGCGTTCGTGGGCCACAATTCGTGCGCCGGATTTGGCCAGGGCAGCATTGTTGCCGGTATGGTCGCCGTGCACGTGGGTGTTGATCAAAAACGCGATCGGTTGATCGGTGATAACGGCGAGTTGCTCCTGCAGTTGATCAAGGAAGGGAGGCATCGAGTCGTCGATCATGACTACGCCATCGTCTCCGACGGAGACTCCGATGTTCCCGCCAGTGAATCCGCCGACGCCGTGGAGCATATAGAGCCCGGAGGCAACTTCGGTGGTTTCGATATGGGCACCGTCGCCGTGATGATCGGCGGATGCGAACGATGTGAGCGCTAAGACAATAGATGAAACGAACGGGAATCGCAGAGGGGAGTTCATGATACGCTGAATTTTAACCAAAAGGGGTGAAGTCGCAATGTTGAGGGTGAGGTTTGGAGACAGGTGGGGTGCTTAGAACCGGTAGGTGTATTGCAGTTTACCGGCAAGTTTGGTGTCGAGGGTGGCGAGACGCAGGCTTCCCGTGTCTTCGGCCAACCAGCCTTGGTTAAAAGAAATGAACAGATCGCTGCCGGGGCGCAGCGTCCAGCGCACGCGACTTTGCCAACCAAGGTTACGGGAACGGTTGTCGTATTGCACGAGGTTCGAAAACGACAGTTGCGGCGAGACCGCGTAGTTGAATGTCGAGGTGAAGGTGCGGGCGATGAAGTCACCTTCCGGCAGATGGGCGAAGGTCTGATTGGTGCGCAACTGAAAGCTGAACCGCGGTGGTAGATTGTAACTGATGGTCGTAGAAAGCTGTTCGGCCGTGCCGGACCAGAATCCGCCGTAGCCGAAATTAACGAACGCGGAAAGACGACGTTTGGTGGCGGAAGCGAGCACAATGCCCGAACGCACATTGTCATAGTCGCCGGGAGGCAGAATGACCCCGGGGGCGATTTGAAACGGCGTAAATAACCGTTCAAAGGTATGATCGATATCAGCGAGGGCGTGGATCGAATCTCCCGAGCGGAAGTGCCAGTCGAGCGGGGTAACTTTCCAGGCGGAGCTTTCACGCTGGCCGATATCGAGGCGTTCGAAGTGGGTGTAATAAACGTCATGAAACATCTGTTGGATGTTCATGAAATCCTTGGGCCGAGGGTTATAGCTCACGGCCCCGCGATACATCCGCACGTTGTCGCGCTGCACGAATCCGATGCCGGGATCGAAGTTAGCTTGGATTTCCCGCATCACCAGCATGCCGTCCCATTTATCGTTGGGATAGCGCAGGGAGAAACCGAACGACTTGTTATCGTCGTCGTTTACGCCGTCCCGCTCAGAGGCCAGAGCGAACGCGTTGAAAACGAGGTTCTGGTTGTTGTCGCCAAATTGAGAGGTCGAGAGATTGATGTCGGCGCCGTAGGTCTTGCCATCCAACCCATTACGTGAATCTCCTTTGGCGAAAATACCTCCCACGTAGGACTGCTCGAAGAGGTTCTGTTTCAATCGTGCGACCACAAAATCCTTGTCGTTCACAAAAGACGTGGCGTCCGTGCGCACCCCCAGCAAGCCGACTTCGGTTGAGCCTACCTTACCGGTGAGTTTCATGCCAAATTCGAGTGGCACCTCGGATCCATTCGACAACCCGATACGCCGACTAAAGAACGGATAAACATCGGCCCCCGCGCTCGGCACGCCGCCCGGAGGTTGCGGACCCGTGCTGGCAAAATCGAAGACGCCGACGTCTTCCAAAAAGAACGAACGTTTTTCCGGAAAAAAAAGAGAGAAGCGCGTCAGGTTGATCTGGCGAGCATCCACTTCTGTTTCCCCGAAGTCAGTGTTCACCGTGCCGGTGAGTTTGAGGCTCGGCGTGAGGTTGTAGAAAAAATCCAACCCCGGCTCGGCATCGAACTCGTCTTGGCCGGTGGCCGCGGAGTGCACCCAGCTTCCTGCCACGAACGGGCGGATATCCAGTCCACGGCCTTGTTTGAGACCCTCCAGACCGGAAATTTCACCGGCCTGAGCAATTTGCAGGAAATCGTTTTCGAGGCGGCCGCCTGACCACATGTTTTCTTCCTGTTTACGGTGGATGGTTCGCGAGAGATTGAATCCCCAGGTCGAGCTGTTGGCGGGAAAATTCAGGCTCTTGAAGGGGATTGCAATTTCGGCGATCCAGCCTTCGTCCGTTAGGCTGGTGCGTAGATCCCAGATGGCATTCCAATTGGTGTTTAGATCCTGTGAACCAAAAGCGAGGCCATCGATGAGCGCTCCGGTGGGGTTGGTGGCGAAGTAGAAGGCATTACGTTGGTTTTGAAACGTATCGAGCAGGATTTCGATGCGATCGTTGGCGCCGATGGACGCGTCACGCGCCATACGGGTAGCGAGGATCTGATCCGGTTCAGAATCGAAGGCCACGACGCCGATGTAGAGAAAGTCTTCGTCGTGCAGCAAGCGAACATCGGTGCGTTCGGAAGGCGACGTTCCCGGATTGGGCTGACGCTGAATCAGGTCTCCCATAGGAGCGGCTGACTGCCATGCGGCCTCATCGAGCACGCCGTCCAAGTCGATCGGAGCAGTGGCGCGGGCCACTTCAAACGTGCGCTTCGGCGTGCCGGTGGAAGACTGGGCATGAACGAGTGAAAGACTGCCGCCAGCTAGAATCGCAAGGGTGCCGAGAAGGCATGAAGGTAAATTTGAACGAGAAGAGATTCGCACCACTTGATCAAAGACCGGAGAGGTGAGGTCACGAGCTTAGAATGAGGCGGGAGGGGAAGGGCCCACGAAATGCACGAAAGGGCTTTAAGGTAGGGCGTGCTCGCCGAGCGCGCCTCAGTCGGATTCGTCCGCCTACCGATGATAGCGGCGGCTTCGGCGAGGCAGCCCTACCTCTAACCGAAGTCACGCTTCGTGGGGCGCAATTAATCGCACTTTGGGGAAGTAGGATTTGTAGCGCCTTGAGTCGCGAGTGAGCAAGGGAAGGGCATCGGTTTGCGCGTGGGCGCCAATGTAGAAGTCGGGAAGCGAAGAACGTTTTTGACCGCCCTGGCGGCGGTATTTTCGGAATGCCTGCCCGCTCAAGTATCCGGCTGCATAAGGCAGGGGGAGGCGAACGAGAGGCCAGTAACGCAGTGCTTTTTCTAATGCCACTTCCGATCGATAAGCCGCAGCCAGTTCCGCGTAGATGATTGGGTTGATGGCGAGTTCATCCCTCTCGATGTGCTTCATCAGTTGTGTCTCCGACCATTCCGCCCAATCCGGGTCGTCGGCGAGCACGTCGATGAGCACGTTGGTATCGACGAGAATCACGACGACCTAGTTTTCGCCGCGGGTGAGTTGCATGAGCTCATCCGTCGAATTTATCGATGCCGTTCCGCGGCTCTTGCGCAGCGCGGTTTTTAACTTAGCGGTCCGACCACTCGCGGCGGGTTTAATCAACACTCCCGTGGCAGTTTCTTCGAAAACAACTTCGGTGTCGGGTTGGAGACCGTAACGCTTTCGTAGGCGCTGCGGGATCGTCACCTGGCCTTTTACCGTGAGCTTCATTAAGTAATACTTCTATGAAAAAGTATTACTAGTCAATCAGCGCATTCCCAAAAATCACCCGGTCTCGTCGCCGGCCGTTGAGGAGATTGCCCAGCCAAGTCGGGCGAACGAAGAGGTCGTAGGTCAGAAGGGCGATAGCGATGGTAGTGAGAGAGATGCCGGCGAGTTTTACACTCCACGGAATATCCCATTCGGCCACGATGACCTGGAGCCAAACGACAATCGGCAGGTGAATCAGATACATCCAGTAGGAGGAGTCTGCGATGTAGCGCACCGTGGCACTGGGACGAGTAAAGTAGCGTCGGAATAGACCGATCGTGAGCCAAACCAGAGTCCACATCATCACCGCGTAACCCACGTTGTAGATCCTTTGCGCGACGTGATTTTTGGGGTGTCCAGGATCGCCCTGTATTCCCAACAGCATCACCACACAGGCGATGGATAGGATCAGTGCGATGACGCGCTCCGGGGTGATGCGGGAAAATGTGTTCAGCGCTTCAGGTTGGCGATGAAGCAGCCAGCCCAGGGCAAAGAATCCACCGTAAATTAACAATACAGGCACGTGGGGAATCAGAGACTTATCCGGAGTATCCATGCCCCAGTTGTTCATAAATCCGAGCGTGATCGCGATGGGTGTAATCGCCAGTGGGAGTGTCCATCTTGATGTTCCCAACCATGTGACCATTCGGTCAATTTGCGCTGGGAGATTTTCGAAAATTCGGGTCAGGAGGCGCACCAGGGATCGACCCACCAGGACGCAGGCTGTGATCAGAATCAGGTAGTAGAGAAACCAGAGGTGGGTGCCTACCAGTGGTCCTTCGGGCATTTGCCGTAGTTCAGCGATGCCGCTTAAAATGCTAGGCCAGAACTCGAATTCTCCGCGCATACTCGCGCCGCCCATGATCCATCCGGATACGATGAGAGGGCGCAGGATAAACCATCCTACGACAAACGGAATTGCGATGCGGATTGCCCGCGAACTCAAGAAGTCAGTCAGCCCCTTGCGGCCCAGAGTCATGTGACTGAAAAACCCTGCGAGGAGGAAAAACAACTCCATGCGGAAGCTGTGACTGATGGTGCCGAACACCCCGACCCATGGACTGGTCGAAATGTCCTGCACGGCCCAGCCGATAAAGAAGGGTAGAAACGACAGTCCGGCATGAAATACGATGCCCAAGAGCAGCGCGAAGGCGCGGGTGGCATCGAGGTAGTCGAGCCGGGATTTAGGTGAAGACATTAGGATGAAAAATGGGAGAGTCGTTGGTTCTGAGGGTGAGGACAGATGCGTATTGTCGGGCGTAAAGCCCGACCCACATCAGGATTCAGTGCTTTGCCCGTGGGTCGGGCTTTATGCCCGACATTATCCGGTTTTAGTATAAACTGATTTCGTCGATCTCGTAGGAGATCGTGTCGGGTGCCATGCCGGCGGAGACGAGATTGATGCTGGTGACGGTTTTGAGATTCAAAGCAGTGGGTGCCGACCAGACCTGCTTCATGGCGGCGAATGGAATTTCAACCGTCTGGAAGTTTTCGGGATCTCGGGTGATGGGCGCACTGCTGTGGTAATCGAAGTTAGTCACGTCAGTGGTCGAAGTCTGGACGATGAGGCTGCCGCGGGTCAATTTTCCCCGCAGCCGCACGCCGGTGAATTTGCTGAGGTCACGGGGTGATCCGTCGTTGGAGAGAATCAACGGAATGCTGACGAAACCGGGAGCGCCTCGGCCTGGAACTAGATTGCCATTTACAGTCATCACGCCGTCGGCGAATGCGGTGGTGGCTTTCGACTGACCGCCGGCTTCGTTGTCGTCGATGATCATGCGCGGCATGCCGGTGGGTTGAACTTCAGCTTGATCGAAATCGTCGATGGAGCGATCGGTTGATTCGGCGGCCAATGGAGAAGCGCTGCCGATGAGCATGGCGGTTAGGAAGGTGACGGCGCTGCCGGGAATAGTGGCGAGGAGGGTGGAGATAGTAGAGTTCATGATAAATATTTTTTGAATGTTTGGATGAGAGAAGGACTGGTGACTCGTGAGTTTAGGCAGCGAGGGGCAGGTTTTGTTGGAGTCGGATCTGCGACAGTTCGCGTTGGTAGGTCAGCTCGGAGCTGTAGTCGCGCATCAGCATGGCGAGGGTGCCCATGACGGTGATCAGTCCGAGTGCCGGAATGGCGCCGAGCCCGAGGAGCACGAATGCGGGAATCGAGGCGATGAGGGAGAAGGGGAGGAGGGAGAGGTTCATAATGATTTTTAAGGGAGATTATTTATTGACGGTTGAGTTGAGAGCGGGGATCGGCGTGAGCCTG
>JABIRI010000076.1 GCA_018667915.1 Opitutaceae bacterium | reverse complement strand
TCGGCGGCGATGTCTTCTCCGTCTTCGCGGCCCGAAATAAGGCCATTGGAGAAAGGTGGATCGTTGAGCTCCGCTTCCAAGAATCCCATGCCCGTGCCGTCAAAAGGGTCTTCCTCGTCGTCCTCGTCCGTGCGGACTTCAAATTCCTCCAAAGTAGTCACCTCTTGGTCCTCCGTTGTTGTTGGGACGACCTGAGCAACACTCCGGGGCAGGCCTGCCAGCAGAAGGAGCACAAAAAGCGTGCGGAGGTGGTTGGGGATCAATGAATTCACGGTCGATTGGAGACTCAGTCCTCCTTGCCTTGAATGAGTCCGGGAATTGGAGCAAGACAACGATAAATACACGGTGAGTCTGGCACGAAAATTACGAAATTTTTGCGAGATTCACTAAGTCTCGTGTTGCGACCCAAATTCCCTTCCGGTGAGGCATGCTGAGACGGAGTTGTTGGGTAATGCTTTTGGTTGGGGTTTGGTCGGGATGCACGAATACCTCGAGTGTGAGACCTTCTTCGGCGGAAGAAGTGCATCTTTTTTTGTTGGCGGGACAGTCCAATATGGCGGGCCGAGGGATCGTAACGGCCGACCACCGCGACCCGATTCCGGGGGTGATGGCGTTACGGCAGGACGGTTCTTGGGGACCTGCCCTGGATCCGATTCATTGGGATAAGGGTGTGGCGGGAGTAGGAATGGCGCGGAGTTTTGCGCGGGCGTATTTGCGCGATAACCCCGGAGTTACGATTGGGTTTATCCCGGCCGCCTGCGGGGGATCATCGGTAGAAGTGTGGGCACCGGGGATCTATTTTGAGCCAACGGGAGGTTTCCCTTACGATGATGCCATCGCGCGGGTGCGGGCAGTCCGGTCACGGGGGAAATTGATGGGCATGCTCTGGCATCAAGGTGAGGCTGATGGGAATCCCGGCCGCGTAGATCACTATGCCGAACGATTGACGGAGCTGTTTGCCCGTTTCCGTCGAGATCTGGTTGCACCGAATTTACCAATTGTGATGGGGCAACTGGGGCAATTCCCGGGCAAGCCGGTGAAGCCTGAGCGTATGCGGGTGAATGACATTCACCGAAAGGTGGCGGCCGACGATCCGAGGATCACGTTGGTGAGTTCGGCGGGACTCAGTGCCAAAGACGATATGGTGCATTTTAACGCTTCGAGTTTGGACGAATTTGGTGAACGCTACGCGCGGGCTTGGCGTGAGTTGCAGGACTCGGAATCGCGGTAAGGTCAACTCAGGGTTGGACACCAGCGGTTTGGCGTGGAGGGTTTCGCGAATGAGTAATGAGCAATCAAAGTCATCGTCCGAAGCGGAAGCGGGATTGGAGGTCTGCACCTGGTTTGTGCGGGAGCGAAATGCGTTGCTGGCTTCGGCGGAGTTTGGACCGCTCTTTGTCGATTACTATCTGCATCTTGCGGATCACGGGATCAAACCCGACCCACGTCACGATGCCATGTTCAAACGGGCGCTGGCGGGGTTTGTCCTGCATTGCGCGTCGCGCCCGTGGAACGAAATAACGGCGTGGACGATCAATTTTCAGAACCCGCTCGTGAATCTTTTTCTGACGGGTGACAACGAGGACGGATCGGTCACGGGCCGAATCTTCGATGAGAACGTAAAGGAGATGCCGGAGAACCTGTTCTTCGCCGATGTGATTCGTGGCCGCGGGGAGAAGCGCCGGAGTTCGGTTGCTTTTGAGGGCGATGATCCACTGGTGGCAGTAGAGGAATTTTATGCCCGAAGCGAACAACGCGGGGCGCGGTTCTTTGATTTGGGTGGCGAGAATTTTGCTTTAGTGAGCGAGCACCCCGATTGCGATATGACGTGGTTTGGCGCATTGACGACGGAGCAGGTCAAAACTCTCCACGAAAAAGAGGAGACGAATTTGATGGAGCGGCGGGTCCAGCGATGGCACTGCGGTTGCGATCAAAAACGGATGCTACAGGTGCTCGCTTCGGCGTTTAAAGCGGATGGCGACGGGTTGTTTGAAAACGATCAAATGATCGAGATTCGATGCCCGCGCTGTAGTGCCCGGCACAACGTTACGCGTGAAGCGATGGAAGCTTACGTCGCTTCGACTTAAGTGTTATTCCGCTTGGCGGCGGGGGCGGCGGGTGGTCCAGGCGGCGAGGACGAAGGCCATCAGGAGGGCACCGTAGCTGGAAGGCTCTGGCACGGTGATTTCGTTGGAGCCGAAGTCGAAGGTGAGCC